>JAEETM010000032.1 GCA_016290335.1 Treponema sp. | reverse complement strand
AAAGGATAATGTTCTGCCTGGTTCGGGGCTTGGAAATGTAGAAAACTTTAAGGCTTTTTACGATGCTGTAAAGGAAGGCAAGCGCGGACTTTTTATGCTGGAGCATTATTCAAACATGGATTTACCGGCATTTATTTATCTGCTGGAGCAGCAGGGCGAAGAATGGTCAAAGGATTTGGCTGGAAGAATTGTTGCAATTGCCGGAATGAAGCTGAACGAAGCAGATCCAGGCGTTCGTGCTTTTACTGAAAGCTTTACCCGTGTTGTTGTTTATCCTTCTCGTAGCTTGAACGCTGTTGAAAACAAGGATATTTCCGAAGAAGAAAAGCTGGAAGAAGAAAAAAGAGCCAAAAAAATCAATTTTGCGGCTATGCGTGCTATGGATGGCTGTAAAAGACGCGGTCAGGTAATTGCAGTTTTCCCAAGTGGAACACGTTACAGACCAGGTAAGCCGGAAACTAAAAAAGGTTTGCGCGAAATGGACAGTTATCTCCGTCTTTTTGACATTATGATTCTTGTTTCAATTAACGGAAACTGTCTGCGAATCAATCCTGAAAGCCCTGATGATATGCTTTCTGATATTGTTGTACCAGATACAATCACAATGACTGCCAGCCCGATTATTGAATGTAAAAAGTTCCGTAATGATGTTCTGGCTGGTTTGCCGGAAGATTGTCCGGATCCTAAGGTAGAAACCGTTGCCGCTGTGATGAAGGTTCTTGAAGGACTGCATTATCAGGCAGAATTAAAACTTGGAAAATAAGAGGACGAAAGTATGAAAATTACAGATTTGAAAAAAGAACTTAGCAGTACAACTTATCCTGGACGTGGTATTATTGCCGGTCTTTCTGATGATGGAAAATATGCAGTTTCTGCTTACTGGACAATGGGACGAAGTGCCGGAAGCCGCAACCGTATTTTTGCCGTTGATGTAGAAAATGGCAGCGAAGTAGTGCGAACAAAGCCTTTTGATCCTTCTTTAATTGCAGGTGACCCAAGTCTTATAATTTATGCCGCAGTCCGAACACTTGGAGACAGAACAATCGTTACAAACGGCGACCAGACAGATACAATCTACGAAGGTTTAAGCAAGAGACTTACTTTTGAACAGTCACTGCGCTGCCGCAAATACGAACACGATGCTCCTAACTATACACCACGTATTTCTTCCCTTTTGGACATCACCGGTGGAAACTACGAATATTCTCTTTCAATCTTAAAGAGTGATGATGGAAATCCGGACAATACCCTGCGCTTTACTTATACTTACGACAATCCACAGAAAGGCCAAGGTCACTATATCCACACCTATATGGGCGACGGCAACCCTCTTCCAAGCTTCGAAGGCGAACCGGTAAAGTTGAACATTTCCGGTAACATAGATGAGCTTACAAACTCAATCTGGAGCTCCTTAAACGAAGAAAACAAGGTTTCTCTGTTTGTACGCTACATTGAAATTGCTACCGGTAAGTTTGAAGAGCGCATTGTAAATAAAAATAAATAGCAAATAAATAGGAATCAAAAATGACTGGGGTTTATGACTACACAGTTTTATTGACTTATTTTTCCCTGATTTCCGCAAATATAGGCATTTTTTTATCATTAGGGTACCAGAAGATTTATGCCGCTGCTCTGTGCCTTATGCTTTCCGGGCTGTTCGATGCCTTTGATGGAAAAGTTGCCCGCACAAAGAAAAACCGCACCGAATACGAAAAAAAGTTCGGCATTCAGATTGACTCCCTTACAGATATAGTTGCATTCGGTGTTCTTCCTGTCTGTATTGCAGTTGCCATGATGAGGCAGTCTGATTTTTTCATTAGTTCTTCAAAGATTCTAGATGTTTTCTGTTATGTTATAGTTGTTTTGTACGTCATTACCGCTTTAATCCGTCTTGCACATTTTAATGTTGTAGAGGATGAACGGCAGGAGCATGAAGGCGGCGTAAACCGGTTCTACACCGGTGTTCCGGTAACGTCAGCATCACTTTTATTCCCTACAATCCTTCTTGTTCAGTACGTTACCCAAAAGGATTTAACCCTTATTTATCTGATTTTCATCATTGTTACGGGCTTTGCCTTTATTTCTACAGTCAGAGTCAGCAAGCCAAAGGACAAACATATTTTCCTTATGATTGCCATTGGCGTAATTGAAATTGCAATTGTAATTCTTGTGTGGCAGTTTGGTCATAAGCAGCCGCTTTAATTTGTTTTATGAACCGGAATCCTATGGAATATTTATGGAACAGGAAATCCTTATAGCTCCCGAAACTAAAAAGCTGCTTATTAAACTTGCCCAAAAATACGAAACTGCCAGCTTTACCGAACAGGACCCAAGCCAATTTATCCGCTGGTATTCTTCTGCTGATGATGTTGAACCTGCCTGTTTTATTGCCGCAATGCTTTCTTTTGGGAACCGCAAACAGTTTATCCCCAAAATCCGCTCCATTTTTGAACTTGCTGATAAATCGGCTGGAATGGCAAACTGGCTAAAATCCGGGCAGTACAAAACCGATTTTGCATGCTCCGACTGCAAGTTTTACCGTTTTTATTCGTATTCCGATATGCTTGAGCTATTTTCCGCTCTGGAAAAGATTTTGAATGAATATACTACACTTGGAAATGCAGTTCAAAAGTTTTGTGATTGCCAAGCCGGTGAACATACTGTTGCTGATTCTACAATGGACTTTTTCCGCACATATTTTGCACAAGCTGCCATCGTCCCAAAAGGTAAAACCTCCGCAAATAAACGCATTCACATGTTCCTCCGCTGGATGGTCCGCCGGAACTCCCCTGTAGATCTCGGACTCTGGACCTGGTTCCCACCATCACAGCTCATAATACCCCTGGACGTCCACGTTCTCCAGGAAGCAAAAAAGCTGAATCTAATCGCACAAAACGCCCCAGCCAGCCTCACTACAGCCCGCCAAATCACCGCCCAACTCCAGCAAATCTGGTCAGACGACCCGTGTAAAGGTGATTTTGCATTATTTGGTCTGGGCGTGAACTAATCTGTTTTTTAATGAGTGAACTAATCAATTTTTTAATGTTGTATATTTAAACGAATTATGATATAAACTATTCCCAATAATTAAAAATAACATCTTTTTAGGAGCATATCATGAACGATACACTTTCACGAAATCGGAAATTAGCATTAACAGGAGCTTTATCAGCATTAGTTATAGTGCTTGGAATTACAAAATTAGGACTTATCCCAATTGGAGCAGTTGCATCAATATCAATTTTGCAGATTCCACTTATTATTGCCGTTATGCTTGCAGGACTTCCTTCAGGCTTGTTTGTAGGCGCAACCTTTGGAATTATGTCTCTTATTCAGGCTGCAATGAGCCCAAGTGGTGCAATTGACCCTCTTTTTGTAAATCCTCTCTGTTCAGTTCTTCCAAGAATGTTAACAGCCGTTGCTGCATGGCTTTTCTGGAAGCTTTTTACCCTTATTCCAAAAATGCCAAAGATTTTGAGTGCCGCAATCACAGGCTTGCTCAGCACAGTTGTTCACACTCTTCTTGTACTCGGCTGTCTTTATATCTTTAAGGGGGCAGATGTTCGCGAAGCCATGGGCGGAATGGGTTATTTTGCCCTTCTCGGTGCCGTTTCCTTCAACGCCATTCTGGAAGCCACCGCCGCCACCATCGTCTGCGCCGCTGTTTATACCGGTATCTTCATCTCCAAAAACAAGAAATCAAAGCTTTCTCAGGAAACCGCTAAAGACGAATAATTAAGTGTCACATTGAAAACAATTTTTAAGAAGTGTTTTCAAAAAAATAGCGCGAAGAAATGTATTATAAATGATTGATATAAAAGTTGGCGCGAGGGAGTGAGACATAGGGCAAAAAGACTCTGCATGTGGATGCCGCGGGAGCGGCAGTTAAATAGTTCCTATACCACATGCAGCGTCTAGCGCAATATTGCGCGCTTTTGCCCTATGAATCACGACCGGGAGCCATTATTTAATCAAAGTATTTATAATACGTTTATTCTGCTCTGGTACCAATTGTTTTTGATGTAATTCAAAAATTAGTGTATAATATATTCCATGAAAATCGTTATTGTAGGAGCAGGCTTTACAGGCGTTCAGCTTGCAAAACTGCTCATAAATGAAAAAAATCAAGTCACAATCATCGACAATAACGAAGAAACGGTACGCTATGCATCAAATATGCTGGATTGTACCGTTCTTTGTGATGATGGCAATAACCTGGAGGTTCTTGAATCAATAGGAATTGCAAAAGCCGATGCCCTTGTCTGCGTTACAAGCTCAGATGAAGTAAATATGATTACCTGTTCGCTTGTAGATGCAGTTTATCCGAACATTACGAAAATTGCCCGTGTAAGGAATTACGCTTATTATGTAAATACAGCCGCTGCAGAAAAAAAGCATTCCGGCGATTTTGGTGGTAAACACCGTCCTTTATACGGCATAGATTATATGATTCACCCCGATGTAGAAGCTGCCGATGCAATTGTGCGTGCGGTAGAAAACGGGGCGGTTGGTAATATCCTCACCTTTGCCAATTCAGACCTTGAGCTTGCCCGAATGATGGTTTTTGAAGGCAGTGAGCTGGATGGTGTTTCCTTAAAAGAGATCAGGACAAAAACGGAAATAAAGTTCCTTGTAGCTTATGTAGAAAAAGATGGAGTAACCTCTTTGCCTTCCGGTGATACTGTTATTACTGCCGGAAATACGCTTGGAGTTCTTGTTTCTAAAAAAGATATTGAAGACATAAAGCTTTTGTGCGGTTCAATTCAGAAAGAGCTTAAAAAGGTTGTTTTGATTGGTGCCGGCAGGATTGGAACTATTGTTTCAGAAAAGCTTATCCGTCCGTCAAAGGCAAGTGGGTTAGCAAAGCTGTTTTCGTCCTTTGCAACAAAAAAGACTCAAGAGTTTGTAATTGTAGATACAGATGATGAGCTTACACAGGTTGCCGCAGAACGATTCCCTGAAGCACGCGTTATGTGTGCCGATGCAACAGATGAAAGCTTTTTGCGTGAAGAAGGCATAACAACCTTTGATCTGGCAATTTGTGCAACCCATAATCACGAAATGAATATGGTTCTGGCTGCTTATCTTGAATCTTTGGGAGTAGGGCAGTCAATTGGTCTTGTAACTAGCGCACCTTTTGCCAAAATTGCAGAAAAGCTTGGTGTAGATGTTGCAGTTCCTTTGCGAGACTGCGTTGTAGACTCCATTATGAGTCATCTGCGCGGTAAGGCTGTAAAAGAGATTCATACAATCACAACCGGTGAGCTTGAAATAGTTGAGTGCGAAATCACTTCATCTTCAAAGGTTTCCGGCAAGCTGCTTAAAGAGGTTTCTAATCCGGGAACATTCCTGGCACTTCTCAGCAGAAAGTCTGGAACAGAAGAATATTCAATTGCAAACGGAAATACTCAGATTTTTGCCGGTGACCATCTTGTTCTCATAACAAAATCAGAGAACAGCAAAAAGGTTCTTTCTTATTTTGCCGGAAATGCTTAATTAAGATTGCCGGATCAAGTCCGACAATGACATCTCTTTTGGAAGGTTTTTATGTTTGTATTGAATATTTTAAGAATATTATCGATTCTTCTGGGAATAGTTGGCGGAACCTTTTTAATTCCTATTGGAGTTGCCATAGCTTACGAGGAATACGCAATGATTCTTCCGTTTGCGATTCCAATGGCTATAAGCATTGTTCTAATGCTGGCAATCAATATCCCTGCAAGAAAAGTAAAATATAATCTTACTACCCGTCAGACCTTCCTTATAGTAGCAATGTCCTGGGTAGTAGCAAGCTTTATGGGTGCTGTTCCTCTTTATTTCAGCGGCAGCTTTAATTCGTTTACAGATGCTGCTTTTGAAAGCTTCAGCGGGTTTTCTACAACCGGTGCAACAATCTTAGGCGAAATAGAGTCTTTACCACGCAGTATAAACCTGTGGAGATGTCTTTCTCACTGGCTTGGCGGTATGGGAATTGTTACGCTCACAGTAGCTGTCTTGCCTTTGCTTGGAGTAGGCGGTTTCCAGCTTATAAAAGCCGAAACAACAGGCCCGGAAAAAGGAAAGGTCACATCAAGAATCACTACAACCGCAAAGGCAATGTGGGGCATTTATATGGGCTTTACAGTCCTTGAAATAATTGCACTTAAAATTGCCGGTATGGATTTTGTAGATGCACTTTCGCACGGTTTTGCAACACTTGGAACCGGTGGATTTTCTACAATGAATGCCTCAATTGGCGGTTATAATTCTCTGGCAATAGAAATTGTTATTACCGTATTTATGTTCCTTGCCGGTATAAACTTCAGCCTGTTTTATTACATTCTTTTCCGCAAAAATGATGAAGTTAAGAGCAATTCCGAGCTAAAGGCTTATCTTACTATAGTTTTTGTAAGTGTTCTTTTAGTAACACTTTGTCTGCTTTCCACTTACGGCAGCTTTGGCAAGAGCTTAAGGTATGCTTCTTTCCAGATGATTTCGCTGCTTTCTACAACAGGTTTTTCTACTGCCGACTTCCTGGAATGGCCTTCTACAGCTCAGTTTATTGCCTTTTTGATGTTCTTTATTGGCGGCTGTTCTGGTTCTACATCGGGTGGATTTAAGGTAATCCGCTGGGTAATTCTTGGAAAACAGTTGAATAATGAGACTAAAAAAATGCTTCATCCGCATGGAGTTTTCAGTATAAGGCTCAACGGAAGACCTTGTAAGAGCGAAATTGTTTCAAATGTTACCTCTTTCCTTACCGTTTACCTGCTTTTAATTGCCATTACCACCGGAGTGGGCTGTCTTGGCAAGCTGGATATTCTTACTTCGCTTACAGGTGCGCTTTCTATGGTTGGCAACGTAGGACCTGGTTTTGGAGCGTTAGGACCTTCCTGCAATTACGGTTTTTTACCAGCCTTTGTTAAATGGTGGTATTGCTTTGCAATGCTTGCAGGCCGTCTTGAATTATACACAATGGTAATTTTCTTCTTCCCGTCTTATTGGAAGAAATAAATTGTACAAAAAAAGAGAGTTTCGGTATAAATGAGCATCCTCTAGAAAAAAACTAGCGGAAATAATAATGATGTGTTATAATGAAAAATCGGTAAAAGTGAAGTTGATAAAAGTAAAAATAATTTATTGAGTATTACAAAAAAACTTCCAAATTAGACTTTTATGCTATAAAATGTAATATGATGGATGATAAAGATTTTTCTTTACAGCAAGAAGATAAAGAAAAAATAGAAACCTCAGTAAAATTACATACTCCTTTAGAGATAACCACATATACTCTGCCAAAGAATATGGAAGTGTATATTCAGGAGGTCTTATCTGAGTTTCTTACCCAATGCCATCAGGACCACATGATAGAATACCTGAAGTTCTGCGTAGGAGAGCTTCTTACAAACGCCAAAAAAGCAAATACAAAGCGTGTATATTTCAAAGAAAAAAATCTGGACATAAATAAAGAGCTCGATTATAACGAAGGAATGGTTTTCTTTAAGGAAGAAACCCTTAACAATATTGATCATTATCTTGAAGAGCAGAAAAAAGCAGGATTATATGTAAAACTGGTGCTGCAGGTTGATGAAAACTTTGTAAAAATTGAAATAAGAAACAATTCAGTGCTCACAAGGTTCGAAAATCAGCGCATTCTGGAAAAAATCAGTATTGCCCAGCAGTACGACAGCATAGAAGATGTATTTACAAAGGTTTTGGATCAGACTGAAGGTGCAGGACTAGGTATTATCATCATCATCCTTATGCTGCAGAAAATAGGGCTTTCAAAGCAGAATTATAAGGTTTTTACTACAAATAAAGAAACTGTTACAAGAATTGAGTTACCTCTTAACGGAAAAATAGCAGAACATCTGGATTTTTTATCTGAAGATTTTGTAAGAACGCAGACAACAATCCCTGTGATTAAGAAAAATCTTGCAGAAGTTAACAAACTGTTGAATGCACCGGAGCTTTCTATTCCTGATTTACTTGAGTTTTTCAGTAAGGATGTTACACTTACATTCCTGCTTTTAAAAGATGTAATCGCGGCTAAAAAACGCTGCTGTTCATTGCTTGATGCAATTGATTATCACGGAATTAAGAATCTTAAAACAATTTTTTCAGAAGATAATCCGCAGATCAGGCTAATTCCTGGTCCGAACCCGCAGAATGATTTGTGGGCACACAGTTCAGAGGTTGCTTTTTATGCTTATAATCTTGCTAAGAACTTTACTCCTAAGAACTCTGTTACACCAGATTTAATTTTTGTTTATGCAATGATGCACGACATAGAGTGTGTATTCCTTTCGGTTATAACTGATTTGCAGAAGGCTAAGATTGATAATGACAGTGTTGTAAATGCGGTTTCGGATATTGCACTTGAAATGTTCTATAACGAAAGGTGCCATTGTAAAGCGGGAAGCCTGCTTGTTTCGGCCTGGGGCTTTTCTGATTGTGTTTCAGAGGTAATAAGGTACCACAATGCGCCGGAACGTGCCCCGGAAAAGTATAAAGAAATTATAAATTACGTTTATCTTGCAGATATTGTTCAGTATTATATTGAAAAGAAGGTTGAGTTCTACCAGTTAAACCAGAATGTATTGGATTATTTTGGAATAGACAGCGAAGGTAAGCTCGACTACATCATTAAACAGATTCAAAGCGTACGCTAATTAAAGTGTCACCAATTTTTTTGCAGATGCTCAATCCACTTCTCCATTAATATACCAAACGCAACTCCCACATTTAAAGAAGCCTTTAATCCTTTCATCGGGATGGAAACTCTGCCGTAGGTTGCACGCTTTAACGCTTCCGGGCTGCAGCCCAGTTCTTCCGAACCGATAATGCAGATTCCTTCTTTTGGGAACACAAACTCGTTTATGTCTGTTCCGCCGGTTTCAAGTGCAAAAACAGGAATATCCTGCGGTAATTCATCCAGTGTGCAGCGTTCCCAGCCTAAGGTTTCTATACAGCCCATTCCGCTTCTTATTGCGCGTGGTTGCTCCGGGTCGGTACAAAATGGCGAAATATATACCTTTTCGGCACCAATTGCCTCTGCGGTTCTGAATATTGAGCCAATATTGAAAGGGGAACGTATATCTTCGGCATAAACTGCAACACCGGGGAAAAAATCTCTCTGGCGTACAAGTCCATTTTCATCGGTTGGGGCGGTGTGCGGGGCAATTATAAGGTCCCATTCAGCAGGAAAGGTTCCTATTATTTCTAAAAGATGATTTCGGGCACAATTGCAAAGGCGGAGTTCATCTATTGGCTCTTGGGAAAGTAGCTTTTTGAGTTCGGTGGCGGCTCCCTGTGAAAGCTTTGGGTCTTTTAGCAGGACTTCTGTAATTCTTTTGATGTAGTCAGCGCGCGACATTTCCTTAAAGTTGTATTCCATGCCTTTTTCGGCAATTCCGGAAATGTCGCGTTCAAGTGCTCCAAAGGTGAGGGCTAATTTTCTTCTTTTCTGTCCGCCTTCAAGCTGAAATAATTTGCCAGGTTCAATCATAGAGGAAAGTATATCAGTTTTTTAAAGATTAGTATGCAGCTTTTACAAAGTCAAAAATATCGTCTGTAGTCATGCTTCGTGGCAGTTTGTTTACAATATCAATCTGCTGAACATCTTCTACGGCAAGCGAAAGCTTTTCAATAGAAAGCTGTAAATCCTTTAAACGGGCCGGGAGCTTTGCTTTTGCAAGGCGCTGGCGTGTATTGTCAATAAAGGCTCTTACAATTTCATCCCGTTCAAGCTCATTATCTTCAGGGACAATCTTCATTACCTTTGCAAGACGTTCAATTCTGGCACTCTTGTACTGGGCTGCATCTTCAACTGCATAAGGGAAGAGGATTGCAGAAACAAGTGATTTGCTTAGCTTATAGCGTGAATTGATTGTCATGGAAAGCAGGGAGCTTAATCCAAGAGAGCTGGAGGCTGTTGCAAGAGAAATCATTGTACCGGCCTGGGCAAGGAGGATTTCTTCAGGAGTAGTGATTTCAAGGGAAGGAGAGCCGTCCATTGCATAAGAAAGGAGCTGGAGTCCTTTTTCTACGAACATATCGCTAAAGAAGTTAGCTTTTTGCGAAAGATAAGCTTCTGTAGCCATATTCATAACTTCAATTTCTATGGTAGATTTCTGGTTGTCGGTAAGAGTAAGCATAAGGTTAGGGTCAACCAGAACAAGTTTACAAAGGTTATTCTGTACCCTCATTATTTTAAGCTGATTGTTGCGGGAATCGGTAACTGGAACTTCGTTTGTAAATACAAATGGTTCCCTGAATGTTGTAGGAACACAAATACAAGGGATTGGTGAGGTTGTTGGAAGAGAACCGTCTACAAAGGTGTAAAAGTCGTGGATTTCATTAAAGAAAGCAGCTACAAGGCGGCCGATGCTGAGGGCTTTTGTACCGCCAACGGCAATAATACCGTGAACATGGCTTTCGCGTGCCAGAATAAGGGCTCTTTCTGCAATTTTTGTGGTATTACCTTCGGTAAGCTCGTTAAAAACAAAGTTTTCGATTTTTCGGTCGTTCAGGGCTTCTACAACCTTATCCTGTACTTTCATTTCTGTAAGTATAGGATCCATAATAATCATAAAGCGGGTTCCCCATTCGGTTATCTGCTGGCCAAGCCGGTTGATAGTGTAAGAACCCAAAACGATGTTTGGTGTAATTCTAAAAATAAAATCAGACATTTTTTCCCTCTTCCTTATTAAATAAAAACAAATAAAAAAGACGGAATACAATAATTCCGTCCTTTCCATTTCTTTTTGTCAGCTGTAATTTTTTAAAAATTTACGTCAAATACATTAGAGACCGATACTTGTCATAAATTTTTCTGCGGCAGACTGAATAACAGCATCACTCAAATAAGACGGATCCTTAATTTTCTCTTTGATTTCTGCAATTCGGTCAGCTCTGACATCAGGTGTCTCCGTCGCAACCTTTTCAAGGTAGTAAGCTTCTGCCTTTTCGACAGCTTCTTTTGAAACATGAATTGAATCTGCGTTGTCATCATACTTAGCAGTATTCTCAGTTTTGCGAAGGTTTTGAACATTGTTCAGAGGATTTACTCCACCAATTTTGTCTATCATCATTTCTTCCTACCCCTCTATAAATTAATTATCGGCCGATTCACATAAAAGTTGAACATTTTTTGTGCCAGAAATAAAGATTGCAAACTCACCTTTTATGCTTTCTCGTCCCGAAAAATCTTCTTGTAATTCGCTCGCAGAGCCGCTGATAATTTCTTCGTGCAGCTTTGTAAGCTCCCGGCCAACTACAACCCGTCTTTCACTGTCAATATCGGCAATATCAGAAAGAAGTTTAGTAATTCTGAACGGAGATTCGTAAATAATTACAGCATCTCCTGTTGCCAGCAGTTCTTTCAAGCGGCTGCGCCTTCTTCCTGGTTTTGGCGACAAAAAACCTTCAAAAATAAGGGTTTTTCCACCTGAACCAGCTGCACTAATAAGTGTGGCAAAGGCCGAAGCACCTGGAATCGGAGTTACCCGGAACCCTGCATCTCTAACTATATCTACAAGAACAGCCCCAGGATCACTGATTCCCGGAGTACCGGCATCGCTTGCGTAAGCAACGGAATGTCCTTCTTTTAAGAGCTGGACAATCTTTTCGCCGGCAACCTTTTCGTTCTGTGCCCTACAGGAAATAAGCGGCTTTTTTATCTCAAAATGATTCAAAAGCTGCAGTGTATGACGTGTATCTTCACAGGCAATAAAATCAACCTTTTTAAAGGTTTCTATTGCACGGAAGGTAATGTCATCAAGATTCCCGATGGGAGTTCCTACAATATATAGCTCAGACACATCTATATTATAATAAGAAAAGTCTTATCTAACAAGAGAAAAAATTGATAATCCTGTAGGGATTTTTGCACCCGCTTTTACCCAGGTTCCGGCCTGTTTTGCCGTCTGATGGTTCTTCATACCTTTAATTGAGTCTATTCCCTGTGCAATCCAGGCGGCAAGCTGTTTTTCATCGGAAAAAAGCTCGTTTGTGTAGTCGCATTTGGAAAGAAGCACAGAAAGGTAAGGGCGTTCGCCGACTAAAGTGGAAGTATTTTCTGCAAGAGAAAGGAAAGCTGCCTGTGCTGCGTTTACAAGGTTGCTTGCAGGGTGAATATTTACGCCTTTTGTGCCGTTATGAAGCACTTCGTATTTAGAAGGATAAGTTTTTGCCATAAAAGCAATTACGGCAGGCTCTTTTTTCTGTTCAAGGCGAGCTAAAAGTTCGTTCAAAAAGAGCTGGTAACTGGAAATAAGGGAATCTGTGGCTTCCATAATATATTCGGTGCGGTCCAGCTCAAACTTTGTGCTGTAGTAGTAAGAATCAAAAAATAAAAGATATTCGTTTATGTCGGTAAACTTTGTTTCGGCTTTGATGAGGAATGCCCTTGCAGAAATTGCAGAGGTTTTATTCCAGGTTGCGGAGAAAATGTTTTCGGCGGCAAAGTTTTCCGCTTCGGAATCATCCTTTGTTGTAGTGAAAACGTTTCTGTTAATGCTTGCAAGCCCTTCGGCAAAATCAATTGAATCCGGCAAATCTTTGCCAATGAATAGAATATCTGACATAGGTTTATTATAGCATAGAGGGCGCTTTTGCTTCAATTATGTTATTTAATGTTGTTATTCGATATGCTAAATGCAAGAAAACTTTTAGAAATCTAATTCTTTTCAATTAAAGAAAGCATTTCACTTTTCAGTTTATTGTATTTATATAAATAAACAGACTCTTTGTTTGTAACCAGATATTCAACTGTTGTGTCCAAAGCTTCTGCTATTTTTACGGCTTGGCTAGCTCTGGGCTCTGTGTTTGCTTTTCTCATACTAGAAACTGTTGTTTCTGAAACTCCCATTTTAGAGGCAATCCAGCGATATGTTGTATTTTGTTCTCGTCTTAAATGTTCAACATTTTCCCAAAAGCTCATGTAAACAGTATATATAAGTAAAATCTTTAATTCCGTAGTTTTTATGTTGCAAAATACGAAAGACCGTACTAAAATTAGTTGGTACTACGAATATAAGTAGTTTTAATCATCAAAATTTATTTTTTTAAGGAGTTTAAGTAAAATGAAAAAAATGTCATCTATTGCCTTTCTGGCATCTGTAATGGTTGCACTATCTTTTTTGGGTTGTGCAACAACAAAAGCTTCTGTTGATGTTGATAAAAAAACAACAGAAACAAACATTGTAGACTGGTCTAACCGAAACTTGGATGTAGAAGCAAAACCTCAATGGCTTAAAAAATTAGTTTGTGGTAATACAGAAGTTTTTAAGGCTGAATTTGGGATTGAAAAAGATGCTGTTGTAAAATATGGAATAGCAAGTGCAAAAACTCGCGACGCCTCTCTTGCTGCAAGCCGAGTAAACTACAATGCTATGCGTGCAGAAGAATTGAAAACAAAGGTTGTTTCAGAAGCTGCATCTACCTTAAATGATGAAGGTTTCACAGAAGCAACTGCTAATGCCGCAACTCTTGCAAAAGTTGATTTAAATGGGCATGAACTGGTAACTCAATTTTGGCAGCAAGTTGAGTATGTAGACAAAGAAACTGATTCTAAAAAAACTGAGTACATCTGTTACAGTGTTTATAAAATCTCAAAAGAAGATTGGCTAAATACATTAAAAGGCTATCTCTCACAGATAATTCCCGCAATTCCAGATTCTAAAGCACAAATCAAAATGGCAAACACAATCCAAAGTCTTTATGACGATACCGCCAAAGAAGCAGAAAAGTCAGAAGCCGAAGCAAAAGCTGCTATTCAGGCGCAGGTAGAAATGGCTCGTATTGATGCAGAAAAAGAAATTGCTAAAGCACAGGCCTCTCAGCCAGTTGTTGTTCAGCAGGAAACTTCAAGCCAACCGAAAGATTCAGGATTTAATTGGATGGATGCTCTTGAACTGGCAGCAAATATAATTTTCTAGGGTTTTATATATTAAGAGGGGGGAAGTCTCCCCCTCGCTTCAGCCCACTCCGCGGTCTTCCGCTACCCCCTCTCCTAGGGGACCGCTTTGCTTTCCCCTAAAACCCTTTTGCCTGAACTTATCAATAAAGGAATATTTAAATGAAAAAAATTATTTTTTTTACCACAATATTATTCTTTTTTGCTCTTAACATTTTTGCTGCTCCTTCATGGGTAACAGACCAAGGAAGAAGAAAAACCTTCCCAGAATCAGAATATATTTCTGGACTTGGAACAGCCTTTAATGAGCAGACTGCAAAAAACAAGGCAGCAGCTACAATTTCCGAATACATAAAGACAGAAGTCTCATCTTCAACAAAATCTAGATATTCTGAAGTAGAAAAAAATGGAATTGTTACAGAAGAAAAATATCTGGAAGATGAGGTTGCTCTCATTTCAGATTCCAATCTTTATGCTCTTGAATACACAGAAACTTGGAAGGAAGAAGAGTCTGGTCGTTACTACTGCGTAGCTTATATAGAAAAAGAAAGTGCGTGGAAGCTTGTTCGTCAGAAGCTGCAAAAAATTACTTTGGATGTTTCTAATCTTCTGGAAGGAGCAGAGGAAGATCTTTCTGGATTTTGGAAAACTTTACAATATGGGGAAGCCGTTTCTTATGAAAAAGAGTTTTATTCTCTCTTAGATTTTGCGAATCTAGTCAACAAAACTGGATCTTCCGAATTTGCAGCTTGTGCTCAAAAACTTCAATTTGCAAAAACTTCACTCATTCAACACAAAGACACAGAGAAAGTTTTCCTCAAGATTCAGAATGATCAAAATGGAATTATTTACAGAGCTCTTGCTTCTTACTTTGAGGTAAATGGTTTTACCGTGAGCAATGAACGTGGAAAATATATCTGTAATGTACTTGTTACTATAGAAATCCGAAATGACAAGTCTTCTTTTGTTTGTTATCCAGGACTAACGCTTACAGTAACAGATGTCTTTAATACTCAGATTGCAAGTTATAATACCACAGTAAAGAAGACTGTAGGCTTTAATAAAGATTCTACAGTAGAAAAATCATATCGTGCACTGGAAAATACGTGCGCAAAAATAGATTGGATAAAATAAAAAAAATAATTAAGTTTACAAAATTACAAGACAGGAGAAAAATATGAAACTTAAAAAAATAATTATGGCAACAATTTTTATTGCAATTGGAATGACAGCATTTACAGCCGGGTTAAAACCAAAAGAGGGTTATCTTAAATTAAAATGGGGTACGTCAACAGATGATGCAAAAAAAGCAGGATATAATCTTTCAGAAGTAAGTGCTGCAGATAAAGAATTTTTAAAACAAAATTATTCAGAGGGAGTTTCAGCTTATATTGTTACATCAAAGGATAAGACCCCTACAGAATTACAATTTTTCTATTATATGGGACGACTTTTTCAGGTAACAGAATTGTTACCTGAAAACCAATCCTCTAGAGATAAGCTTGAAAAACGTTATGGTAAATTTCCTGAGATTGGAATTTTGGAAATTGGAGATCAGTACGCTTGTGTAGAACTTTCAAAAGAAGGCAAATTAGAAGCTTATTGGTTGATAATCACAAAACATCCAAAGGGAGGTGTTATCACAAGTTTTTATGACTGGAATATATTTAAAAACGTAAGTGCTTTTGGAAAACAACTTGCAGGAAATGATACGAAGGAAGAAAAATCATTTGTTGGTGAACTCTCTTCTTTAGCTGAAAAACTTGTTCAAGATGGAAATGGAAAAGCAACCTATGCATTTCTTGCTCTCACAAGTGATGACGGCAATGCTCTTGTTGAAAACTATGTTACCGATGCCTTAACCGAAGCTATGTTCAATACTGGTAAGATTAAAATTGTAGAGCGTGCAAGCATAGAAAAGATTCTGAGTGAACAGCAATTCCAGGACTCTGCCTTAGTAAACGAAAATACCGCCAGCGAAATTGGAAACCTTACCGGAGCAAATTATGTCTGCTATGGAACTGTAAAAGATTTAGGAGCCCAAATAACTCTTAATGTAAAGGTTGTTGAAGTTAGCACTGCAGAACTTTGTTCAATGGGAAGAGAAACTGTAGAAAAAGATGAATATTTAAAGGGAGTTGGATTTGAAGCCAGAAAGGTAAATAGTGGAAGTGCTAAAAAAACTAGCTCAAATGAAAATGAAAAGACTGTTACACATGTTGAAAATAATTTATGGGAAGTTACAAGCGAAAGAAATGATTTTGATGAATATACACTTTATTATTTCTGTAATAAAGGAAATCGTTCAGATGGTTTTCAGCTTCGTATTTTTTATTATAAATATGATAATCCTACTAAATCTACAGTTTGGAGTGGTGTTCGTTGGAATAACGATACTTGGACAGGAAATTATGATTTTAAGGGAGATTCTGGTGAAATAAAAACTTATAATCTCCAAAGTAGTTATACAACTAAAATGTCTGGTCAACAATATGGTTATGCAACAGGTAAAAATGGTGAATGTAGATTTTTAGTTGAAATGTTCAAAAATAATGCTGTTCTCTCTGTCAAGCGAAGTGATATGGCTGTAAAATTCCAGACTGCAGGGCTTGAGGAGAAAATGAATGAAAATGGAATAACTTGGGAAGAAATAAATACAGCATTATCAAATCTAGAATTTTAAATAAGCTACTGTTAACTAATTTTTCAGTAAATTATTCGATTTTAGAGTAAAACTCTGTTATAATAATATTCGCATTTTTCAAAATAATTGGATTCACGCACCAGCGCTGGAAGCCCCTGCGAAGCAGTCCACCGCAACGAACGAAAGTGAGTGAGGAGGATGAGCGTTAGCGAAGGGCGGACATAGCGGTTGCCAGCCAAAGGCTGGCAAGGTGCCCAAAATCATAAAAAGGAGACTTAAATCATGCCCATAAACCAACACAATTCTTCCCCACAAAAACGACTTGAAAATCTTATGGCAGCCCGACTTGCACCTGGTGCCGACAAGGAAAAAATTGACAGACGAATCTGGGATTCCTTTGGTGAAAAATGGTGTGTTATGTTTACCGATCTCAGCGGCTTTTCAAGAGGAACAGAAAAGTTTGGAATCGTTCATTTTATGCAGATAATTTTTGAATCTGAGCGTCTTATTCTGCCGATTATTGACGATTTTGATGGACTTTTGATTAAGAGCGAAGGTGACAGTCTGCTGGTTTTGTTCAAACATCCTGAAAATGCTCTTTTGTGTTGTAAGAAAATCCATGAAGTTTTACATGAATATAACAAGACAAAAAGCGAAGAAGAACAAATCCTGTTTTGTGTTGGACTTGGCTATGGTGACATTTTAAATATTGGTTATGCAGATGTTTTTGGTGCAGAAGTAAATGCTGCAAGCAAATTAGGCGAAGACACTGCCAATGCCTGGGAAATCCTTGTAACCGAAAATGTAAAAAATGAAGTTGAAAGAGAATCTAAGGATCTTCCTTTTAGTTTTAAGAAAATAGATGTTGTGCCGCCTGGTGCTAAGGGTGCCTATAAGGTTGAAATCTAAAAACTACCACATTTAATAAAAACGGCAAAACAGAATAATACAATATTTTCATATATGGGTATTTTATGCTATAATATTCTTTATGAAAGTTTGGATTAAATATTTGCTTGGAATTGTGCTGGGAGTTTTAGCTTCGATTATTATACCGTTTGGTACTCCGAAGGGAGCAGAGGTTTTGTCTTTTTTGACGGAACTTTTTGTTCGCTTTGGACGTTATCTTGTTGTTCCTCTGGTTTTCTGTACTTCGGTTGTTTCAATCAACAGACTCCGCAGCTCTAAAAACCTGCTTAAAACTACAATCTGGACTTTCTCCATCATCATTATTTCTGCATTGATTTTGACCATTGTTGGTACGGCTTCTATCCTTCTTGTAAAACTGCCGCGTATTCCTATTACAATTGATGTTGCTACAGAAATTACTCATATAGATGTAAAGGGAATGGTTTTGTCTCTTTTCCCTTTTTCTGCTTTTGAAGCACTGCGCGAAGGTTCATTCCTTCTGGTAGCCTTTTTGTTCGGCAGCCTTATTGGTTGGGAAAGTGCCTCTGACCAGGTAACCTTTAAGCCTGTTTCTACAATTGCCGACTCTTTATCAAAGCTTTTCTACTATATTTCGGTATTCTTTACAGAAGTAATGTCGGTATTCAGCCTGTTCTTTGTTGCTTACTGGGTAATTACCTTCCGTTCTGTAATTTCTACAGGCATTTATACACCAATGATTATTATGTTTGTGTGTGATTTTGTAATTGTTGCAGGAATCATTTATCCGCTGATTATACGTTATGTCTGTCATGATCCTCGTCCTTACAGAGTTTTGTACGCAGGCATAGCTCCAATGCTTCTTTCTTTTGTTACCGGAGATACAAATCTTTCGCTTCCTTTAACAATGCGTCATGGAAAGGAAAGCCTTGGAATCAGAAGACGATGCAATGGCTTTACGTATCCGCTGTTTTCCGTGTTCTCCCGCGGCGGTTCAGCACTTGTAACAACAATCTGCTTTTTCTTAATCTGGCGTTCTTATTCAAGCTTAAGTATTCCATTCAGCGATATAATGTGGGTATCTCTTCTTTCTTTTGGACTTTCGTTCCTTTTGGGCGGATTCCCTTCCGGCGGAGCATTTATTCTGCTTACAATTCTGTGCGAAAAATACGGAAAGGGTTTTGAAACAAGCTTCCTTCTGCTTAGTCCGGCTTCTTTGATAATCTGTTCATTTGCAACTCTGTTTGATACCGCAACAGCTATGTTCGGAAGCTATATTGTAGCTGTAAAAACAAAAAATATTGAACATCACAAGGCTATAAACTTTATTTAGAAACTTTATTTGGTGCAAAATACAATTTTTGATGTTATAATTGTTTATTGTAGATTTGTGTAAAACTATTTTGTATAAATCATTTTGCATAGACCTATTTTGGAGGTTCAGATTTGAGTATTACGGTTAAAGATTTTGCCGCTGGAAGAAAAGCTTTTTTTGTAGCTCCCGATACATCTCTTTTTCCAGAATCCAATTTAACAGAATATTTCCTGCAGGGTTATGAATGTTACTTTATTGAAAATGACAAACAGAATACGCTGGCCGATAAGATAAATATTATTGCATCAACATTTAAGGATTGCGTTTTAATTATTAATATAGATGCTGTTATTCCCGACATTAACTGGATTGAATATATTAGCCGTCTGAATGCAACTTATGGCAAAACAATTACAATCTGCGTTACTTTCTTAAAAAAGCAGGAAAAAAATTACAAAAATGCCATAGAACTCACTTTTAAGAATATGATAGGTATTGCAGGTGACTGTATTCAGCTGGAGTATCAGAAAAGAGTTAATGTTGGAATAATGCTTGAATATCTTGAAAGCATTAACCTCAGGGGCCGGCGAATGAATATCCGTGGCTTCTGTACAAAATATTACACATATTCGTTCCTTCTTGAAGAAAAAACTTATACAGGAGTGCTTCAGGATTTAAGCTTAAGCCACTTTTCTTTAGTTTCAACAGAAGAGTCCTTACAGTTAAGAGTAGGCGATGTAATTCAGGATTTTAACTTCTTTTTGAATGGTCTTATCATAAGAGCTTCTGCAACATTGATGATGACCCGAAAGTTTAACGATTTTGTTCTGTATGTATTTGCTTTCAGCGATAAGGATGGAACTCCTGGTCTAAGCAACCGTTACAAAGACCAGCTGGTTGAAAATCTTCTGAAGCTCAACAATAACTATTTGAAAATGGCTTTGGAAAAGCTTACGCTCCAGATTAAGAATAATGTTACAAACCCGGAAGTTCTTGAAAGCCTTGTAATTGGACAGTGATTTACTATAAAATAAGTCCACTATGGAATTAACACAAGAACAAATTGACTCGCTTACAGTAAACGAAGTCGAAATCATGAAAAAAATTGCGGAAGAATTGAATATCCGCGTTGCACAGGTAAGTGCGGTAATCAGCCTTTTTAACGAAGGATGTACCGTTGCTTTTATCAGCCGTTACAGAAAAGACAGAACAGATAACCTTGACGAAGTTCAGGTTTTAAGCATAGATCACTCGTTCAAGTCGTATAAAAACCTTGAAGAAAGGCGACTTGAAATTGTTAAAGGTGTATTTAATCAGGGAAAACTTACAGATTCTCTTTATGAAGCAATAATGTCTGCCCAGACTCTTACTGCTTTGGAGGATTTATGGGCTCCGTTCAAGAAAAAGAAGAAGACTCGCGGTATGGTTGCCGCAGAAAAAGGTCTTGAACCGCTTGCAGATTTTATTATTGCAGAAAATGATGATGCAGCCTGTGAAAAAGAAGCTGAAAAGTACATCAAAACAGACAACGAAGACCCAGCCCTTAACGTAGAAACTGCTGCCGACGCTCTTGCCGGTGCAAAAGATATCATCGCTGAGCGTGTAAGCCAGAATACAGACAATCGTACTGCAATCCACGAGCTTTATATGCGGGAAGGCGACATTGTAACAAAAGGTATTGTACCGGAAGGTCAGGATGAAGAAACTGCCCAGAAGGCTTCAACTTATCAGATGTACTGGGATTACAAGGAGCCGCTTAATCAGGTAAAACCACACCGCATTCTTGCAATAAACCGTGCAGAACGAGAAGGAGCACTTGAAGTTACAATTGACGTTGATGTTGATAATGCTGTTGCCCTGCTGCAGAATCACACAGTTATCAGTAATCAGTATCACCGGGATGCAATTGAAGATGGTGTTGTGCGCCTGCTTTCTCCGGCTGTTGTGCGCGAAATCCGCAGTGAAGAATCTGACGAAGCTGATGACCACGGAATTGGTGTATTCAGCGAAAACTTAAAGAATCTTCTTATGACTCAGCCGATTAAGGGAAGCCGCGTTCTTGGTGTTGACCCGGGCTACAGAAATGGTACAAAATGCGCCGCACTTGACGAAACAGGTAAATATCTTGGCTTCTTTAAGATTTTCCAGGAGCAGGATGCAAAAGGTGCTTACGATGCAGTTAACGACGCAATTGATAAATATGACATTCAGGTTGTAGCAGTTGGAAACGGAACCGGTTCGCAGGAAGTTCAGGCAATTGTTTCTAAGGTAATAAGCGAAAATTATGCAGATTCTGACGTAAAATATACTGTAGTTGATGAGTCTGGTGCTTCTGTTTATTCAGCAAGCCCGGTTGCTACCGAAGAGTTCCCGGATCTGGACGTAATGGTGCGCGGTGCAATTTCTATGGGCCGCCGTTTGCAGGATCCGCTTGCTGAACTTGTTAAAATTGACCCTAAAGCAATTGGTGTTGGCCTTTATCAGCACGATGTAAACCAGAAAAAGCTTGCCGACCAGCTTGATGAAGTTGTAAGCTCGGTTGTAAATAACGTTGGCGTAAACTTGAACACAGCATCTTACATGCTTTTGAAGTATGTTTCAGGTATAAACATTGCAACTGCAAAGAAAATTGTTGCCTACCGCGATGCAAACGGCAAAATTACAAGCCGTGAGGACTTAAAAAAGGTTCCGGGGCTTGGTCCAAAGGCTTTTGAACAGTGTGCCGGCTTCCTTAAAATTGCAGAAAGCTCAGATCCTCTTGATAACACCTGGGTTCATCCTGAAAACTACGATGCTGCACGCGAGATTCTTCCGCTGGTACAGAGTGGGGCATCAATTTCGGCTGGAAAAATTGATGAAGTGGCAGAAAAATACAAGATTGGTGTTCAGACTGTAAAGGATATTGTTGAAGAGCTGCAGAAACCAAACCGTGACCCTCGTGACGGATACCCGGCTCCTATTATGCAGAAGGGTGTTCTTCAGTTTGAAGATTTGCGCGAAGGCATGAAGGTTACCGGAAAAATCAAGAATGTTGTTGATTTTGGTGCTTTTGTTGATATCGGTTTGCACGAAACAGGTCTTGTTCACCTGAGTGAGCTTAGTGACAGCTTTGTTACCGACCCTATGGAAGTTGTAAAAGTAGGTGATGTGCGTGAGTTTACTATTATTCAGCTGGACACTATTCGCCGCCGAATCAGCCTTTCGCTTAAGAGTGATGCTGCAAGCCGTGCAGGTGGCGGAACTGGAACTTCAGCATCAGGAGCAAAGGCTGGTGGACAGGGTGGCAATGGTGCGAAACGCGTTGTAGTTGTTAAAAAAGGCTCTGGAAACGGAAAACCGGCTGCTTCATCATCTAAAAACAACGATTATGACCGCAACCGCGACAGAAACCGTCCTAACCGCAGCAATTCCGGCAGCGACGATGGAATGAGTTATAATCCGTTTGCAGCATTTTTTAACAAATAACTTTGCGCAATTTTAGTGTGACACTTTGATGTGACACTTTGCGACGTGTTGTTTGTTAAAAATATTAACCTATGATATAATTTAGTTGTTTAAATATGGTATTGGACAACTTTTTGTGGATATTATGAGAATAATATAAAATATGGGGGTTTTTTATGAAGAAATTTTTATGCATAGAAGTTTTATTCATAATAGCAGTGTTGTTTTCAGGTTGTGGTTTTCATATTGCAAAGCCGGAAAGATTTGGAATTAAAACTAGTGATGAAGCAGTTTATAATCTTGCCATCTCAGACAAGTCCTATGCACTTGGAGAGTTCTTTTCTATATCATCATTTTTAAGAACAGATGATACAGAAGGAGAAGGCGAAGATACTGGAGAAGGAAAACCAAAATATGAAATTTTTGGATATGATCCTACTGATTCAAACTCAGACAAAATTCAGCAGTACCTTTTAAGAATGGATTTGCAGAAAATTCCACTCGATTTAGGTTCTTCGCTTAGTGGAGCAGAAATTACAACTACTTTTGATAACATGGGTTTTTCTAAGGATATAGTAGTTCCTGATGTTACTAAAAGAGAAGAAAAAATCGTAAATCTGGCGGTAAACGAAAAGGTTAATGCTCTTGTTACAATTGCAGGTGTAACAGGCCCAAGGTCTGAGGTTCATTTTGCATCAGCTGACAGTGAATCTAATAATGGTTTCAGAAGTATTGAATATCAGTCTGGTTTTATGACAATAAAAGAAAATCCACTTCTTACCGACGAAAAAATCACTGGCGAAATCATACTTACAAAAGATAATACAGTACTTTCAAGAGCAACCTTTAACGCAAACGGAGTAGCTCAGCTGCCATTGGCTGGAGTAAGAATTGAGAAAGAAGGATTAATCTTTATGTTCTCAGAATCGTCAAACGTTGATTTTATTGCTTCTGTTGATTCTGAAAGTGTAGTAAAACGCGCTGAAGGTTTAACAATATCAGAAGGTGTACCTATTTCGGCACATCAGGAGATTTCTATAGGAAACGCTTCAGAGTTAGAAACTTATACAATTGGCAATGGTAATCTTTCTGTTATTTTTAATCTTCCTCCACAATGGGAAAATCAGGTTACTTTTGACTATACAATGGTACTTAGTAATGCTTTGGATGCAACGCTTACAAAAGAGAATCCGACAAAATCTCTGGATAATACAACATTTTTTGAAGATTCAGAATTAGTTACTGATGTTACAGGAAAATTCTATTTGAATAATGCAACTCTGGATTTTATAGAAGGCGAAGGTGAAAATCAAAAAAGCATAAATCCTACAACAGTTGTTGAAGTTGAAGTTACCAGAATAGCCAGCGCAACAATGAAGCTCGAAAGCGAATATGAAATGGTAGAGCCACAGAATTCAGCCCTTCCAGACGAGGTGCTTTCAAACGTAACGGCAGTTCTTTGGGATAAATATGGATTTAGTATTTCATGTATAAATACGCTTCCAGAAGGAAACCCTATTACAATTCAATGTTCATCTGATTTCTTTGACCTCAAAAATATTCCTGCTGTTACTCTTCCTAATACATATCCGGCAAGTGTTGGTGCAGAACCAAGTGCAGTTGAACTTACTGATTTTGTCAATGAAACTACAACAACAAAGGAATGTAAAACCGAAATTGGTGAAGGTACAGGAAAGTTTACTTCTGTAGACGTTGATGCCACTATAAATATCTCAGGTTATGATAAGGATAATCGTACCCTTACAATGAGAAACCTTACTCCTGGTCAAACTTACAAAATAGATATAAGGGTTACTCCAGTTCTTGACTGGAATACAATGTGGATTAATACCGAAGACCGTCATGAAAAAGATAAGATTTCTACCGGATTAAATCTTTCTTCAATTTTTGGTTCTCTGGAAGAAACTGTAGGTTCAGATGTTGCCAATAATCTTGCATTCTCAAGAATCCCGCTTTATCTTTTTGCAGAAACACCAAAACTTCAGGATTCTGAAACTAATGCCGAGTTACAAAAGTTTTTTGAAAAAATAAAGTTTAATGGTATTATCAAAGCGTATATTGGCGATGATGATGGTGAGCCTGTTCCAGACGAAGAAGATAATATAACTTATGAGTATCTTCTTGGAAAAAAAGTTGGAGAAACAGAGTCTAAGTCTGATCTTGAGTTCAAACAGGGACTTTCTCTTTCAATAACTGAAGATAAAGTTGTTACCACAGATATTGAAATTGAACTTGGTGAAAAGCAGAATACAAATACAGAGGAAGTTGTACAACCAAAACAATATGCAAATCTTGCAAATCTTCTTAACAATATGAATGACGGCTCTTTGTGTGTTTCTTATGATATAGGACTTCAGTCAAGTCCAGATCCGCAGTCACAGGAACCACAAAATGATGTAATCAGTATTACAAAAACTCAGCTTGAAGAAATGAAGAAAAGCCAGTCAACTTCTATTTCTCTTTCAGTTCTTTGTATAATTCCTTTGGAGTTTACAGTAAAAGATGATATTCACATGAATCTTCTTAAGCTTATTGGAATAGACAGTGGTGAAGGAGATTTTGATTTAATGGGAAGAACCGAAGAACCTGATAATACACAAATAAATGAGTTTGCAAAGGTTATAAGAGATGTAAAAATTGTATATAGACCTTCAAAATTACCATTTATAGTTGAACCATCTGGTTCAGCAGACGAAATGAGTCTTATTGTAGATATGGACGGAGTAAGAGGTGATTCTGAACCACAGGAATTAAGTATTTCGGGAGATGAACTTAAAGTTCTTCCTAGCGAAGTTCTCAAATATCCTCTTTGTCCTACAATTGAACTTCTAATTCCAAAAGGTAAGCTGCTAATTCCTCAAGAATCTGTTTTTGATACTAAGCTTTTCATACAAATTGCTACAAGCGGCGAAATAATCTGGTTAAACAGCTTTAAATCTAAAGAAGAGGGAGGAAATGAATAATGAAAAGATTTGTAGTTATTTTAGCATCTTTTATATTGTTTATTAGCAGTTTATTTGCCGGTGCAGCAGATTTCTTTGATCATCGTATATTTGAAATAAAATTAAATGTACCTGCAAATATTTCTAACAATACATTGACCATAGCTGATTTTTTACAGGAGCAGGTTATAATCGACTTGAAAAAGCTTTATAACGATATGCCAAAAAAAGGCTTTGATGCAACTGTAGATGTTATGCCAAGTGCTGCTATTACACTTGATTTTAAGAAGGGGCTTCATTTTGGAGTTTCTGCAGGTGTTGATTTATTTGCAAACACCGGTATTTCAAAGGATTTATTCAGATTCATAGCAAAAGGTAATGAACTTAATGAAAGCTTTAAGGTTTCTGTAGACGGCTATGCAGATGTGTTTGCCTTTGCACAGCTGGATGTTGGCTTTAACGTTAATAAGTTTTCTATTCTTGTTCAGCCTTCAGTATTTGCATCCCTGGCACACGCAGTAACAACTGATTCCTATGTTATGGCAAAATGCGGAGAAAATAATTCCTATGACCTTACAATGAAAGGCAATATGGATATTTATTCTTCAGTTCCAATTAACGAAGAGTTTCTTGGACAAAGTAATGAAATTGTGAATAAGCTTGTTAATACACTTGTACCTTCAATGGGTTTTGATTTAGGAGGAAAAGTTTCGTATAAGCTTACAGATTTCCTTACACTTTCCAGTTCCGTTCGTATTCCAATGGTTCCAAGTCGTCTTAATACAAAAACTTCACTCAATTATGAAAAGGAGATTCCATTCTCACTCGACAGTATGATGAAAAAACAGGATGAAAACTCAGAAAATGGTGAAGAAGGTGGATCAGGTGAAGGAACAACTCCAGAAGAACCTTCAGAGCCAGAAGGAACCGAAACCGGAACAACAAGCATTTTCACAGACCCTGTATCTGTTCTGTATAAAATAAACCGACCAATGAAGTTTGCCATATCTGCTGAGTTTTCACCATTCAGCTGGCTTATGAAATACTACGGAACACTTGGAGTTGGAATCAAGCATCCATTTGCACAGGACCGCTCAGAAATCTATTTCTATCTTGATTATTTAATTGGTACAAAAATCAGTCTTGTAAATATAATCAGTCTCTATCTTTCAACAGAGCGCACAGACGAAATCTTTAAGCATAAGGCAACTCTTGCTTTGAACTTCCGTCTTGTAGAAATTGATGCCGGAATTGCCCTCGAATCAGCTAATTTGCAGACAAGTTTTAAAGGTTCTGGCTTAGGAGCATTTGTTACCGCTTGTATAGGATTCTAAATAGTAGTATAAATATAAAAATATTCCAAACATAATGTTTCTAAGCATAGAAATATGCTTGGAAACAATTTGAGGACCAGATGTTTAAGATTATCGAAAAGAAACAGCTTTCTGCCGGTGTATTTTATATGAGGGTTGCTGCACCAGAGATTGCAAGAAACAGAAAAGCAGGTCAGTTTGTAATTGTACAGGTTGAACCTGATTTTGGTGAACGAATCCCGCTTACAATTGCGGATGCAAATGCCGAAGAAGGCTGGATTGCACTCGTTTTCCAGGCAGTTGGAGCTACAACCTACAAGTTGTCGCTTATGGAAGCAGGACAGGAGCTTCCGGCTATTTTGGGACCGCTCGGAAATCCTTCTAAAATCGAAAAATACGATGCACCTGTAGTTGTTGTTGGCGGCGGTTTTGGTGTTGCTCCATGCTATCCTATTGTTCAGGCTCATAAAGCAGCCGGCAACAAGGTTATAATGATAATCTGTGCCCGAAATAAAGATTTATTAATTTACGTTGATGAAATGAAAGCCCTTGCCGACGAAGTAATCATTATGACAGATGATGGTTCAGCTGGTCGTCAGGGTGTTTCTACAGTTCCTGTAAAAGAATTGTGCGAAAGTCAGTGTCCACCTGCAGAAGTAATTGCAATTGGACCTCCAATTATGATGAAGTTCTGTGCTCTTACCACAAAAGAATACGGCATTAAAACTACAGTTTCCCTTAATACAATTATGATTGATGGAACTGGAATGTGCGGTGGTTGCCGTGTAAGTGTTGGCGGAAAAACAAAGTTTGTTTGCGTTGATGGCCCAGAGTTCGATGCTCATCAGGTTGACTGGGATAATATGATGCTCAGAATGAAATCCTTTAAGGACAGAGAGCAGGAAGATTTCCATAAATGCAAAATGCAGGCAGCCGCAGACAAGCTGGCATAATTTAATTCGGTGATTTAGATTGTCGAAATCACAGAGTTCAAGGAACAAAAAATGATAGACGTAACAGCAGAATATAATAAAATACAAGAGAAAATTAAAAACGGTGGACTTACACCAAAGGATAGAACTGCAATTCCTCAAATGGAAATGCCACACAGAGATCCGAAAGAACGCGCCCACATAATGGACGAAGTAACTTATGGCTTTTCAAAAGAACAGGCTGTAGTAGAAGCAAACCGATGTTTGCAGTGTAAAAATCCAACCTGTGTAGAAGGCTGCCCTGTAAATGTTGATATTCCTGGCTTTATCGGTCAGATTGCAAAGGGTGAGTTTAAGGCGGCTGTCAATATCATAAAAAGAACAAGCCTTTTACCTGCAATTTGCGGACGTGTTTGCCCTCAGGAAAAACAGTGCCAGAAAACTTGTATGGTTGGAAAAATCTACAAGGATGCTGAACGTGCAGTTTCTATTGGACGTTTGGAACGCTTTGTTGCAGACTGGGAACGCCAGTACAAGTTTGTTTCTATTCCAGAAATTGCAGAAAAAACTGGTAAAAAGGTTGCCGTAATTGGTTCTGGTCCTGCTGGACTTACAGTTGCCGCAGATTGTGCACGTGCTGGTCACGAGGTTACAGTTTTTGAAGCCTTCCATAAGGCTGGCGGTGTTATGATGTATGGTATTCCAGAGTTCCGTCTGCCAAAGGCCATTGTTCAGGAAGAAATTGAAAACCTTAAGAAGCTTGGTGTAAAGTTTGAACTGAACTTCCTTGTTGGCCGTACAGATACCCTTGATCAGCTTTTGAACGAAAAGGGTTTTGATGCCGCCTTTATTGGTACCGGCGCCGGACTTCCAAAGTTCCTCAATATCCCTGGAGAAAACCTTATTGGTGTCTTCTCTGCAAACGAATATCTTACCCGTGCAAATCTAATGAAGGCTTATGATAAAGAGCATGCTGCAACACCTTTGTACGAAGCTAAGCATGTTTGTGTTACCGGTGGTGGCAATGTTGCAATGGATGCAGCTCGTATGGCTTTACGCCTTGGTGCCGAAAAAGTAACTGTTGTTTACCGTCGTACACGTGATGAAATGCCAGCCCGTCGTGAAGAAATTGCTCATGCAGAAGAAGAAGGCATAGAGTTCCATTTCCTTGAAAACCCGGTAGAAGTGCTCGGTGATGAACAAGGCAAGGTTCGCGGTTTAGTTTGCTTAAGCTACGAGCTTGGTGAACCAGATGCAAGCGGAAGACGTGCTCCTGTTGCAATTAAGGGCAGTGAACACGAAATTGAATGCGATGCACTTATTGTTGCTCTTGGAAACGGCAGTAACCCGCTTCTTGTTTCTACAACACCAGGCCTTGATGCAGACTCAAAGGGTCACATTATTGTTGACGAAAAACAGGCTACAAGCCACGTAAAGGTTTGGGCCGGCGGCGACATAGTTCTTGGTGCTGCAACCGTAATTCTTGCAATGGGCGAAGGTCGTAAAGCGGCCGCCGGAATCAACGAATATCTTGCTAACCTCAGCTAAAAAAATACCGATAATAAAGGTATGGCTGATAAGAAAAAGAAAAGATCCGGTTTTACAATTGCTTGTATAGTTTTAGTTTTCCTCGTTTGCTTTATTGTCTTTCTTGTAAAAAAAGATACTATTGTCACAAATCTTAAAGAAACAAACTTTTTTGAGCGTGTTTTTGGTGCAACACCAGAGTTTGTAGAAAAGCACGAGGTTCCTGAAAAAGAGCAGGACTCCGGTTCCAAGCAGACAGTTGTTACCGAGGATTCTACGGTAAAGATTAAGGTAGAAACAGAAAAAAAGCCTCAGCCGGTAGTGGAAGAATCAAAGCCAGAAAAGCAGGAAACTAAAAGTGTTTCAGAGCAGACAACAAAGCCTGCAACCGAAAAAGAGCAGCAAATTCCATCATCAGCAGAAAAAGAAACTAAGAAAACAGATGCTGTAACCACCGAAGTTCCAATTACCGAATTACAGCTTTGCTTTGTCGAAATAGATTCCGAAGGTTCAGTAGTCCGCAAAATTGTAAAGCGTTCAATTCCAAAGGATGATTCGCCGCTTTCTACAGCAATTAAGCTTTTGCTCAAAGGACCGGATTCATCTATTGCAGCGGAAAAAAACTGTCAGTCACTTATTCCAGCTGGTACAAAGCTTTTGAGCATAAAAATCCAGAGCGGTGTTGCTTATCTTGATTTCAGCGAAGATTTCGAAATAAACCCTTTTGGTGTAGAAGGCTATAACGCTCAGCTTATGCAGATTGTATATACGGCTACAAGCTTTTCTACAGTAAAAAGCGTTCAGTTCCTGATTGAAGGTGAAAAGAAAGAATATCTTGGCAGCGAAGGCCAGTGGATTGGTTCACCGCTTTCTAGAAATGCATTCTAGTTGAACGACTCGATGATTTTCTCAAAGTAGTCTTTGTTTTCCAGCCATGGCTTCTTAAATGTGCTTAATATAAAAACGTCAAAGCCACCCTGTGTGTTTGGCAAAAGCTTAGTTACGGCGGTTATGCACGAATTGCTGCCTGTCAGATACGAATCAATTGTGATTTTGTAGGATTTTTTTGCTTTGTCGTATTCAATTTCGCAGGAGCTTAAATCTGTATATTTAGAATTAACGCTGTTCAAAAAGCTGAAGATTGAATAAAAATCGTTTCCAAGCTTTTCTTCAGCAAGCTTTGGCATGGTAATCATCGTAATTACAGAATCGTTGTTCAGCGTGCAGAAGTTTGGAATCTGCTGTTCGCTGTTCCAGTTTTTATCAATCATTACCGAGCGGTTATCGCAAACGTGTTTTACTGACTCGGTTACCTTGTATGTTGTTACCGTACTTTTGTCTGCCAGAGGATTATAGGTCTTAATTCCCTTAAAATCACTAAAAGCAGTATCATCAGAGCTTTTAAGAGTTCCCATTGTACAGCAGCGGAAAACCATTGAACCTTCTGCAGAATAAATGCATTTAATATTAAACAGCGGGATAAGGCAGTCAAAATTGATTGTTACATTGCCGCCAAACTGTGCATAATCCTGTGATTTTGTAATTCCGTTTTCCCAGAAATCATTTCCCCATACATAGCTTTTATTGTTTGGTGTAAGGTCAATTTTGTTTCTGCGTGAGGAAAACTCGTACAAAAGGTCGTGCAGATAGTTTATTATATCAACATCTTCCTGTGTGTATTGTATTTTAGAGATGATTCTTTCGCCGGTCATTTCCCAGCCGTCTGCCTCAGGATTAACAGTAAGAAGAATGGCAATATCTTTTTCAGGGAGATTTTTTTTCTCATCCTTTGGGGCAAAATATCTTACCTGATACGTTGCTTCGTCATAAGTAAGGATTCCAATGTAGCTTTCACGCACAAAAGAACTGTCACGGTAATAAACATACTGACCGGAGCTGTCTTTTAAGTAAGATGTAAACCCCGGTACAGCGAATAAGCCCGCTGTGAGAATTAAAAAGCAAGCTAAAAAAGAAAAAAAATGTTTCATAATAAAATAGATTGTCGGGTCAAGCCCGACAATGACATGTATAAAACCACAAACTAAGCGTTTAGTTTCGCTAATTCTGCATGTACAATTTCTGCGGCTTTTGCAGCTGCCTGGTCTGCAGGAATAAGCTCTGCTTCTGCGGCTGAACGAACTTTAAGCTCAACATTAGGCAGGTTTTTATCGCCAACAACAATGCGGATTGGGTAACCAATAAGCTCTGAATCGGTAAACTTAACGCCAGGACGTTCATTGCGGTCATCCAGAAGAACTTCTACACCGGCAGCACAAAGCTCATCATAAATCTTATCGGCAACTTCCTTCATCTTATCCTTGTACATAATAGGAATTACGGCAACCTGGTATGGAGCAACACTCATCGGCCAGATAATGCCTTTTTCATCATTATGACCTTCAATAATGCTTGCAAGAGTACGGTCTACACCAATTCCATAGCAGCCCATGAGCGGTGTTACAGGCTTTCCGCTTACGTCAAGGTAAGTTACGTTCATTGATTTTGTATATTTTGTTCCAAGCTTAAAGATATGACCAAGCTCGTTACCTTTTTTCATATAGAAGTTTCCACCGCAGTCAGGACATTTATCGCCTTCCTTACAGGTGCGTACATCAGCTGTCATAAACGGAGTAAAGTCGCGGCTTGGTTCTACGTGCTTGATGTGGAAACCGTTTTTACCGGCACCTGCAATACAGTCGTGCATATCAACAGTAGATTTATCTGCAATAATAGGGATTTTAATTCCAACTGGACCAACAAAACCGTGTGGTGCGCCTGAGTATTTCAAAACGTCTTCATCGCTTGCAAGCTCTGCACCACTGGCCTTAAGCTCTGCGGCAAGCTTTGTTTCGTTTACATCAAGGTCTCCACGGATAAGTACGCAGAAGAAGGTTTCAGGAATATATGTCTGGCCGCCTTCTGTTACAGTTTCTGCATTTTTGTAGAACTCTGTTTTAGAAAGATCAACGGCACAGTTGTAAACCTTGTAAACAAGTGCTTTGAGGAAGGTTGTTGGTTTTTCGCCAAAGAACTTTTCCATATCTTCAATGCTGAATACGTTTGGTGTTGCAACTTCTTCAATTGCAAGGTCGGTGCGAACCTGTGGTTTACCGTTGCTGTCGAGCGGTGTTTCTGTCTGGCAGCTTGCTTTTTCCACGTTTGCGGCATAATCGCAATTAGGGCAGAGAAGGAGTGTGTCGTCGCCAACAGGGCTTTCTACCATAAACTCTTCGGAACCAGAACCACCCATAGAACCGGTGTCAGCTTTTACAGAAATAGTGCTTAAGCCCATTCGCTTAAAGATTCTGCGGTAGGCGGCTGCAACATTTTCGTAAGAAGCATCCAAATCAGCTGTATCTTTATCGAAGGAATAAGCATCCATCATTATGAACTCACGGCCTCGCATTACACCATAGCGTGGACGGATTTCGTCACGATACTTTGTATTAATCTGATAAAGTGTAAAAGGAAGCTGCTTGTAAGAAGAAAGACCTTCGCGGACAACTGCAGTAAAGGCTTCCTCGGCTGTTGGAGAAACAACCATATCCTGTCCCTGTCTGTTCTGAGCAGTAAGCATTTCTCCAGCCATTTTGTCCCATCTTCCAGATTCTCGCCACAAATCACCTGGCTGAATTACTGTAGGCTTTATTTCCAAAAGACCCGCATTATCAAGTTCTTCGCGGATAATTTTCTGAACTTTCATTAAAGAACGGTAACCGAGAGGCATATAAACATAAAGACCGTTTCCAAGTTTTCTGATAAGACCAGAGCGCATCATCAACTGATGGCTTGCAATAACTGCGTCGTTTGGAGCTTCACGCAGTGTTGAGATAATAGTTCTACTTGCTTTCATAAGCAAATATTATAGTGAAAAGTGTAAATAGTGAAAAGTGTACGAATAAATAAGAAATCAGAAGGAACAAAGCTTAAGCTTATTGTTTGAAAGCGTATTTTTGTTGTCAAACTTTACAGAAGGAGTTTCAGAAAGAGCATCTTCATAAAGACCAAGACAAATAGAGTCGCCTGTACGTAAGCTTGTAAATGGAGCAATGAAAACAAAAGTTTTTTCATCACCATCGGCAAAGGAGCCTTTTTTTATGCGCTTGATATTTGCAAGCTGAGCTTTGCGGTTTCCATCATTATCTGTTATGTCTGCTATAAGATTCATGTCAAAAAATGCGGGAGCAAGGCCAGTGTTTTTTATTTTCACTGTAAGCTGTACATTCAGTTCTCTGTCATAAGAAAGATTTGCAGAAATAACTTCAAAATTATAACCGAGCTTGTTTACCATTTCTTTTACTGCGTCTGCATTATCATTAAAAAAGGTTTTACCACAATCCTGCCGGTCAAGTTCATAATAAGTCATGTGAGAAACATTGATTACAGATTTCCATAAATCAAGCGTCCATTTTTGATTGTATCTGTCTGCATCACTATTTTTCAGCAAATCTGCATAAGTGGCACAGTTTTCACCAACTGCAGGAAGTCCTGCCTTGTAGCATTTTGCCAATTCATCTTCGCGTCCTTCAATTTGAATCAAGCCGTCATCGCGTTTTCCAACACCAATGGAAAGTGCATATTCATAAACATCGTCACGGCAATCACTTGGAACTACAAGCTGTGTTGTTTTAAATACAGATTTATAATACGCAATCATATCCTTCTGGATTTCTTTAGAAGGCATTTTACTTCCTTCAAGCTGGAAGCAGTGCCATTCACCCCAGTTTCCAAAAGCACGGATATCTATAAACTCTACACGGCTGTCTCCATCATAGCGGCGGGCCATTTCTGCTGCAAAATCCTTGCATGCCTGAATATAAATTGGATCTTCCCAGTCTGGTACACGGATTTTTCTTTCGGTTCCGCGAACGGTTGCCTGAACAGAACCGCAGCCTTCATCATAAATAAACTGAGGTACATGGTCTCCACCTTCTTCGACACTACTATTAGTCGGGTAAATACGCCAGCCCAGTGTTCTGTTGCTTTGTCCGCAAAGATTAAGCAGGTTGTCTATTCCAGTCCAGTCATATTCTTCTTTGCCTTTTTGAATACTATCCCAGCCGCAGCCGGTATAAACAACAGTACAATAATCCCAGGCTTCATTTTTACCGGATGCAAGCGTAACATCCCAATATTTATTGTTCATATATTGAGAGCTCCAGGCATATTGAACAAAGCCTTTATGAGGATTTACAACTGGTTTCCCGGAAGGAGCAAGTTCAAAATCTTTTTTTAATGGAGAAAGTAGTCCTGAGATTTGAAAGGTTGCTTCGGAGTCGATAACATCCGGTTTGTAGATAAATTGCAGGATTACTTTTTCAATCGGATTTTTATTAAAAGTAAAGTTGTAATCTACAGAAAAATCTTCATTGGCAGATATGTTGGATAGTGTAATTGTCTCTGATAGTGTTTGTGCCCAATTTGCAGTTTTAGTATTATTGTCTACAAGCTTAAGCTGCATTGTTGGGATTGTTTTGTCACTTTGACCTTTCCAGGTGATTTTTACCGATTCTCCGGCGAGCGGAAGCCTGGCAAAGCTTTCTGTTAAATCTATTGCACAAATATATTTGTCGTAATCATCAGTTTTTACTCCGCTTTTCCAGATGTAACTTTTTTCGGAAGTTTTTCGTACTAATAATGGAGACATATCAATTTTCCAGTTATAGCTTTCTCCATTATCCTGTATAACAACTACAGTCTTTTCTGTGATAGAGACTGTTGCTACTGAAATGGGACTGTTTTCCAATCCAGCTTTTACAGCGAAGGCTTTTATTGTTGTGTTTTGAATTAAAGTGACTGGTCCTGTGTATTTTGTGCTTTGTGATGTTGGTGCAGAACCATCGGTTGTATAAAATATCTCAGCTTCTTCTGTTGCTGTAGACATGGAAACAATCATTCTTGTTCCGCCCTCAGTTTCTTCAGCAGAAAACTCGACGGGGGCAACATATTCTTTAGTTTCAATTTGAGGTTTGCAGGAAGAAAAAAGTGCAACAGCTGTCAATGCGGCAACGGTGGCAAATGCGGTTAGTTTATGAAAGCTGATAAATGTTTGTTTTATACAGAGTCTCATTATATTAATTTTATATGAGCCTATGGAAAAACACAACGATTTCTTTTTTTATAGAATGGAAAACCCTATTTGCAATATCAGTTAATCTTCCACTTGCCGTTTTCGTGAATAAAGCGTTTGGCATTTATTTCAAGCAGGCGGCCGTCGTCACCGGACATTTTTACCATGTTGGTGAGGGGGTTTACTTCTGTTATGCGGAAATTGGTGCCGTCGTAGAAAATGTGTATGCCTTCGTTTGGAAGATTGCGGCGGGCTTCGTTGTACCAGTCAAACTCGTAGGAAAGGCAGCACAAAAGTCGTCCACACTGGCCGGAAATCTTCATGGAATTAAGAGAAAGGTTCTGGTCTTTTGCCATACGGATGGAAACCGGGCGCAGCTTATCTGAAACTCCGTGGCAGCAGAACGGGCGGCCACAAACACCTAAGCCACCGGTAATGCGGCTTTCGTCGCGTACACCAATCTGGCGGAGTTCAATCCTCATCTTAAATACGCTTACTAAATCCTTTACAAGCTCGCGGAAGTCTACACGGTTATCTGAGCTGAAGAAGAAAAGAACCTTTGGCTCGTCAAACAGGAAGTGAGTGTCTACAAGCTTCATATCAAGCTTATGGAGTGCAACCTTTTCCTTAAAAATCGGAAAAGCATCCTTTTCTTTTTTCTTTAGCTCGTCGCGTTTTACCATATCGTCGGCGGTAGCCTTTCGGTCAATCTGAACAATATCGGTCTGCTTAATTCCAATTGGTTTTTTTGACTGACCAAGAACAAGTGCCAGATCTTTTCCATAGCGGGTAGGTGTAATTACATACTCACCAGGCTTAAGCGGAATATTATTTGGCGTACGTGCGTACAAGGTTTCGCTTGAGTATTCAAGCTTTATATGATAAAGAGGATAGTCTACAACAATATCACTTTCTATGACCTGCGATACATCACTATCTTCGAGGTTTGAAAGATTTTCGTTTTCGTTATCTATGTCTGTTTCAAAAATGTCACTCATAAAAGGCTCCGGTTTAAAACATCACTTTTTATATATATCTTAGTATATCGGTTAAGATTGCATTAAGTCTATAATCAATCCTTTAATTTCATTCACTTGAGCTAACAGCTGCAAATTATTTTTATGGTCCATAAGCATGGCTCGTGTCATTGCATCCAGCTTCTGGTTTATGGTTGTAACAATCATTCTCGGGTCTTTCGGGCGGACTTTTGCATTGTATTTTGAAAACATCTGCATAGTCTGCGAAACACCGTGACGTTTTTTTGTTTTAACCTCATAATTGTTCAAAACCACAAACTCAACAAATTGCTTTACAGTTTTTTTGAACTTCATAAGGTTTTCGGTAGTAGCAGCAGTTGCAACATCATTTCCTGCAAGGTCAACAGCATCGCGTAAAAATACAGCGGCATCCTCAATTTCCATATCAGCAATTTCTGGAGGGAAATCGTAGGTTTGAATTGTACCTTCTGTCTGATTTTTAGCTTTTAAAAGCTCAGAAAACTTAACTTTCTTAGAAGAATCAGTCTTTTCTTTTTTATTGCTTTCTTTTGCTGCCTGACTGGTAGCGTTCTGGAGTCCGCCGTAATAAACCGATGCACCAAGAGGGTTTATATCACTCATGAAAGGACAACCTTTTCTTTAATTGCTTTTGACTGAAGGTATTTGTCTGATTCAATCTGATAGCGTTCAGAATCCCTTATGGATATGCAGTGACCGTGGAAGGTAGATTTATCTTCTATTTGAACTTTATGCGAAATAATATCGCCGATTACAACTGCATTTGAAAGAAGCTTTGCATTTTCGGCTGCGTGTACGTTTCCAAGAATAATTCCGCCGATTATAACCGATTTTGCTTTAAGGTTTCCGCGGATTCTTGCATTTTCGCCGATTATAACATTGCCGTCTGTTTCAAGATTGCCATCAATATCACCATCAATACGAATAAATCCATTAATATGAACATCACCGGAAATAGAAGAACCATTTCCAATAATCGTATTTATTGATATATCATCAATTTTAAGAGCCATAATTACCTATTTGTTTGTGAGTTTGATATTGATGTATTTAGCAGGATCTACAACGTCTGAACCAATGTGAACTTCGTAGTGAAGATGAGGTCCGGTTGAAACGCCGGTGTTTCCTACATAACCGATTATGTCGCCCTGTTCAACAAGCTGTCCCTTCTGGACTCTGTAGTTATTAAGGTGAGCATAACGTGTATAAATACCATGATTATGTTTGATTACAACAAAGTTACCGAATGATTTATCGAAAGCAACTGTTACAACCTGACCGGAAGCTGTTGCCATTACAGGGTCACCTGCGCGCCAGGTAGAAAAGTCAATTCCCTTATGAATGTACCACTGATTGGTATACGGATGCAGGTTTGGACCAAAAGCCATAGAAATGTGAAGGTTAGGACTCTTTATAGGACAAATGCTTGGGATTTCTGTAAAGAGTGATTGTTGTGTTTTAAGCATTTTTCCAATCTGTTCGATAGGTTCAACTGCGCCTTCAAGGTAAGATGTAAGCTCCTGAATGTCCTGAAGCTCTCTTGCAGTACCGGTAACTGTTTCTTTTGTGCTGAAAAGTGAAGAAAGGTCGCTGTTGTTGAGCGAAGTGTCTGTTTTATTTTCAACCTGATCAATTCCAAGCAAAGAAAGTGACTGTGAAAGTGAGGTCTGGAAGCGTTTAGCAGCCTGGAAAAGGTTAGCATTCTCATCTCGGAGCTGGTCAAGACTTGCAAGAGTCTCTCGGTTCTGGTTCATAAGATTGCTGATTTCCATGTTTGCAGAAATTGAATGACGGTTAAAATATATAAATGATGCAACTATACCTACTGTAAGGCAGCCGCTGAGAATGAATGCGAAAACGTTAGTCTGAATGTTTATGACTTTTCCCTGTGAGTGAGGGACAATCATAATAGTTAATTTATTGTCGAAAACCTTGAATATTTTTACGAAGAAAAGCCCGATTGCCTTAAATCCATTTCCAATTTTTTTTGTGAGGCTTGAAGCGAAGATTTTCTCAATTTTTTTAACTGTTTTTTGTGTTCTGGACATTCGAACTCCAAAATAAATTTTTTCTATAATATTATAATTATAGCATAGGACAAAAAAACAGTCAAATTATTGTTATTTTTACGATTTAATTTGACGGCAGTCTAATCCTATGGTATCTTTATCGGTAGAACTTAATTGTTTATTTAGCATTAAGAATCTTATCTTTAGGAAGAAAAGCCATGAAGTTTTTTGATACTCACGCTCACATCGGGCTTATTTACGATGATCCTATTGAACAGTTACGCGTTATTCAGCAGGCAAAGCAGGCTGGCGTAGCACGCATTATCAGCATTAATAACAGTCTTATGGACTTTCCAAAGGTTTACAACAACCTTAAGGCTGTTTCCGGAATCTATCATGCCGTAGGGGTAGCACCTTCCGAGGTAACAAACCCTGGTTCTGACTGGATTGCCACAATTGAAAAGAATCTGGAATTACCAAGAGTTGTTGCCGTTGGAGAAACGGGGCTTGATTACTATAAACAGTTTGGGGACAAGCGTTCTCAGATAGAATTATTCATCACTCAGCTGGAAATTGCTCAGGCTCATAATCTGCCGGTTATTATTCATAATCGTGATGCAGGTAAAGATGTTTATGATGTTTTAACAGAGCGTTTGCCTGATGCAGGTGCAATTCTGCATTGTTATTCTGAGGATGCTGAATATGCCAAGAAGTGTCTTGATAAGAATATCTGGTTCAGCTTTGCAGGTAATTTAACTTACAGAAATGCCCGCAATCTGCACGAAACAGTTTTAAATATTCCTGTTGACCGAATCCTTATTGAAACAGAAAGTCCATTTATGATTCCGGCCGAATTCCGTGAGCGTAAGAGAACTATGCCGGCTTATCTGCCGTCTACAGCTAAGTTCCTTGCCGAAATGCTCGATATGGATTTGGAAGAACTGAGCGTTCAGCTCTGGAAGAACAGCTGCAAGGCATTTAATTTATCTGAATGAGCCTCTATCATCCAGTAAAAATTGGAAATGTAGAATTAAAAGGAAACCTCTTTCTGGCGCCGGTTGCTGGTTACAGTGATTCGGCGTTTCGGTCTGTCTGCGTGGAAAACGGAGCGTGCTTTACCTATACCGAAATGGTAAGCGCCGAAGCATTGGTGCGCAAAAACATCAAAACTGAAACTTTAATGGCCCGTGCCTACAACGAAAACGCCTATGCAGTACAGATTTTTGGCGGTGAAGCTCAGGTTATGTCCGAGGCTGCCAAGATTGTGCTTGAAAAAACTCATTGCGAAGTAATTGATATAAACTGCGGTTGTCCTGTGCCAAAAATTATAAAGTCCGGGGCTGGTTCTGAGCTTACCCGCGACCCCGAAAAGCTTTACAGAATTGCAGGTGCAGTGGTAGAAGCCGCCGGAAAGTACTGCGAAGCTGAAGTTAAGGGTGGAAAAGTCCCTGTTACAGTAAAAATCCGCTCTGGCTGGGATATTCCGCATATTACCTGGAAGGAAGCCGCTCAGGCAGCACTTGATGCAGGTGTTTCTGCCATAACAATTCATCCAAGAACTAAAACACAGGGCTACGAAGGTCATTCTGACTGGGGCATAATGCGCCAGCTTGTTGAGTTTATTGACGGCCGAATCCCGGTTTTTGGTTCAGGAGATTTGTTCAAGCCCGAAGATGCCAAAAAAATGCTCGAAGAAACCGGTGTAGATGCCGTTATGTTTGCCCGCGGTGCTATAGGTAACCCATTTATTTTCCGTGATACAACATCTCTGCTCCAGACCGGCACCTATGAACCTCTCCCGCCGGAAATCCGCATAAAAACCGGTTTTGCCGAACTTGAACGCCTTGCCGCCCAAACCTCCGAAAAACACGCCTGCCTTGAAATGCGCAAACGCTTCTCTGCCTACTCCAAAGGCATCCAAAACGGCGCCGCCCTCCGCCTCCAAATCGTCCACGCCGAAACGATTCAAAGCTACAAAGACATTTTTAAAGATTATATTTAGCTGCTGCAAAAAACTTTACATTGAAGATTACAAATCTATATGCTATAATAACTTGTTATGGGTTTTATCCAAAGTATTACAGAAATGTTCGAATCAATATTTAAACGTTCGTCTCCAGAAGTTCAGAAAAAGCAGCAGTTAAAAAAACTGGAAGCCGAAATACGTACATTCGAGCCT
>JAEETM010000102.1 GCA_016290335.1 Treponema sp. | reverse complement strand
CCGCTCTCAATGGTAGCAAGCTACCATCTCCCGCTCGACTTGCATGCTTAAGACGCGCCGCCAGCGTTCGTTCTGAGCCAGGATCAAACTCTCCATGATTATTTCAATACCCCGAAGGGTAATGATTCCTTCATAAAAAATCCGAACCCAACATTCCATTTTGTTGAATTGATTTGAGTCAGCTTTATAAAAAAAACTGAAAAAAAATGCAGTCAATCGTCAGAACAAAAACCGGCGATTCTTCATCGCTTGTTTTTCTTCCAGAACCTTGCTTGTTCTATTTCTTTCCTTCCCTGTGCTGTCAAAAAACTGTGTCGCTGTTCTTTAGCGACGGTAAGAGCTATAATAACCGACATATAAAAACTTGTCAACAGAAAAAATCAACTTTTTTGATTTTTTTTCACTTTTTTTGTAACTTTTTTTTATTTTTTTGAACGGCGAAGAACTTCTAAGCATGTTCTTCCATTATGGTAGCTTGTTTTCCAGTTTCCACCCTTTACTTCCGTAAGAACAGGCTTTCCTTCTGAGTCAACTTCGTTCCACCACTCACCTGAAACAGTATCTTTCTGGTACTCTAGAATCCATTTCCACTGTTTAAGGCAGGCTTCTGAATATTTTTCCAAACCTGTCATTTCCCAGGCATTGTAAAAACCGTTTATTGTTTCTGCCTGAATCCACCATACACGATTCCTGTTGCGAACACTACCACCGTCTTTAGAAAAGTTTTCCATACAGCCGCAGGCAGGATCAAAACCTTCTTTATATGCTGTTTCGGCCATATCAAGAACCTTCCGGCGGATTCCCTGTTTTAGTTTTTCATCATTTAATTCACAGACTGCTTCCCATAAAAGCCAGCTTGCTTCAATATCATGACCGTAAGAAACTTCATCGGCAAGAAGCTTCCACTCCTTGTCAAAAAACATTCCAAGGTGATTATCCGGCTGAACAATTTTTTCTATAGAAACATTTACAAGTTTTGCCAGACTTTTTCCTACCTGAGCAGTAATAGTCTCAGCGTCCGGAGAAACCACCTGAAGTGTGCGGTAAAGATTTGTATAAGCTTCCATAACATGAAGGTTTGTATTCATTGATTTAGGGCAGTTCATATCTTTTGGAGAAAGAATCATATCATCTGTTGGAGACCAGTCGCGGGCGCAGGCTTCAAGGTAACCGCCGTATACAGGATCAAGTGCGTGTTGTTCAAGTAGGTTGTAGATGGAAACGGCAAGGTTCATTGCCTGAGAAGATGTACCGGGGTTTTTAAGGGGATAAACAGCTCCGCTGTTTTTCCCCTTAGGAGAGGGGGTAGCGACCGACGAAGTGGGCGCGCAGGGGAAGACTTCCCCCTCCCTGAGTTCTTTTACTGCAGCGGCATATTCGGACAGGCCATAAATACAGAAAGCCTCGCCGTAAATCTGCTTTTTGCTGACATCGGGGCGGCCATCGGGGGTAACAGACCAGTAAACACCGCCGTTCTGTCCGTCTAAATATTTTTGCACAATCGCTTCGTAGGCAAAGTCGGCCATTTCCAGATAGTGTGCGTCCTTTGTGTAGCGGGCAACGGCACTGTAAGTCCACAGAAAACGCGATGTCATAACTATAGAACGGGGACAGTCCTTATCGGGTGTGTTGGAATTATCGATGGAACCGAAAAAGCCTTCGAAGCCTGACCGGGTATCGCGTGAGTATTTTTCCCAATATGGAAGTATATTATTGAAAAGTTCATCGCGGATTGAGTTATAAAAAGATGAAGAAAATGATTTTTCGTTGGAAGTTGGATTTGGAGTCATTTTATTTAGTTTATTCTCCTTAATAATTTACTTAATTTTACTTTATAAAACAAGATTTATCAAGCAAATACCGAAGCTGCGACTCCTTTCCGATCTGTGTAATCGCTCTTTGTGTGATCGCTCTCTGTGTGATTGTTCATATTATGCATTTAGGATAAAATCCTTTAATATGAAGAAAACTAATGCAATGAGAATCCTGGACGGAGCGAAAATCAATTACGAAGTGCACGAATACGAAGATGACGGCGAGCATGAACTTGCGCGTGGTGCAGCTGAACGGATGGCAGAAAAAATTGGCGAAGCACCGGAAACTGTTTTTAAGACAATCGTAATGCGGACCGAAACTAAAGAAATCTGCGTTTTTTGTCAGAGTGCAACTGCGGAAATAAATCTGAAAAAAGCAAGACAGGCAGCGGGATGTAAGGAAATAAATCCGGTAAAACAGGAAGAGCTTTTGGGACTCACAGGATATATCCGCGGAGGATGTACTCCAATTGGAATGAAAAGAAAGTTCAGAACATTTATAGATGAAACTGCGCTTTTGCACGAAAAGATTTGTATTAGCGGCGGACAGCGTGGCGTGCAGATTAAACTGAATCCGAATGATTTGATAAAGCTTACGGATGCGGTTACGGTTGATCTGGCATTGTAGGAAAGCGCGGTAGCACGGTAACACGCAGCACGACAAAAAGGTAGCATGGTAACATAGTAGCACAGTAACGGGGGCAATTATGAAAAAAAAGTTAAAAGATATTTTAGGAAAAGAACCTCTTTTTTTTGACGGAGGAACAGGAACCATTTTACAGGGCATGGGATTAAAACCCGGAGAATTACCCGAAACCTGGAACCTCAAACACCCTGACCGGATTGAGCAGCTGCACTACAACTATTTTGCCGCCGGAGCAAATATTATTAAAACCGATACCTTTGGCGCCTTTATCACAAAGTTTCCACTGGAGCTTGAACGGATAATCAAGGCGGCGGTAGAAAATGCAAATGCGGCAAGAGATAAGCTGCCTGATAAAAAAGATAACCTTTTCATCGCCTTCGACATTTCATCCACCGGCAAGCTGCTCAAACCAATGGGCGACCTTGATTTTGAAGACTGCGTAAATCTTTACAAAAAGACCTTCCAGATTGCGCTGCCACTTGCAAAAGACGGTAAAATCGACAGTATCCTTATAGAAACAATGAACGACGGTTACGAAACAAAAGCCGCCGTGCTTGCCGCAAAGGAGACCATGGAGGAACTTGGAATTGCCGGCTCCGACCTTCCGATTATGGTAACAAACGTTTACGACAAAGAATGCCGCACCTTGAGTGGCTCTACTCCGGAAACTATGGTTGCCATGCTGGAAGGCCTTGGCGTAGATGCAATCGGTGTAAACTGCAGCCTCGGTCCCGAAGATATGATTCCTGCAGTTGAGCGTTTATGTAAGGCTGCAAGCGTTCCTGTTATTGTGAATCCGAATGCGGGCCTGCCAAAAGTTGTGGGCGGCAAAACTGTCTTTGATGTTTCTGCAAGCGATTTTGTAAAATCTATGGAAAAAATTGCCGCAATTCCTAGCCGCTCTTCAAAGATTCTTGGTGGCTGCTGCGGTACCACGCCGGAGTACATTCAGGGTATTTATGAGAAGTTAGGAGGGGGAAGTCTCCCCCTCGCTCCAGCCGTACCGTCTTCCGCTACCCCTTCCAGCGGGGAAAAAGATTCCGCGTTCGCAGTTTTGCGAAGCGAAACTGCAAACGCTGCCGGAACCAGTACTCCACAACCGACTAATGCGTTGGCAGCGTTCCCCGCAACGCCCCCGACTGATTCAGTTATTGGCTGTGTCAGCTCAAACTCACAAATCGTTTATTTTGGCGGCAGCAATCCTACCGTACTTATTGGCGAGCGAATAAATCCTACAGGCAAGAAAAAGTTCAAGGAAGCATTACGCAGCAAAGACATTCCGTACATCATTCATCAGGGAATTGAACAGGAAGAAGCCGGCGCACAGGTACTCGACGTAAATGTTGGTTTACCGGAAATTGATGAAAAAGAAATGATGCTCACCGTAATGGAAGAGCTTCAAAGTGTAACTACCCTGCCGCTTCAGATAGACACAACTAACACAGAAGTTATGGAAGCTGCCCTGCGCCGCTACAACGGTAAGGCAATGATAAACTCGGTGAACGGTAAACAGGAAGTTATGGATGCCGTTTTCCCTCTTGTAAAAAAATACGGTGGTCTGGTTGTTGCCCTTACACTGGACGAAGCCGGAATCCCCGAAACAAGTTCACGCCGAATTGAAATTGCCCGCAAAATCTACGCAGAAGCAGAAAAATACGGCATTGCAAAAAAAGATATAATCATCGACCCGCTTGCAATGGCAGTAAGCAGCGACACTAAAGCCGGACTTGCAACTCTGGAAACAGTTCGTGCCGTTTACCAGATGGGCGGCTTGACTTCGTTAGGCATTTCTAACGTAAGCTTTGGACTTCCAATGCGAGAGTTTGTTACTGCAAGCTTTTTTACAATGGCAATGCAAAATGGACTCAGTGCCGCAATTATGAATCCGCTCCAGCAGGAAATGAAAAAAGCCTGGCACACTACAACTCTGCTTTTAGGTAAGGATGAAAATTGTGCAAAGTATATTGAATGGACTGCGCAAGCTTCTGTGCAATCTATAACGCTAAATAATTCTGCTTGCGCCAGCAGTTTTGATACCAAAACTGCTCATGCAGTAAGTACAAACTCTTCCCTTGAAAATAAGGAAACAGGCTGCGTTTCCCCCCTTTCTCACGCAATCATAAAAGGGCTAAAAAATGATGCGGCAAGTATCACCCGCGAGCTGCTTACAAACACCGATTCGCTGGAAATAATCAACGAGCATTTAATTCCGGGCCTGGATTACGTGGGCAAGCGGTTTGAACAGAAAACAATGTATCTGCCGCAGCTTTTAATGGCGGCCGAAGCAGCTAAATCGGCATTTGCAGAAATCCGCAGCTTTATGGAACAGTCTGGTAAAAAAGGCGAACCAAAAGGAAAAATCATAATTGCAACGGTAAAGGGCGATATTCACGACATCGGCAAAAACATTGTAAAAGTACTTCTTGAAAACTACGATTTTGAAGTTATTGATTTAGGGAAGGATGTCCCACCCGAAACTGTTGTAGAAGCCTGCAAAAAAGACCACGTTCAACTTGTCGGCCTTTCCGCCCTGATGACCACAACGGTTGTGAGCATGGAAGAAACAATCAAACAGCTGCGAGCTGAATGCCCGTGGGCCAAGGTTTGCGTTGGCGGCGCCGTTATGACCCAGGAATACGCCGACCAGATTGGCGCAGACTTCTACGGCAAAGATGCTATGGATACCGTGCGGTACGCGATGAAGGTGTTTGAAGGTTAGATTTCCTTTAGTCCACGACTTCTCAAATAAATTGACATTATTCACCCTTTATACTAATAAAATTACTACACCACCTGCTCCCTTTTCCAGCACAGATATTGCAGAAAAAAAATACATTTTCGATAAAGGTGAGTATTTTGGTTACTACACTGGTTTTGTTTTTGCTAATGCTATGTCATAAGTGATTCTATATGTTGCTTCAGTTCCGCCCGGTTTTTTTACGCACACATGGTCATAATCATCCAGCAAATCAAGAGCTTTTGTATATTGTTCCACTACGGATAAAATCTGATTTGATTCCAGTTCGGCTTCATTACGACGAAGAATCTGTAAAGTTTGTTTTAACTCTGTAAGTCTACGGTCATTTGCCGCATATCCTTTGAGAATATATGATTTTAATACACTGTTTGCCCATTTGCGAAATTCAACACCTCGCTTTGATTTAACACGGTAACCTACAGAGATGATAACATCAAGGGAATAATACGCAACCGGTTTATCAGAAAAAGCATTATGCAAAAAATGCATATTGCTTTCGATCTCAACTTCTTTTTCATCAAAAACATTTTTTATTGTATCACAACTTTTCAAGAAAAAAATTAAAGTAATACTTTAAGAAAAAGTTTACTATGATTCAAAGAAATGAGTTAAAATGATAAAAAAAGTGCAGAGTTTTAAAAACCCTGCACTACTACATTATAAAGCTAAGTTATAAATACACCACTCGCTGCGTTCACAGTTTTTGCGACGTTTACGTTTATTTTACCGTTCTCAACGCTTCTGCCGGATTCATGCTGGCTGCCTGTTTGGCACTTCCACGGACGGCAAGTGTTGTAAGGACAATCAAAATCAAATACTGCAATACAACAGAAACAAATGAAACCTTGAATGTAAAATGTCCCTTCTGCAGGAAGAAAGAAAGGGAATCATTATTTATAGGAATAAAATGCACAATTGTCATTACAATTACAGCAAAAATCAGCCCCGCAAGAGCACCAATAATGCAGAGAATAACAGCTTCGTTAGTGAAGACTTTTCGGGTATCTTTGCCAGTCATGCCAAGAGAGCGCATAGTCCCAATTTCACGAATTCGCTCGTACAAAACCATTCGATATGTGTTAGACACGCCTACCATAACAATCAGCAGGATTACAATCAGAATAACAGTTGTGATAATATGCACAACATTAAGCACCGTCTTAATCTGCGGAATCTCGTCGTACAAAGTTTCAACACCATACTTTACGCCCTTCCACTCGTTTTCCGGCTTTTTAACATCAACCTGTTTTTCAATTCCCTTACCAATGTTTGTAGGATTTGTTTTCATAGCGAGCGCACGGCTTGTAACATTGATTTCAGGATTTTTTTCGCTGTCCTGTCTGATTCGTTCCTCAATCATCATTGCAGCCTTTGTCTGCTGGTCATTATCACGCAGATAAATTGAAAACATTGAATAACCGCCCTCAGGCATTTCTGTAATTGTGTTTACATCTTCAATATCTGCATAAGCCTGCATTGAGCTGAGGAAGCTGTTAGACTTTAAAATTCCGGTGATGGTCATATCGGCAAAGGTATTCTGGCCGTAAACTGTGTAGGTAGAATAGATGATTTCGTCACCAACCTGAAGATTAAGTGATTCTGCAATTTTGTCGCTGATGATAAGTCCGTTTTCTACGTTAAGGTCAACGCCGCCGCTTACAAACTGGAAAGAATCCTGTAAATGCTTTTCGGTTAAATCGCGACCATAAAGCTGCAGTATGGATTTTTTTCCGTTGAAAATTGCGGTTCCGTTTGACATTGTAAAGCAGGAATAATATTCATACTTAACGCCAAGCTCGTCCACAATATTTTTTACATAATCTCTGTCGCGTACAATGTTTACAAGCTTTGCTTTTCCGCCTTCGGTTTCTGGTGGCAGCCATTCCAAGCCCTGAACAACAACGTTACCCCCAACTAACTGGGTAATCTGATTTTCAAGGTTTCCTACCATTCCACTGGTAAGTCCGTCAATTGCAGTTACAACAAAAAATCCAAATGCAATTGCCACCGCAAGAATGGCGTTTCTTCTTTTATTTCTAGTCAGGTTTCTTAATGCCAATGATACTGTTTTCATTTCTGCGCCCCCTACTCCTTGCTCAAAGCCTTAATTGGTGTGATTTTGAGCGCAGACTTTACAGGATACCTGTTGCTGATAATACTGCCCAAAAGTGCAACCAAAATTGTAGTGATGATGATGCCCGGTGTTGGACTAAAGTGTAAAAGACCGCCACCCAGAATCATTTTGGCAATTGAGTTTGTTATTGCAATATTAAAGGAATTGAAAATAGCCATGCAGATAAAGGCAAAAATAATTCCGGCCAGAGATGAAAGACTTGTCAAAATCACAGCCTCTGAATAAAAAAGCTTTTTAACAAACTTCTTTTCTGCGCCAATTGCCCGCATGGTTCCAATTTCGCTGGTACGCTCAATTACAGAAACAACCATTGTATTCATTATGATGATGAAGACAACTACGGCAAGAATGATAATCAGAAGATTAAAAATAAAGCCGATTCCATCAACTGTTCCTGAGTAAGAAAAGGCTGCTTTTTTCCAGTCCATTGCCACCGCGTTCACCCCTTCTTCCTTAAAGCGCTTGTTCAACTCTGCAACAACTTTTTTGTCTGCACGAGGATTTTCAAGCTTAGCGAGAACAAACTGCCAGGAACCGTCATCTGTCTGATTCAGCTGGTCGCGTAAAGTTGTATCACCAAGGATGCTGTCAAAATCATTTGTAGTAGCAAGGATGGAAGTATCGTCTTCAATGTCACCAAAGAAATCGTCGTCACCAAAAAGGTCATCTTCAGACATATCGGAAATTGAAAGGTCTACGCTGTCTGGCAGCTCCTGTGTAAAAGAAGATGCATAAGTGAGTTCTGCAAAGGAACGTGCAAGGCCCGGTTCGCAGTAAACTGTCTGGAACATTGCAGAATATTCATTTGCCGGCTTAAAGATTCCAACAACTTTTCCTTCGCGGATAACTCCTCCCATGCTGGCTAGAAGTACATCATCACCAAGGTTGAGTGGCTTGTCCCAGCTTTTTTGAAAGCCTTCAATTACTCGTGTATCTACAATAATTTCATTGCTGCCAGGTGCCGGATAGCGGCCTTCTATCATCTTTAAATCTGGGAAAAGCTCCCAAAAAGAGCCTTCTTCACCAGCAAAAAGCATGGAAATTGGCAAATCCATAATTCCAAGATCTTTATCATCATCCGCAAGAACAGAAAAATCAATTTCGGCATCCTTAGAAAGAATTACCTGAGCAGAAATAAGCTTTGACTGCTTTTTGATTCCATTTGTTTCTGCAAGAATCTCTTCTATGCGTTCAAGATCGGTAAGGGCTGGAATCTGAGGGATTTCTCCACCAATATTTGTTGAATTAACGCCAAAAACATCAATAATGGTACCCTTTTCCGGAACAACCGAAATTGCAAGGTCACCTGTTATATTTGCCCTGAAATCTTTTTCAAGTCCGCGGTTTACGGATTCAAGGAAGGAGTTACCCATAACAACAATTGCTACGCCAAAAAGAATGAACATTGCAATGATGAGGGTTTTGGATTTATGCTCCTTTAGGTTTCGCAAGGCAAGTTTAATTATATCTTTCATTTTGCTGCACCCCTAAATCTTATAAACGTCTGAACCTTCTTTGTGCTCATCATTGATAATCTGACCATCCAGAAGATGAACAACGTGGTCACACATTTCTACAATTCGAGAATCGTGGGTTGAGAAAATAAAGGTTGTCTGCAAATCAGGATCTTTGTTCAGCGATTTCATAAGGCTCAAAATCTGCTCAGAGTTTTTAGAGTCAAGGTTTGCAGTAGGTTCATCGGCAAGAATAACAGGAGCTTTTGTAACAAGGGCACGGGCAATTGCTACACGCTGACGTTGACCGCCGGAAAGCTCGTTTGCCTTGTGATTTTTCCAGTCGGTAAGACCAACTTTTTCCATAAGGAAGGCAATCCATTCTTCTTTCTGGGCCTTTGTAAAATCATCTACAGGACTGCGCGAATCAGGATTTTTAGAAGCAAGAATCAGCGGAAACTCAATATTTTCATAAACGTTCAAGACCGGAATAAGGTTGAAGGTCTGGAAAATAAAGCCCAAATGCGAACGACGAAGAGCTGTTATTCTTTTGTCCAGCTTTGGTGGAATTGAAGTGCGGACCTTCTTTTTTTTGTCCTCGTTTACACTTGAACTCCAGCGGGTATTTGTTGTTTCTGCATCTGCAAGATTTACACCCTCGTAAACATCTGTACCACCAATAATGATTGAACCGCTTGTAGGAACGTCAATCAATCCAATCATATTCAAAATTGTAGATTTACCAGAACCAGATGGACCGGAAATTGCGGCGAACTCTCCCTTTTCAATATCAAAAGAAACTCCTTTAACCGCTTCAACTTTTTGTTTTCCCATAGGGTAAGCTTTGTGTACATCTCTTAAAGTAACAACAGACAAAATATAACCTCCTGATAAAATCCTTTTCCGAATTTATTAGTTTTTGATAAATTAAAGATAACAAAAATATATAATAATGGAAAGAAAAAAAGACTTATAAGAATATAACAGTTAAACACCACGGAATTTGCACCAAAAATTCTTTTTCTGTATAATAAATTATATGGAAGAAATCGCTGAAATTAAAACTTATGCAAAAAAAGAAGCCGTACCAATCATAAAGGACGAAACTCAACAATTCATTTGTGAGAGAATTGAAGAAATTGCAAAAATCAAACCACAGGTTCATGTTTTGGAAATTGGTTCGGCTATTGGTTATTCGGCAATTCAATTTGCCCGCACTGCAGAAAACGTTTTTGTTACCACCATAGAAATTGATATAGACCGCCACCTTAAAGCCCAGCAAAATGTAAGCGATTCTGGATTAAAAGATAAAATTACAACTATTTACGGCGATGCACTTGTTACCCAGATTGACGGTCAGTTTGACCTTATTTTTATAGATGCCGCAAAAGCCCAATACATTAAGTTTTTTGAAAAATACAAGGAAAATCTCGCTGATGGTGGAATCATAATCAGCGACAACCTATCCTTTCATGGCATGGTAGAAGATCTTTCACTTACAAACAATTACAGTACAAAAAAACTGGTCAAAAAGATTCAAAAATACATTGAGTTTTTAAAGACAAATCCAGATTTTAAAACTGAGTTTTTCAAATGTGGTGACGGGATTTCGGTTAGCAAAAGAATAATAAAATAAGAGGGCGGAGCCCCGCCCTACGCCTCAACCGCCCAGGCGTTTTCGGCTACCCCACCCAACGGGGGAAATCCCCCGTAACGCCCCCTATTTTCATTTTTTTATAACCTTCTGTTATCTTTTTTTTATATTTTTTTGTTATTTGACGATTTTTTTCATTGAAATCTTCAAATTACAGAATTAAAATAAATTAATCTAATATAATCTGGAGTTTAATATGAATAGTAACAATTCGTCT
>JAEETM010000001.1 GCA_016290335.1 Treponema sp. | reverse complement strand
TCATTTCTCCGTTTTTTTGAGATAACGAAAGAGAAGTTGTCCCTGAAAGATTTCCAAAGTTTGGAATACCAATTCCCAAAGTAATTTTTTCTGTAGTAGTTCCATAAAAGCCAGCAGCATTGGCTGTGATTTTTTCCTGTGATGGAGTTACGGAAACACTTCCAGAAAGACTTGTTTTTATTTTCTTTTCATTCAGTGAGATTTTTGTCTGGACGCTTAAAGAAGAAAAAGTATTATCCTCCGGCGAAAAACTTATTGCACCTGTTAAGTAGCCGGAAGTTTTTTTATAAGAGCATTTTATTCCCGCCGAAGCCTTTATGGTGTTTTCATCATCTTTATTTGAATAATATAAACCAACCCCTGTTTTTGTAAGAAAAAGCTTTTCGTTCATAACAGAAACAAAGCTGTACTGTAAGCTTGTTTTTGCCTGATACATATTTCCGGTAACCTTTTGTGAACTTGTAAAAACTTGAGCCGGTGAATAAAACTGCGAAAAGCTTAAGTTCAGGTTATTTCTGGAAAACCTGTTTTCGTTTCTGAAGGTCCAGTCATAGCTGCCGAAAGGCGATTCATATACAGAAGTTGAAAGCAGGGAATTAAAGTTACCCAGCAAAATGTTTCCCTGAACATTCTGACAATAATGCTTTCCTTCATAAAAGAAATTATCATAATAAGATTTTGAAAACCACGAGGATGAATCATTCTGTTCATAAGGAAAAAGTCCGAGTGCGGTTGAAACAGAAAAAGAAGCTTTTTTACCTGCAGAACCTTTCAGCATGGAAGAAAAAGCAAAAGTATCATTATCAGAAAAAGAAAAAAAATCTGAGTTACTTTGAATGTAGATAAGGTTTGCAAGGCCTTTTATTGCTATGGGCTTTTTTTGTCTGCCTGTAAAATCAAACTGTGCAAAATAAGAAACCGGTTTGGAAAGGCTTGAAGTTCCGGGAGCAGAAACTGTTATTCCGTTTACTGTAGTTTGAGCAGTAGAAAAGGGGGAAGATGATGCCGAAAGAACAGGATTGTTTAACTTAGACAATGCTCCTGCTGCAGAAAGATTTCCAGCCTGTGCTTTTATGCAAAGATTTTCGAAGGTATTTTGAGTTGAGGCCAGAATGTTAAACGAGTGTTTATCAGCTTTACCGACATAAGCGGCTTTTACAAACGGATGAGAATACGGAACGGTGAGTATACCATAATAAAGAAGATTTTCAGAAAGCTGCTCTTTTAATTCAGTTTCCGCGGACGCAGCAAACAGTGTGTTAAAAAATAATGCAATTAACCATATCTTTTTCATGTATAGTTAATTGCATTTTTATGAAAAAAAAGGAGGTTTTTCCGCAACTTTTTTAATGATTTTTAAATATTTTTTTAATTAATGTAAATATTTGGTTATTAATCATTAGTACTTGTTACAAAAGACTGTTCATTGCTGAAGTCAGAAATCTTGGAGATTTTTGCCTGCCAGTATTCAGCCTCGCTCTTTGTTGTATAAGGACCAACTCTTACACGGTAGAATAAGCGGTTTTTGTTGTCCTGGTATGTGAAAATGTCAGAAGAAATCTTGTTGTCAGAAAGGACTTCTCGTGCATTTTCAGCAGTTTTCTTGTTTGTATATGCAGCAACCTGTACCCAGAAGCGTGTTAAAGTTTTTGGAGCAGGGGCTGCAGCTGCTTTTGCAGGAGCCTTTGTTTCTGCTTTTGGTGCAGGTTTCTGAACAACCTGTGTATTCTTTGAAGGTGCAGGCTCCTGTTTCTTTGCAGGTTCTGCTTTTGGTGCAGGTTTTGCAGGAGCTTCTTCCTTTGCTTTTCCTGTATAATAATCAGAAGCAATTACAACACTCTGAGGTTCAGGTTTTCTTTCTGGCATAGTAACTGTAATGTTTATGTTCTGAGGTGTCTGTCCGGAAGCCTGTGCCTGAGCAGCAAGTTCAGCTGTAAGCTCGCGTTTAAGTGCGTTCAAATCAATTGTTGTAGACTGACCTGGCTGTGATTCTGAAGCAGCAGGCTGATTTGCTTTTGTAATATCATAAACAGTTGTGTTTTCTGAAACAACTACCATGTCGTTAACTTTTGCAGTTGAAAGCTCAGAACTCTGCTTATTAGAATCCTGAAAAGAAGGAGCAGGTGGAGCTGGTGGATTTGACCATCCGTTATCAAGTTGTGCTTTCTTTTCTACAGCAGGTCTTTTTGCGAAGGTAGGAGAATATTTCATTGAAGGCTTAAATGCAATGAATGCTACTCCAAAAACAACCAGTAAGAAAAAACTTACACCGGCAATAATCCATAATGTTTTTTTCTGTTCCATATTTTTTCCTCTTTGCACCGAAATATAATGAATAAAATCGGCCACCTTGTTACTTTTATCGGGATTCTAAAAATAAACTTTAGGAAAAAAAGTTTTGAGCTTTGATTTAGTTATTGCTTGTTGATTTGCTATTGATTGTAGATTTAATTGTTGATGACGATGATTTGTATTCCGGCTTTTTTGTAGGCTGAAAGTATATTTTTTTGTGCGGAAAATCTGCGGAATATTTGCTTGGACGGAAGCTTGTCTCGTTTTTTTACTCTGAAAAAGCGTTTGATGAATGGTGCCTGAACATATAAAATAAGCTCACACTTTGAAAGAAGCTCCGGGGTTTTGTAAAGCACCGTTGCGTTTATTGCTGTCTTTTCGTGCGTGCTGATAAAGTCTTCAATCATTTTTATGATTACAGGATATACGATGTTTTCCTGTTTTTTCAGCAGATCAGGATTTTTAAATAAAAGCTGCCCAAGTGCCTTTCGGTTGATAGTACCATCGGTATTTGTAATTGTGATGTTGTTTCTGGCGGCTTCATCAGAAAACTCTGCAATGATTTTTTCTGTGGATTGATTTATAGCCTGATGAACAAGTAAATCTGCATCTACACACGACCAGCCAAGCTTTTCAAGAATTGAACAGACATAGTTTTTTCCGCTTGCCATTTTACCGCAAATACAGATAAGTTTTTTTCCGTCAAGAAGATTTGCAAAAGAATTGACGGAGTGGTTGTGTGAGGATTTTTCAATTTCTTTTACGCAAAAACTATTTTTCAATATTGCCTCTTAATTGCCCTTAGTGGAACTCGCCCCAGGATTTTCCATATTCAATGCTTACTCTAAGCGGAACACTTAACTGCACTGCATTTTCCATTTTGTCCTTTATTATTGCAATTGCACTTTCAATTGATTTTTTGTCATCAGGGCATTCAAAAATAAGCTCATCGTGAACCTGGAGCAAAAGCTTTGCAGGACTGTCTGCTTCTTTTAATGCATAAGTTACTCCAACCATTGCTTTTTTTACAATGTCTGCTGCAGTTCCCTGAACAGGTGTATTTACGGCAACTCGTTCTGCTGCTGATTTTTCCACCTTATTCTTACTATTAATATTCATAACAGGGCGGCGGCGACCAAACAGAGTTTCTACATATCCTTTTTCTTCCGCAGAAGCAACCGTTCCGTTTATAAAATCCTTTATTTTTGAATACTGCATAAAATAACTGTCTATAAACGAAGCAGCCTGTGTACGCGAAATGCCTAAATCCTTTGCAAGCCTGAACGCAGACATTCCGTAAATTACACCAAAGTTGATTGTCTTTGCAGTCCGCCTCATTTCCGGTAAAACCTGTTCCGGTTCAACACCATAGATGAGTGCAGCTGTTGCCTTGTGAACATCCGTGCCGTTTATAAATGCCTGCCTCATGTTTTCATCACCGCTCAGGTGTGCAAGAACTACAAGTTCAATCTGTGCATAATCTGCAGAAATTAAAACCTTTCCTTTTGGTGCTGTAAATGCTGAACGTATGCGTCTTCCAGCTTCATTGCGGACCGGTATGTTCTGTAAGTTTGGTTCACGGCAGGAAAGTCTGCCTGTTGCAGTTCCAGTCTGAACAAAATCTGTGTGGATTCGGCCATTTTCATCAGCAAGCTTTGGTAAAGTTTCTACATAGGTTGACTTAAGCTTTGCAAGCTCGCGGTATTCAAGAATCATCCGTGGAACTTCATCAACCTCTGAAAGCTCTTCCAGAACGCTTGTATCGGTAGAGTAGCCTGTTTTTGTTTTCTTGCCGGATTTTAATCCACGTTCTTCAAACAAAACTGTCTGGAGCTGCTTAGGAGAAGCAATGTTAAACTGATGACCAACTTCCTTATAAATGTTCTGTTCTATAAGGGCAATACTTCGGGTAAGTTCTTCGTTGTAATCGTTTAGCTTTGAAGGTTCAAGGTGGATTCCGTAAAGCTCCATCTGAGTCAGAATAGGAAGAACCTTCATTTCAAGTTCAAGAAGATTTGTAAAAGCTTCTGTTTGTGTGGATTTTATTTTTTCATCAAGCTTAATATAAAGCTGGAGTGTAAAATCTGCATCCTCAGCGGCATATTTGTAAGCTGTATCTAACGGAACATCAGCAAAGGTCTGTCCCTTCTGAACTATATCAGAGAACTCAATGCCTTTAAGTCCGACAATTGTTTCAGAAAGATATTCGAGTGAATAACCGTTTTTACCAAGATGTTCAGGATTGATAAGCCAGGAGATAATCATTGTATCTGCAAGCTTGAGTGCAGAAAGCTTAAGCTTTGTTGCTGCAAAAAATCCGTTTGAAGCAAGAACCTTAAGGTCAAACTTTGCATTGTGCATTACAATTGTTAGTTTTGAATTCGAAAAAAGTCGTGCAAGTTGAGTAAAGGCATCCTGTATGGAAATATAGTTAGTCTCACTAAACAGATCTGAACTTTCCTGCTGTAAAGGAATGTAAACTGCTTTGCCTTTTTCACAGCAGAGACTGAAGCCAAGTATTTTGCAGGTCATTGTATCAAGCGAAGTAGTTTCTGAATCGTAGGCGAGTGGAAGATTTTCGGTGCCTTCTGCCTTTTTAATGCAGTCGGTAACATAAGCTTCCAGTTCGCTTAAAGTTGTAATTGCTTTGTAAGAAGAAGTGTCGTTCTGTACCGGCTGAATATAAGGAGTTTCTGTAAAATCAGGTTGTGGGGCGGTAACAGATTCAGTATTTGATTCTGTTTTTTTACTGTCTGGAGCTTCTGTTTTCTGTGCCTTACTTTGTGCAGAAAAACCCATCTCTGCATAAGATTTTGCAACGCTTGGAACTCCGTAAGAAAACATTTTATCTGCCGCTGCCTTATAATCAAAAGTAAGCCGCGGGGTGTTAATTGCATTATCAATATCAGGGCATGGAACTTCATCAAAAAGTGTAATCAGCTTTTTGCTGAAGTAAGCAGAGTCTTTGCCGTCAGCAAGCTTCTTCTGCATTGCGCCTTTTATTTCATCAATGTGCGCATAGATGCCGTCAAGGTCGCCGTAATCTGCAAGAAGCTTGGCTGCTGTTTTTACACCAACACCGTGAACACCCGGAATGTTGTCCGCAGTATCACCGTATAAAGAAAGCAAATCCAGAAGCTTTTCAGGACGAACTCCCCATTCAGCTTCAACAGCATCGGCGTTGGTAACTTTCCAGGTAGAAGCACCGCTTTCTGGTTTTAAGATTTCTGTATCACCACCAACAAGCTGCATTAAATCCTTGTCGCCACTGAGGATTCGGCAGCCTCGTCCCTGTTCTGCACATTTTTTTGCAACAGTTGCAATTATATCATCAGCTTCGTAGCCGTCACACTGAAGAACCGGGATTCCAAGTGTTTCAAGAATATCGCAAATCCATGGAACCTGTGCGTGAAGGTCATCAGGAGTTTTATTTCTTGTAGCCTTATATTCAGCGTACATTTCGTGGCGGAACGTTTTTGTTTTGGAATCCATTGCCGCAACTATACAGGCTGGCTTGTAATGCTCCAGAACCCAGTGAAGGTTGCGGAAGAACCCGAACACCGCACTTACATTCTCACCATTTTTATTTGTAAGCGGCCTTGAAATAAACGCAAAATAGCAGCGGAAAATCAAGCCGTAGCTGTCAATTACATATACAGTTTTATCATTGTTATCAACTTTAGAAATAGAATTACTCATAAAGCTATTATAATTGGAAAAAGAGATTTTGTCATTTAGGCTGAGATTTAGTTTATGTAAATTAAACTAAGTTTTAGTCTATGGAAATCAGTTTTATAAATAGTGTTCAAAAAAAAATAGCGCAAGGGAGTGAGGCATAAGGCAAAAAGACTCTGCTTGTGGATGCCGCGAGAGCGGCATTTGATAGTTCCTATACCACAAGCAGCGTCTAGCGCAATATTGCGCGATTTTGCTTTATGAATCACGACCAGAAGCTATTTTTTTGTTTAAGTGTTTATAAAACTGATTTCCCCAGATTTAGTCTTTAGTTTATCTGTATAAACTGATATATTTACTATATGAACAAAAACAAATTACGAAAGACTGTTATTTTTGCCTTGCTTGTGCTGATTGTTGCAGGTGGCGCAGCTTATTTTTTTTATGATGATTTATTCACTAAATATAAAACCGTTCCATACAGTGTTTTTTACAGAACTCTGGAAAGCGGTAATATTGATAAAGTTGAAATAAAATCAGATTCGATTATTTTTCATGATTCAGTTACGCAGATTACTTTTAAAACTAAGAGACCGGATTCTCCTGAGCTTGAAGAAAACATTATGCGGTTTGTTGATGATGTTTCGGTTGAAAAGGATTCCACGGAGATTCTTTCCCTTATTTTTGATTCACTCTTTTACATCTTCTTTTTTGGTTTGATTATTGTTGTGTTCCGTAAGTTTATCAGTCCTAATACGTTTAAGGTAATCCATAAAACCGGCGTTAAGTTTGATGATGTTGTAGGAATGGATAATCTCAAGCGCGATATGACTCAGGTGATGAAGATTATGCAGAATCCTAAGGCGTATGCTGCAAAGGGAATAAGAATGCCTAAAGGAATACTGCTGGAAGGCGAGCCTGGAAACGGTAAAACTCTTTTTGCAAGGGCACTTTCGGGCGAAGCCAAAATTAGCTTTATTCCTGCAAAAGCAACCGATTTTGAAAGTATGTTTATGGCAATCGGTCCGATGAAGGTAAAGCTTCTTTTCAGGAAAGCAAGACGCAAGGCTCCGTGTATTGTTTTTATTGATGAGTTTGATGGAATTGGAACTGTTCGTAATTACAGCGGCAGTGCAATAGAAACAGAAAACACCCGAATTGTAACCGCCTTACTCAACGAGCTTGACGGCTTTGAACCAACAGATGGGGTTCTTGTGGTAGCCGCGACTAACAGTGTGCAGGCACTTGATCCAGCTCTTATCCGCCCGGGACGCTTTGATGCAAAGTTTACGGTTCCTTATCCTGATTTTCACGCACGCGAACAGCTTGTACAGATGTACTGTAAGGGCAAAGCTCATACACAGGATTGTACCGAATCTGTTCTTGCAAAAATGTTTGATGGTTACAGCTGTGCAAAAATTGAAAGTGTTTTGAACAGGTCTGCATTGCTTGCAGGACAGCGTGGGGCAGAAGAGTTCAATCTGGAAGATGTACGCAACGCTGCAAAAGAGTTATAATTTATATTCCTCAAGCTCTTTTTTCAGCTGTTGATAAAATGAAAGATAAGGCTTGTCAGTGCCAGTGGCAATAGCTTTTGCAGAAGGGGTAGCAAGCCTTATAATTTCTGCAAGAGGATTCTGTAAAAGCTGTTTTTCAATTCCGGCGAGTTCTGCCTGAAGCTTTGATTGTGAATCACCGGTGGCATTTTCGTAAATTAAACATTTTTCTATAGCGGTGTTTACAAGCACTGTGAGCTTTTTAAGCTGTGCTGTGAAATCATTTTTTACGCTGTTAATTAAATCTTTTCTTTCGGCGCCTTCAGCACTTTCAATACTTCCAGCAGTTACTGTCTGATTCTGCAAAACCGCTTCCAAAGGTTTTTCTTCTATTATTTTATCTATATCTGCAACTTCAACCCCTGGAATCTTGAGCGACTCAGAACAAAGCGTAAAAGTCTTTGAATCGGTACAGGCCGCAATTCGGCTTTCAAACCACCATGCAAACATTTTCATACGCGAATCTGTTAAAACTTTTTTACCATCATACGAAACTCCGTATTCCGGGTTTGCACTGTACATTGAACCGCAGCTTGATTTTTCAGCACTCGTAAGCCTGTTTGACTTAGTGTGAAATGTCTGTTCAGCGGAGCTCCCTTTTATATGTGTCTGTTTTGACGGAAAAGATAAATCAAGTCCGGCTAAAAAAATCCTTTGTGCCCCAAGAAGATATGCCAGATTCCAAGCAGAACTTGCAACCGAACCGCCGGCTCCAAGGTTTCCAAACTCGCCGAGTTGTTTTTCAAAAAAAGAACTTACAGGAAAAAAATCAGAACAAAGAAGTATTTTGCGGCAATTAAAACTGAACACAGAAGAATAAACAGAAAGCGGACAAACCAGAATGCTTTGCGGCGCAGAAAGACCGGCAATGTGTCTGTAAGCGTAATACTGCGGGTCAGTAAGAATGATAAAGTCGGGCTGAATGTTAAAACGCAGCAAGGCACGTAAAGCTGTTTCTACACAGATTATTGTAAAACGCTTCTGGAGCTCGGCCATATAAGGTAATATTTTTTCCAGAGAAGGTCCCGCTGCAACAATAACGCAATCACGCTTGTACCAGCCTGGTTTTTGTGCCTCAAAAGAATCCTTCTGCTTCTGTAAAAACTGATTTACTGTTCGGCAATGCGTAAGGTTTTCAAGATTCTTTTTGCTGTTGCGAATCCATCGTTTTGAAAACTTTCGGTAAGTGGCCGCGTTTATATCATTTTTTGTTTTGTTGCGCTGAATGAGCGTCCGAACTCCGCTAAAATAATCCTGAGCATGTGCGGTAAAAGCCGGAATATCAAAAAAGTAAGAATCGGAAACGCCGGCTGAGCCAATGTTTATATATTCAGAATCTTCGAGAAGCGGAATAAGGTTTTCCTGCGGGCAGCCGATTGCAAGTATAAGCTTTTTAATTCGGAAAACTGAAGACCAGTCAAGCAGGGCAAGGGCGGCAAAAAAATATTCGGGCTGTGGTTCAATAAGAATGATTTTTTTAGAGGCAGATGCAGGATAAGCTGCAAGCTGCACTAAATGGTAACCGAGTCCGCATCCTGAAAAAACAACAGCCGATTTTTCAAGAACAGCTGCCTGCGTAACAGCATTGTATGCTTCTCTTTCCGGATTGTAAGATGAATGAAGCCTTACTGCAGGTGAAGTACATAAATCTTCTGCTGTAGGCGAACCGTTTCTGGCCTGTGTAATATTCCAGAAATCAATCACCGGTGGATTCTGGTTGAATTGTGTAGAACATAAATAATCTTTGTAAAGCTCTGCAAGAGAAGGAAATCTTTCTTTTAAAAGGGAAATGTTTTTATTCCAGATTGAGTTCAATTATCATGTTCTCCGTTACAGGTGTGCCCGGTTCAGGATTCTGACTTGTTACCCAGCCGCTGCCATTTACATTGAGTTTTACGTTTGAAAGCTCCATCAGCGGAAGAAGGTCTTTTTTAGAAAGGCCTGAAAAATCAGGAAGCTCTGCACCAATTCTTATTTCTTTAGTATTCGGGATTGTAATAATTCCGTTATGCTCCAGAGATGAAGCACCTCCACGGCTCATTCCCATGTAATCTATAATTGTGTCAGCTGCTTCTGCAATAACAGGTGCTACAATTCGTCCGCCGTAAGTTTCTCCCTTAGCTTTTACAACTACTATATATAGAATAATCTGCGGATTATCTACAGGGAAAATGGAAATACAGCTTGAAATAAAGTCTGTGTCGCTGTATCCGCCGTGAACTTTATCTGCCATTTGTGCAGTACCTGTTTTTACACCGATTGCAACATCGCCAATATTTGCACGTGAACCGGTACCAGATTTTGCAGTTGTTTCCATACAGCTCAGAACATAATCGGCAGTTGCCTTGCTGAAAACACGGTCCTTGTATTCCGGTGTATGTTCGTAGAAAACTGTTCCGTCTTTGTTAGTGATTTTATGGATTACAGTAAGCTTTACAGGAACACCGCCGTTTGCAATTGCAGTTGCCGCCTGAACCATCTGAAGGGCAGAAACACTTATTTCCTGTCCAATGGCAATTGTAGGTTTTGTACGTGCCGACCAGGATCTGCTGTCCGGGTCTTTTACATTACCTGGAGTTTCTGCAGAGAGTTCAATACCTGTAGGTGAACCGAATCCAAGTTCACGTATTTTTTCAATAAATGCTTCATCACTTATGCGGTCGCTAATCTGACCGAAAACGTCATTGCAGGAATATTTGAGAGCATCTCGTGGAGTAAGCCAGCCGTGGTGTTCAAGACATTTAATTCTTATTGTTTCGCCACTTGAAAGCTTGTGTTCATAGTTGCCGTCACAAAGTAAGCTTTCATTTGATGTAATTCCGTGCATGTCGTAAACAATACCAAGCGTAAAAATCTTGAAAACGGAACCAGGTTCATAAGCATCGTTTATAGGTCTGTTTGTTTTTGTGTATTCTTCTGCAGAACCATATTCATTCAGGTCAACTGATGGCAAGCTTATATAGGAAAGGATTTCGCCTGTATTAGAATCAGCGGCAATCATCATCATACTTTCGGCCTGAGTATTTTTCATAGTTTCAAACGCAATCTTTTCAAGTTTATATTGAAGGTTTGCTTCTATACTAAGGTAGATGTTTTTGCCCTGTTCAGGAGTTTCAAGTGCTTTATCTACAGGCGGGTAAAGAATATCCTGCTGAGAGAACTCAATTCCGGCTAAGCCTTTTCCTTCATCTCCCATGTAGCCGATCAGATGTGCGGCAAGATTATCATTAGGGTAGATGCGGCCGGGAATCTTTTCGTAATTTACAAAAATAAAGCTGTTTTCAAGTGCCGTAGTCCGAATCTCGTCGTATTCTGCCTGGCTTGCCTTTTTCTTTAAGATTACATAATCTCTTTTTCTGCTGATTTTTTCCATAAGCTCGCTTTCTGTTATATCAAGAACAGGAGCCATAATCTTACAGAACTCATCTTTATCTTTTATGTCTTTTGTATTTATACCAACACGGTAAAAGTTAGTTGAAATTGCAAGTGCAAAGCCTGTACGGTCAACGATTGCTCCGCGTTCAATAACAGGAAGGTTCTTAGCCTTTTGAGGAACGGGCTGAATTGCCAGGATAAAATATTTTATTATAATTGCTACTACGAGTGCACTACAGACAGAAGTGAATACAATCACCCGCGTTTTCTTGAAAAAATTGTTCATTATTTATCCCACCCATAAATAAGTATCTATATTATAAAACGAATTACAAAAAAAAACTAGCTCGTCTTTTTTTTATAATATCTAAATCTTTTTCCGCCGATAGACAAGTATGGAAATAATCAATTATGTACAAAAACCCGAAAAACATAATTTTGTGGGATTCTTACTAAATAGATCTGACAGCTATTCTCCAAAAAGAAAGACTCATTCTGCTGGAACAACAGCATATGTCATCTCGGAAAAGCATTTTTCATTCAGAAGACTGTTTGCCGGAATATGGAGGGGAGCTGCATCTACCGGAAGCTTTCTGGCCGGAAAAATAAAAATCATTCTTACAGTACTTACCATACTTGTTATTGCAGGCGCTTTAACTGGCACGGCAATCTATATTTACCTTAAAGCTGTAAATCATACAGGACCGATTGCTTTCTGTGAAAGCGAAAAAAATGATTACGACAGTCTTGATAAGCTTATGGCAAGCTTTGCAATGGATTCTGCGGTTAATGCAATTTCTGAAGAAGACCTTATGGATGCAATGATGATGAGCACAATCGGTGTATTTACTCAGCCGGTTACTTATCAGAACTACAAGGTAAAGTCAGGAGATACAATAAGCGGAATTGTAAGAAAGTTTGGACTTTCAAATATCTCAACACTTATTTCTGTAAATGATATAGACAACGTAAGGCAGCTGGCAGCAGGACAAAAGCTTAAGATTCCTTCTATAGATGGTATTGTTTATACTGTAAAAAAGGGAGATACAATTGATTCTATTGTAGCAAAATATAAAATCAGGATGGAATCACTTCTTGATGTAAATGAGCTTACAACAGAAACATTGACTGTAGGGCAGGAGCTTTTCCTTCCTGGTGTAGCACTTGATAATGTTACTCTTAAAAATGCACTTGGTGAACTGTTTATTCTTCCAATTGCGGCATCATTCAGATGGACTTCTCCTTATGGCTGGCGTGAAGATCCTATTGCCAAGGTAAGATCTTTCCATACCGGTGTTGATATGGCTTGTCCTAAGGGTACGCCGATTCTTGCTTCTCAGAGCGGAAGGGTTGTAACAGTTGGCTTGAACAGAGTTTACGGCAACTATATCATAATTGACCACGGAAACGGCTACAAAACACTGTATGCCCACATGAGCAAAACAATTGCAAAGAAGGGTGCCTGGGTTAATCAGGGAGCAAAAATAGGACTTGTTGGAACTACAGGTTATTCAACAGGACCACACCTGCATTTTACAGTGTACAAAAATAATGAGCGAATAAACCCGATGACGGTGTTGAAATAAAAAATTGAATTACTGAAAAAAGAGGTATTATAATGTATAATAATATTGCTGTATGTAAGGGCTGCGGAAGAACTATCGAAGGAAAGTTTTTATATTGTCCCTGGTGCGGTTTTTCCAGAGTTTCTGCAGATGATGAAGAAACCTTGAGTTCAATGTTTGACAGATTTGAAGAAAATCAGAAAAATACAAGGAAACAGCATATTTACGAAATGGAAAGGGAACTTGATGAACTTGAAAAAGAGCTTTCTGTTTTAGTATTAAGCACGGAGATGCATAAATGAAAAAGAGTTTTTTAATCGTAGTTTTTTTTGCAATTATTTCGGCTTTCTCTTTTGCTAAAATAACTTTTGGAACTACAGATTTAAACTCTAACGATGAGGTTTTGTTTACTGTCCGTCAGGAAATGACGGGTATGAATCCCTGCAGTTCTCTTTATTATGCAAAACTTAAGGATGGTTCGCCTGCAAAGCAGCCTTCCTTACTTACCTGTTACCCGGAACAGATGGAGCTTTTACGCGAAGGTACAATCTTACAGATTAGAAACCGTTTTGGAATTGCTCACTTCAATACAATCACAGAAAACTTTCGCTGGGTAGAAGCCGACGACGATATTCCCGAAAACTCACTTCCTGTTTATTTATATTCAGTGAGTAATGATGGAAAATGGTTTTGTAAAATTGAAAAAGATACAATAAGCTCCGGTACACTTATCGTAAAAAATGTAGAAAATGGAAAATCTGCCGTACTCTGCGACAATATTCTTCAAAGCTACGAAAAGCTGCCGGTAAAATGGTCACCGGATTCATCACTGCTTATTTACGAAAAAGAAGGAAATGTCTATTTCTGTAATCCTGATGCTGTAGTGCGCGGAATAGAAATGGATGAAAAATACAGAAAAATCGGTCGCGGAACAATTAATTCAATTGAATGGGCTTCTGAAAAAAATATTGTTTACGTAGACGACTATCTTGTTTATCAGATTAACTCAAAAGAACTGTATACAATTGGACTTTATTCAGGAATAATCGGGCAGGGTAAGGCAATCGGCCGTTTTCCGTTCCAGTTTAATCCTAAAACCGATAAGTTCAGTGCAAATGCAGCAGTTAATTCTTTTGTAGTTATTCAGAACAACAGGCTTTTTTCATTCCTAAAGCTTAAAAAAAGCGAAGCAACCTGTGATTATATGGATGTAATCTATTCTAATCCATATACAGATTCAGAAGCTTCACTTATAGATTCCTATGTTTTCTGGGATGATTATGGAAATCCTATTCTCTGGCAGGAAAAACTTCCTTACAATGGTTCTAACGAAAAAGGTCTTGCGTGCATGCTTTCCGAAAAAGAAATACCGGTTCTTGAGCTTGAAAACTCAGGTAAGCCGTATCTTTCTCCAGATGGAAAGAAAATTGCTTTTTTTGCAGGAAACAGGATTTGTGTTTATGAGGTTAACACCTGGAAAAAAACAAACGAGCTTATTGGCGAAAATATAGTCTCCTTAAAATGGGCTGGAAGAAATGTAGTTTATGTTGGCGGCGAAAAAACAATAAGAAAGTGGAACCTTATTACAAATGGTGCAGATGTATTTATGCTTTCAACTGCACAGACTGGTTTCTGGAATAAAACAGACGGAAGCATAATTGCCCTTACTGCTGATGATGAAGATTCCTGCTTTATTTATAACCGTGAAGCTTCAATCTGGAAAAAATCAGCTTATATAAAACCGTCACACGAAAATCAGAACGGCAGATACAGAGTTTTCAATGGAATAACACCAAATATCCAGTACGAAAATGCTCTTTACATCCGTTCACTTACAAAAAAGCCGGTTACAAAACCAATGTTTGCAAAAAGCATAGAACCTATGGAAAGCGAAATAAAGGTTGCCCTTGTTTTTGACTGCTACGATAATGCAGATGGTCTTTCCAGAGTTATTTCCATGCTAAAAAAGTACAAGGTTGATGGAACCTTCTTCTTGAATGGTGAGTTTATTAGACGTTATCCTTCAGAAACAAAACAGATAGTTTTAAATGATTATAACGTAGGCTCCATGTTCTTTTCTAAGACAGACCTTGTTAATAATCCGTTCTTAGTTGATGAAGATTTTATACGGCGCGGTCTTGCAAGAAATGAAGATGAGTTTTTTGATACAACAAAAAAAGAGCTTTCTGTAATCTGGCATGCTCCGTATTATTCAACTGATCCTTCAATAATCGCGTATGGTGCAAAGGCGGGATACAATTACATCAATTCTTACCATGCAAACAACGACAGTGAATATCTTGATAAAGATATTACTCCTGAAAAAATTATTCTTGATTACTGTTATGATGTAAAGCAGCTTGGAGGTGGAATTGTACCTGTAACTGTAGGCTTTTCTCAGGGAAACAGAAACGATCCTCTTTACAACTATATTGATATTCTGATCTGCGCACTCTTAGACTGCGGTGCACGATTTGTTTCAATAAATGAGCTGTAATTTTTCGCGCGAAATTAAGCTTATAAAGTCTGCTTGTATTCCCTTGGTGTAAAACCCGTATTCTTCTTAAAAATATAACTGAAGTAATGTGGGTCGCTGAAGCCACAATCATAAGCAATATCATAGCCTTTCATTTCTGTTTCGCGTAAAAGACGCTTTGCACTTTCAATGCGAACATTTGTTAAGTATTCAATAAAGGTTGTTTTACATTCCTGTGAAAAAATTGTGCTGAAGTGGTTAGGACTCAGACAGACAAAATCGGCAACTGTAGTAAGAGTTGTGTTAGGATCTGCATAGTTTTCTTCTATATATTTTTTTGCTTTTAAGATGATGTCTCCGTACCGACCTGTGTTTTTAGAGTCGCGGTATTCGAGCGCAAAGTTCAGAACATTTTCAAGAGTTTTTACAAAGTTGCTTTCATCCTGTACGGCTTCATCAACAAACTGGCGCTGAATAATTTCGGGGTTGATTTCCTTTATGTTTCCGCCAAGAGTTTCTACAAGCTTTGAAACTGCAAAAATCAAATCAACAAGAAGATAAGAAGCAAATACCTTAAACTGTCCCGGATTGTTTTTAATCAGCGTCATTGATTCATCAATAATTGCAGAAATGTCATTTTTGCCGGCATATTTTAAGCGGTCAACCATAGGGTCGTTTTCTTTAAGATGAAGAAGACTGTCCCCGTTTGAATCACCGTTTAGTTGAATATCGTCCGAGCTGATGATACGGCTCTGATTTTCAAAGCTGCTGTGTTCCAGAATATTTTTTGCATCATCATAAGAAGATGGAAGTGAAGAAAGATGTTCAACTGTTTTTCCAATTGCAGTAACAACAGTACAGTCCTGGTTCTGTGTTGCAATATGTTCAATTGTTTCTGCAATTCGGTAAACGTTTTCTTCAAGCTCCGGTTTTGTAAGGCTTTTAAGAATGCACACAAGTCTGTTGCTATGGTGGAAAAAGCTTACCGTCTGTTCCCAGGAATTGGAATAGGAGTTTAAAAGGGAACAGGCTTCCTGCTGATTTTGATTATTATCTGTAGAACTTTCAATTCTGCTTATAAGGATTTTATAAAAGCGGGAAAACAAATCTATACCCAGCTCCTGACATTTTTGCAGAATGTTACTTGAATCTACAGAGCCATGTACAAGATTGATTAAAAACTCCTTTTGTAAAAGCTTTTCCTGAGATTTCAGCTCATCCTTCATTTTATTTATGTCTGAAAGCTGCCTTCTTTCCCTGTCAATCTGCTCAGCTGTTTTTTTAAGGCTTGCAATAACTTCTTCGGAGGTGAAGGGCTTGAGCAGATAATCTTCTATGCCGATTGAAATTGCTTTTTTTGCATAATCAAACTCATCGTGGCCGGAAAGAATTATAATCTTAATCCAGGGCTGGATTTTCTTTACGGCTGCGGCAAGCTGGAGTCCATCCATAAAGGGCATTTTTATATCTGTGATGAGGATATCGGGTTTGAGTTCATGAATCATTGAGAGGGCAATTTCACCGTCTGTAGCTTCGCCCGCAAAAGAAAAGCCGGAGTTATCCCAGTCAATTTTTGTGCGTATTCCTTCGAGAACAATGGGCTCATCATCAACTAAAAAAACGCTGTACATTTTATTCATCATCTCCTGAAATACACGGAATTACAAAAGAAATCAAACTGCCTTTGTTATGCTCTGATTTTATTATTAATCCCTGGGTTTTGTCACCATAATAAAGCTTAAGTTTTTTATTCACGTTGTAAAGTCCGTAAACAGAAGAAAGCTTTTCAGTATTGTCTGTACCAAGCTGCAGTTCTTTTTGAACTTCTAAAAGTCTTTCTGGGGTAAAGCCGGCTCCATCATCTTCAACTGTAAAACGGACAGATTTTTTTTCTTCATCCGAATATTCAAGACTTACTTTCAGATGGCCTCGGCCACGTTTATTTTTGATTCCGTGATAAATTGCATTTTCTACAAGTGGCTGGAGGACAAGCTTAATCATCTTGTAATCCATAAAACAAGGGTCGGCTTCTATTTCGTAATTAAGGATATCGGCATAGCGGATTTTCTGGATTGTAAGATAATTTTTAATGTGGTCAAGCTCCTGTCCGATTGTAATCCATTCATGGCCACGGCTTAAGGAAATGCGTAAGAAGTCGGAGAAGGCTTTAGTAATTCGGACAACTTCATCTGTTTTTTCTTCTTCTGCCAGCCAGATAATTGTATCAAAGGTGTTGTAAAGAAAGTGAGGTGTAATCTGGGCCTGGAGAGCTTTCATCTCTGCCTTCTGGAAGTTTTTCTGTTCTTCAATGTTAGATTTAATTAACACGTCAATCTGCTCGGCCATAGAGTTCATGTTTACGGCAAGGGGTGTAAGCTCTTCTACATCTGGAATATCAATTCGGGCAGAAAGGTTTCCGTTTGCAATCTGGGTAGAAAAATCCTGCATGTCAGAAAGAGGCTCTCTGATTGCTCTTGAAACTGTAAGGTAGGCGTGAATTGAAATTGCGATAGAAGAGAGAATTATAAGAATCTGCAAAATTGTAAGTGTAATTGAAGATATTTTAATAGAAGAATTAGTTTCGTTTGCAGAGTCAATTTCTGAAAGGATAAAATCCTGCATGATATCAGAGAAGAGGGCAGAGATTGTTCGGATTTCGTCCAGAGAGGTTTCGTTTACTGTAACTGAGCTGCCTCTTTTCATCTGGGCTTCCAGCATTTCTATGTTGCGCTGGAGGGTAGTACAGGCGCGGTAAGCAACCTTGAGTTTTTCTTTATTTTCCTTGCTTTTTGTGAGCTTCTGCATTTCATCAATACCGGAAAAAATGCTTTGAATCATGTTGTACTGCTGACCGCTGGAAAAGTTTTTTCGTCCGCAAACTATATCCCAGAGTTCGGTTGGAATGTCGTTTTTGGCAATCTGATTTATTCTGTTAGCATTACTTACGTTTGTAATAATGTCGTCATATTGTTTTGTATGATTTTGGGAAACGATGATGGAATAGATTGTTGGAATTATCATTATGCTGATGAGCAGAACATAAGAGACCTGAAGGGAATGCTTAAAGCTTTTCTTTTTTCTATCCATTGATTATAAAAACTCCTTCAAAGATATTCGGATTAAGTCCGAATATGACAATCTAATAACCACGCGGCGTATAAGTTGAAAAATCATCATTCTCTGTGAAAATGGTTTCGTTCATGTATGTAACAGGCTGAATTGGATTTCCCTTGGCAATTTCTTTAACCAGCTTCATGAGTGTAGGTCCAAGGTTTGGATTACATTCAACCACGCAGTTAAGCTCGCCTCGTACCAGGGCATCTATGGATTTTTGTTCTGCATCAATAGAGATGATGATAAAATCCTGGGGTGAAATCTTGTTATTGCTGAAGGAATCTAAAAGACCGAGGGTCATCGAATCGTTGTGGGAATAGATAACATCAATCTTTGTGTTTCCAAGCTTAAAGCCACCGTTTTCCTGAATGATTTTATCTGCAATTTCTTTTCCGCGGGAACGTAAAAAGTCTCCGTTTTCTGTACAAATTATTGAATATTTTGGATCTTTTTTGATTACGCTTCTAAAGCCTTCTGCTCGTGCAATTACTACCGAAGAGTTTTCTGTTCCGTAAAGCTCCAGAATATTAATCGGACCTTCTTTATTTTTACATTTGTTTACAAGAAAGTTTGCAGCTGAAAAACCTTCTTCAAAACCGTTTTCGCCAAGAAAGCCCGCATATAAAGAAGAATCTGCATTTATCTGGCGGTCTACAATAATTACCGGAATCCCGGCTTCCTTTGCTTCCTGTAAAACGTTATCCCAGCCATCCTCAACAATCGGAACAAATGCAATTACATCAACCTGGTATACAATAAATGAACGGATTGCCTTGAGTTGATTTTCCTGCTTCTGCTGTGCATCATCAAAAATAATCTGAATGTTGTTTGCTTCTGCGGCTTCAAAAATAGATTCTGTGTTTCGTGTTCGCCATGCACTTTCGGAACCAATCTGTGAAAAACCAAGAATAAGCTTTTCTTCGTTTGCAGGATTTTGTTCACTGTTTTTGCGGCGGTTATTTTTGTTGGAAGAAAGCAGTAGCGTAAGCGGTACAAGTGAGCAGAGCAGAATAAAAATAACGGCGAATACAAGGGATTTTTTTAATGTGTGATTCATAGAACTCCGATTAAACGTTTAATATTATACTTTATTTTATAGCTGAAAAGGGGGAAATGCAATGATAATTCATAATGCTTAATGCGTAATGCATAATGCATAATGCATAATGCTGAATGTTGAATGTGGAATGTGGAATGTGGAATGAGTATTTTTTGGCAGATAATGGTCTTAAAGGTAAGTAAAAATGTGGAAATGCTGGCAGAGTATGCTATAATTATTTATGTTGGAAATGGATTTTTTGATGAAAAAGTATTCTAAAAGTTTATCGGTTTTTTCTTTAATATTTTTCGTTATTGTTTTTTCTTCATGTATGGAATCTTCAATACGTACGAGAATTATTTATCTTGATGGAAGTGGTGATGTATATGAAAAAACAGTCAGAGAACCTTATATATTGGAATGTTATGATTGGGATAATTTTTTTTATATTCCGTATATTCCGGAAGGTAGCGGATATACAACATTAAATGTGGATTGTTCTTGGAAGTCACCGAATGGTACTGGGCTTTGTGTTGAATTATGGAATAATGAAATACAAGCTTCGGAAACACTTTATCAAAATGAGCAAGATCCCTCCTGGACACCAAGTGGAAAGTGTCTTGCTGGTGCACAATATATAGATTGGACTAATGGTGGAAATTACTCAGATTGTGCTGATACAGCAACAAGACTTAGATTTTATATTCACGATAATAATAATAATTACGTTGCAACCTACGGAACTGTTTATATAAAAAAGATTTGGCTTTCTGGTTCTTGGAAAGAGGATTTGGTTCTTTTTGAAGCAACAGATTATTATTATCAGCCGGATTATTATCAGATTGATTACACTGACTATAGAAATAGTAATTATTCAATTAAGGTAAGAAATGAATCTAATACCAATGTGGTTTGCTTTAAGGGAGCTCCTTCTGAATCAACTTTAATTAGCGGTGTTCGTGCAGGGGCTACATGTTGTCTAAAATATAATAAATATCTTTTTTCTAATTCTGGTGATTTTGTTCTTTGGGTTATTACTGCAGAAAATTATGAGCTCTATAAACGAGGAAAATATGATTATTATGACTTGCAAAGAAATCCTTTTGCCTTGATATATGCTTATTACAATGCTGATTCAGATTCAAACTCTAATTTGGTTTATACAATTTCTTCAAGTATGGGTGGTGAAGCTTATTTACTCATAAACAATTCAACAAATTATAATGTTGAATTGCGTCAAAATGGACTTTATGGCGAATCATTAGCATTTGCTGGAGCTAATACAGTACAGACAAAAGTATATATTGCTTATGATGATTATTATATCTATCCTGTATTCAGAAAATTCCAGAAAAAGACTGGTGAAATCGTAACATGTTTCCCTAAAGAGAAGAATATTGACAAACCTGTTTTCTTCCAGTTCAGTTTGGAAGAAAATGGTCAGAAATCAGCTGAATTTAATGCAACAGATTGGTTTGATCCAAATGCATTCAAAGATACTTCAACTCCTGCAGCAGCTTATATTACAATTACAAATGGAAATGATAAGACTGGTATTTCTCTTTACAAAGGTGCAAATTCTTTTGCAGAAATAACATCTACAGGTGGTAAGAGAATAAATACAGGTAAATCTATGGTATTTGAAGTTCCAATGGTAAGTTATAATAAAACTTTTACAACTACAGCTGCAATTTCTGGTTGGAGAATTGGATCCTCTGTTTCTTATGTAAATATTCCTGAAATAAAAGTAGAAACTGGAAGATTGTATTATCTTGATGTGGGTGGTGATAATGCATATGATCTTACAGCTCAATGGCGTACAAATACTGATGGTGTTATTATTTCAGATTATATTAATTTTGATGAAGACTAAGCTTGAAACAAAAAAGGTCATTATTAATGTATTTTTATCCCCACATCAGCTATAATCCGTTTTCTTCACCTACATCAAATCATCCATATCATCAAAAAGCCATTCAGGAGTAAGGCGGAAACTTTCATCTTCCCAATAAGGTCCGTAATCTTTATAACTACCAAGAGGGCGTTTTTTAGATTTTTCTTGATATTTTGTTAAGCTTGCTACTGGCTTTTCTGGATGACCGTACAAAATCTGAACCTCTTCACCATTTATAACCTGTTGAACTGTCAACTTAGATTGATTGAGCTTCCTAAAAAAATCTGATTGTAACGCCCCCATCTTTTTTATATAATACTCACATTATGGCAAAGATTCAGATGAAAAATGCTATCGCAGAGCTTGATGGCGACGAAATGACACGTGTTTTGTGGAAGGTAATTAAAGACGAGCTTCTTTTACCTTTTGTTGACCTTAAAACCGAATATTATGATTTGGGATTGAAGAGTCGTGATGATTCAGATGACAAAATTACTTATGCTGCAGCAGATGCAATCAAACGGCTTCACGTTGGCGTAAAATGCGCTACGATTACTTCAAATCAGGCACGAGTAGAGGAGTATAAGCTTAAAAAGCTCACTCCAAGTCCTAACGGAATTATCCGTGCAGAGCTTGACGGTACAGTTTTCCGCGAGCCTATTTTTGTAAACAATATCCACGGAACTGTAAGCTGCTGGAAAAAGCCTATTGTACTTGGCCGTCACGCTTATGGAGATATTTATAAAAACTGCGAGATTAAATGCCCTACAGCTGGCCGCGCCGAACTGGTGTTCACCGGTGTTGACGGTAAGGAAATCCGCAAAACAATTATGGAAATGAAGGGACCTGGAATTATTCAGGGAATCCACAATCTTGATGCATCTATAGAAAACTTTGCCCGCTGTTGCTTTACTTATGCTTTGGACCGAAAGGTTAGCGTATGGTTTGGTGCAAAAGACACTATCAGCAAGACTTACGATGGAAACTTTAAGGCAATCTTCCAGCGTATTTTTGATGAAGAATACAAAATTAAGTTTGAGGCTGCCGGCCTTGAATACTTCTATACTTTGATTGATGATGCAGTTGCCCGTGTTATGAGAAGCGAAGGCGGCTTTATGTGGGCTACAAAGAACTACGACGGAGATGTTATGAGCGATATGATTGCTTCTGCCTGTGGTAGTCTTGCTATGATGACTTCTGTACTTGTTAGTCCTGAAGGCAACTTTGAGTACGAAGCAAGCCACGGTACAGTTCAAAAGCATTATTACCGCTACCTTAAAGGCGAAAAAACATCTACAAACCCTGTAGCTACAATTTTTGCCTGGACTGGTGCTCTTGCAAAACGCGGAGAACTCGACGAAACTCCAGAACTTGTTGATTTTGCAAAGAAGCTTGAAAAAGCAACCCTTGGAACAATTGAAGACGGCTATATGACAGGTGACATTGCCCGAATTGCTGAACCTGCTGCAAAAGCTGTTCTTAATTCTTGGGAATACATTGCAGAAATCAGAAAAAGACTTGAAGAATCACTTGCAAAATAAAATATAGTAAGCATTTATTATAGAAAATAAATATAAGGAATTAAATATGAAACTCTGGGAAACTGGTGCAATTTACGAAAACGGAAAAATTAGTGCTGCGGCTGCTGCCAGTGCTGATGGTGCAAAAAAAACAATCGCTTATTCAATTTTACAAAAGCATAACACAAGCGGCGATGATGCTAAACTTAAAATTAAGTTTGATAAAATCACTTCGCACGATATTACTTATGTTGGAATTATTCAGACAGCACGTGCCAGCGGTTTACAGAAGTTCCCGATTCCTTATGTTCTGACTAACTGCCATAACTCTCTTTGTGCAGTTGGCGGTACTATAAATGATGATGACCATATGTTTGGTCTTACCTGTGCACAGAAATACGGCGGAGTTTATGTTCCACCTCATCAGGCTGTAATTCACCAGTATGCCCGCGAAATGCTTGCAGAATGTGGTGCAATGATTCTTGGTTCAGACAGCCACACACGTTATGGTGCTCTTGGTACAATGGCAATCGGCGAGGGCGGCGGTGAGCTTGCAAAACAGCTGCTTGGTAAAACTTATGACGTAAACTATCCTGGAGTTGTTGCAATTTACCTTACAGGTGCGCCTGTTCCAGGTGTTGGCCCACAGGATGTTGCTCTTGCAATTATTAAAGAAGTTTTTGCAAGCGGCTTTGTTAAGAACAAGGTGATGGAGTTCATCGGTCCTGGTGTGGCTGCTTTGTCGGCCGACTTCCGTATTGGCGTTGATGTAATGACAACTGAAACAACCTGTCTTTCTTCAATCTGGGAAACAGACGGAAAGGTAGAAGAGTGGTATGCAATTCACGGCCGTGCTGGTGCTTACAAGGAGCTTAAACCTGGTAACGGTGCTTACTATGATGGTGCTATCGAACTTGACCTCAGCGAAATCCGCCCTATGATTGCAATGCCGTTCCACCCAAGCTGTGCATATACAATTGAAGAAGTAAACAAAAATCTCTCTGATGTTTTAAGTGATGCTGAAAAGCGCGCTAAAGTCAGCTTTGGAGATAAAGTAGATTTTAATCTTCACAACAAAATTATCAATGGAAAACTTTATGTAGATCAGGGAATTATTGCCGGTTGTGCAGGTGGTGGATTTGAAAACATCTGTGCAGCAGCCGATATCCTTAAAGGAAAGGATAGTGGAAATGGTAAGTTTGTATTGAGCGTTTATCCTGCTTCTATGCCGGTTTACATGGAGCTTATGAAAAACGGAGCATTTGGTGCGCTTATTGATGCAGGTGCTGTTGTTAAGACTGCATTCTGTGGTCCATGCTTTGGTGCCGGTGATACTCCTGCAAACGGTGCATTCTCTATCCGTCACTCAACAAGAAACTTCCCTAACCGCGAAGGTTCAAAGATTCAGAACGGACAGCTTTCCAGTGTTGCCCTTATGGATGCACGCTCAATTGCCGCAACTGCCGCAAATAAAGGCTTCCTTACAGCTGCAACAGAGTTCGACACAGAGTTCAGTGGTAAAAAATATTTCTTTGATAAAGCAATTTACGAAAAACGCGTATACGATTCAAAGGGCATAGCTCATCCTGAGGTAGAAATCCAGTTTGGTCCGAATATTAAGGACTGGCCTGCAATGAAGCCTCTCTCAGATGACCTTCTCATTAAGATTGTTTCCGAGATTCATGACCCGGTTACTACAACAGATGAACTTATCCCTTCAGGCGAGACTTCATCATTCCGTTCTAATCCGCTTGGTCTGGCAGAGTTTACTTTAAGCCGCCGCGACCCTGCTTATGTTGGTCGTGCAAAAGCAGTTCGCGATGGTGCTGATGAAGTTAAAGTTGAAGTTGCAAAAGTTGCCGCTACCTTGGATGCCGCAAAACCAGAGTTCAAGGGCCGTGCCGCTGCTGCTGGTTTAGGAAGCTCTATTTTTGCTGTAAAACCTGGTGACGGTTCTGCCCGCGAACAGGCTGCAAGCTGCCAGAAGGTTCTTGGCGGTTGGGCTAACATTGCAAACGAATATGCAACAAAACGCTACCGTTCAAACCTCATCAACTGGGGTATGCTCCCATTCCTGTACAAGGATGGCGACAAAAATCTCCCATTTGCAAACGGAGACTATGTATTTATCCCTGATGTAAAGAAGATGGTTGCAGAAAAGCTCCCGAGCTGCAAGGCTTACGCTGTTAAAGCTGACGGCACTGTAAATGAGTTTGAACTCAGCACAGGCGATCTTACAGACGATGAGCGAAAGATTATTCTTGCAGGTTGTCTTATAAACTTCTACAGAGAATAAAATGTATACAGCGGCCATAATTGGAACTGGACGAATCGGATTTACTCTCGGTTTTGATAAAAAACGCGAACAGCCGGCAAGTCACACAATGGCATTGCTTGCAAACAAAAAAATCCGTCTGATTGCGGCCGCCGATACAGATAAAGAAAATCTTGAACGCTGGGGAAAGTTTGTTCACGGAGCAGAAACTTTTTCCAACAGCGAAGAACTGTATAAAAATCTTACAACAATCCCAGATATTATCACCGTAGCGGTAAATGAAGATTCCCATCTGGAGGAGTGTATAAAAGCAATTAAGGCCAGGCCACGGCTAATTATTCTTGAAAAACCAGTTGCCTTAAACTCAGAAGAGGCTGAAAAAATCCGTCTTGCTGCAGAAGAAAATAATGTTCCTATAATGGTAAATCACGAAAGGCGTTTTGCGGCAGATTATAATGCGGCAAAGGCGTATATCAAAAAAATCGGAACATTACAGAGCATTCGCGGTGAACTTTATTCAGGCTTACGGATTTATGCACCCGAGTTTGAAAAGGATGGCAGCTACAGTCTTTTGCACGACGGAACTCATCTTGTAGATATAATCAGATTTCTGCTTGATGAAGATTTGGAAAATCCGGTTGTATGTGGTCTGTTCAAGGATGATAAAAATGCCGTACGAAACTTCAGTGCACATTTTTCTACAAAAAGCTGTCCCGATGTAAGCCTTTTTATGAGCGGGCGCAGTCGTTTTTTCAGTTTCGGACTTGATATTCTTGGAACAGAAGGCCGGATCTGCCTTGGAAACGGTTACGCCAAGTTCTATCAGCGAAAAGAATCAAAGCTCTATTCAGGTTTTTATTCCCTCTCGCGGGACCGTTCAATCCATCTCCCTAAAAAGACAGGTTACTTTGCCAATATGGTTCAAAACGCCGTCGATTTTCTTGATGGAAATGCCCCGATAAAAAGCCCGCTCCAGGAAGCAATTTCAGATTTACGTGTGCTGGAAGAAATTAAGGCTAAACTAATCTCTTGACACCCTATATTAAAAAGAATAGCATAAATTTATAATAAAAAACTGTTTTTAAAATTTTTTCTCATTTTCAGGAGGTTTACAATATGAGAGAGATGAAAAAGCTGCTTGCAACATTTATTGTATCGGCAGCAATCGTAGTTCCAGCTTTAGCAACTACATGGTATGTTTCACCGGATGGCAAGAAAAAGAATCCGGGAACCAGCGCTGCAGAGCCTTTAAACTCAATCTGGCGTGCTGTTGAACAGGCTGCACCTGGAGACAAGATTCTTGTTGCTGCCGGTAATTATACAGGAAAGGCTGCCTGTGGTTTTATTGAAATAGACAAGCCTGTAGAGCTTTATGGCGGTTATTCAGCTGATTTCAGTTCCCGCGATATCGCTAAAAACCTTACAACAATCAGACCTTCAATGGAAATGAATGCAACTCCACCAAAGAATGGTACTGTTGAGTTCAATATCACTGATCCTAAAGGCAACACAGTATTCGATGGATTTGTTCTTGATCACAGTGAAGTAAACGCTTATCACTCAAAGGAAGGAAAACCAGAGGGTGTAGAAACAGGTATGTGGCTTGAACCACCTACAAAGGGCGATTATCCTTATGCTTCTTTGAAGAAATATCTTATGTACGGAAATACAGACGGAACTATTACTATTTCTAACTGTCTTTTCCTTAACAGCTCTAACTATGCTTTGAACCTTAACCATCTTACAGGAACCGTAAACATCAGAAACAACGTATTCCTTTCCAGCCGTATGATGGCTTGTAACGTTTCATGCAGAAGTGCAAAAGCTTTTGCAACAAAAATGAACTTTGAATACAACACAGTTCTCTTTACATGGAGCCGAACAAAGGATTTTGGTGACATGGGTTACGGTATTCGTGCTTTGAGCAAGGTTGATGCAAATATCAGCCACAATATTCTTGGTTTGAGCATTATGTCTGGTTTTGATAACAGTAAAAACAATACTAAGGCAGAAGCTAAAGTTACTCTTGATGACAACATCTTCTTCCTTAACAAAAAAGGTGATGTAAGCTACACAGTAAGTCCATCTGTAAAATATCTTAAGGTTGATACTGCTGCTTTTGAAGATTTTGAAGATACGGATGGTATTGAAAGCTGCGAAGATAATGTTGCACTTAAAGATCCTTCAGTATTCAAGGGAATGCTTGACCAGGCTTATCTTGAAGGCTTCCTTTCTGCTTCTTATACAGAAAAAACTGACTTTGATCCTAATTCAGATGCTAACAAGCTCCGCGAAGCTCTTGGTATGAACAAGCAGGGCTCAATTACTTCAAAGGTATCTATGTATGCCAACAAGTATCCATTCTCAGAGAATACTATGAAGTTATTTGGTGCTGTAAAGGGACACGGTGCTCAGGCACTCCCAACTAAATAAATTATTGGAGAAAGCTATGGTTGATTACACAGAAGGTTCTGGAAAACAGTATCACACAGGAGTTGGACCGGATGATATCGGTAAATACATTATCATGCCGGGCGACCCGAAACGCTGCGAAAAGATTGCCGCTCATTTTGAGAATGCAAAGCTTGTTGCAGATGTGCGTGAATATACCACTTATACAGGAACTCTTGCCGGTGAAAAGGTAAGTGTTACTTCAACTGGAATTGGTGGACCTTCTGCTGCAATCGCCATAGAGGAGCTTTCTAAATGCGGTGCCCACACGTTCATTCGTGTAGGTACCTGCGGCGGAATGCAGGAAGATATTCTTGGCGGCGACATTGTAATTGCAACCGGCGCCGTAAGAATGGAAGGCACAAGCCGCGAGTTTGCTCCAATTGAATATCCTGCTGTTGCAAACCTTGATTGTTGTAATGCACTTGTTCAGGCAGCCCAGTCTCTTAATGTGCGCCACCATACAGGCGTTGTTCAGTGCAAGGATTCATTTTTTGGTCAGCACGAACCTGAAGTTATGCCTGTAAGCTATGAGCTGGAAAATAAATGGCAGGCCTGGCTTAGAATGGGGTGCCTCGCTTCCGAAATGGAAAGTGCAGCTTTATTTATTGCAGGACAATTTTTACGCGTAAGGGTAGGTTCCTGCTTTCTTGTTGTTGCAAATCAGGAGCGTGCTAAAAAAGGCTTGCCTAACAAACAGGCTCACGATACCGAGCTTGCAATTACTGTTGGCGTTGAAGCTCTTCGCCGTCTTATTGAGCAGGATAAAGCTAAAAATTGTAAATGATGAACGAACCGCAATCTGAAAATCCAGCTTTTCTTTCAGAACAGATAATCACTTATATTGGAAATAAAAGGCTTCTTATTGGAAAAATAGAAGAAGAAGTCCGGAAGATTGCGGGTGAACTTGGCAGAGAAAAGCTTGTTTGTGCCGATTTGTTTTCCGGTTCAGGAATTGTCGCACGAATGTTAAAGAGGCATTCCTCATATCTTATCGTTAATGACCTTGAAAATTATTCGCAGATTATAAACAGCTGCTATCTTTCTAACAAAAAGGATTATCCGGAACGAGAATGTGAAGAAATCCGTAAAAAAATTATTGCAGATTGCGCGAATAATAAAATCTCCGGGATTATAACCCAGAATTATGCTCCAGAAAATGATTCAGACATAAAACCCGGCGAGCGTGTATTCTACACCCACGAAAATGCCCTTCTTATAGACACTTATAGAAATCTCATTGATAAATATCTTCCCGAATCTAATCTCCGAAAGTTTTTTCTTGCACCGCTGATTACAGAGGCTTCCATTCATGTAAATACAAGCGGAGTTTTTAAAGGCTTTTATAAAGATAAAAATACAGGGATTGGCTGCTTTGGCGCTTCCGGTAAAAATGCACTTACAAGAATCCTGGGGAAAATTGAACTTAAGGCTCCTGTGCTAAGCAATTTTGACTCCGGGCTTATTGTTTTCCAGAAGGATGCAGTAGAGCTTTCAAAAATAAAAGATTTGCCGGGATTAGACATTGCCTACCTTGACCCGCCTTATAATCAGCATCCGTATGGTTCAAACTATTTTATGCTCAACCTCATTCTCAAAAACAGGCTTGATGTAGAAATAAGCGAGGTGAGCGGAATTACGCAGGACTGGAACCGCTCCGAGTTCAATAAAGCTGCAACTGCACTGCAGTCACTTGAACAGATAGTTGCAAATCTTAAAGCAAAATACATCATCATCTCCTATAATTCCGAAGGCTTTATCACCTTTGAACAGATGAAGTCCATGCTTTCTAAATACGGTAAACTTGAATCAGTAGAAATTGAATACAATACTTTCCGCGGAAGCCGTAATCTAAATGCCCGCAATCTCCACGTATCTGAATATCTGTTTATTTTGAAAAAATAGTGATAATGTGCTATAGTATTCAAAATACTCTAATATGGAGATCTTAATATGAAGCTAAAGCCAATTATTACAAGTCTGCTCGAAACAGACCTTTACAAGTTTTCTATGGGACAGGCAATTTATCACCAGTTTCCGTCATATAAAACAAGATGGACCTTTAAGTGCAGAAACGAAGGCGTAAAGTTTACACACGAAATGGTAGAGGAAATAAAGGAGCAGATTCACAATTATTGTTCGCTCAGGTTTACCGAAGAAGAGCTTGCTTATTTACAGACAATTGAATGGCTTCACGAGGATTATATAGACCATCTTCAAATCTGGAAGCCTCGTTTTGGAGATTTTGAAATCTCTGAGGATGCTCCATGCGGAATCTCAATAAATGCAATTGGTACCTGGCTTAATACTTCCATGTACGAGATTCCTGTTCTTGCAATTGTAAACGAAGTTTATTTCCGTATGCAGTACAATTACGATGAGCTTTTTGAACAGTACAAGCGCCGTCTTGAAGAAAAGAAAAACTGGCTTGTTACAGGAAAATATAATCTTGGACCTTTTTCTGAGTTTGGTTTGCGCCGTCGTCTTAGTGCGGAAGCTCAGGAGCTTGCTGTAAAAGTCCTGACCGAAAACAACATGAACTACAAAGATTCTAAGTGCGTTGGAACTTCGAACGTTTATCTTGCAAAAAAATACAAGGTTCTTGCAGTTGGAACAATGGCTCACGAGTTTATTATGTGCGTTGGTCAGGGAAATCCTATGTATAATCCAGCTTACTCTAATAAGCTTGCAATGGATGCCTGGACAAAAGAATACGGTGTTTTGAACGGAACTTATCTTACAGATACAATCGGTGATGAAACTGCACATCTTGATATGGGCTACACTTATTCAATCTGCTTTGCCGGTGTTCGCCACGATTCTGGTGATCCGTATAAGTGGGGTGATGAATGGGTTGCTCACTTCCAGAAGTATTATGATAAATATCATGATGAGCGCGTAAATCCAAAGAGTAAGACTCTGCTTTTCAGCGACAGCCTTGATTTTGAGCGAGCTTCTGCGCTTTACAGCTACTTTAAGGATAAATCAAAGGTTGCCTTTGGAATTGGAACTTACATTGCAAACGATACAGATGTACCATCGCTGAATATTGTCATGAAGGTTACTGAATGTAATAACCGGCCGGTTGCAAAGCTTTCTAATGCTGGCGGTAAGACAATGTGCGAAGATGATGAATACGTAGAGTATCTGAAAAAATCAATTGAATGGCGCTTGGCACACACACATCATAAATAGGAAGTAAATATGAACATAAAAGACGGTGCAATTGCCTTTATAAAAGAATATTTTGAAAAAAATGGTGATGCTAATACGAAGGCTGTTATTGGTGTTTCCGGCGGAAAGGATTCGAGTGTTGTTTCTGCATTGTGCTGTGCGGCTCTGGGCAAAGAGCGTGTAGTCGGTGTAATGATGCCGAACGGTGTTCAAAAAGATATTGATGATTCAAAACGTTTGTGCAGCTTTCTTGGCATTGAAAATTACGTTGTAAATATAAATGATGCATACAGGGGACTTTCGGGTGCAATTTCATCAGCCCTGAATAAGCCGGAGCTTACAGATCAGTTTGCTACAAATACACCGAGCCGTTTAAGAATGTCTACCTTGTATGGTGTTGCCGCAATGCTTGGTAATGCGCGGATATCCTGTAACGGAAACCTGAGCGAAAGACTTGCAGGCTTTTATACATTGTGGGGAGACGGAGCAGGGGATTTTGCACCATTAGCTTATCTTTTTGTAAGCGAAGTTGTACAGCTTGGACTTGATTTAGGATTGCCTACAGAACTTGTAAAAAAAGCTCCGTCAGATGGTATGTGCGGAATGACTGATGAAGAAAAGCTTGGCTTTACTTACAGCGAGCTTGAAAAAGTTGCCACTGGAAAAACAGACGGTATGACAGCAGAAAGAGTTTCTTATATCAGCAGCCGATTAAAGGGCTATTCCTGGAAGAGAAAGCTTTTGAATCTTCCATGCTATATCCCAGAGAATAAAAATCCTGAAGATTTTTAGATAGACTGTCATTGTCGGACTTGATCCGACAATCTTATCATCCAGCTTTAGATTCCAGTAATTTTTTCTCAATAACAGCCTTAGAATAATCAGCAATTTCAAAGGTTTTCTGCGCAAGAATCTTATCTACCGGAATTACATCAAGAACATCTATATAAACGTGTGTTTTGTGAAGCGGGAAGTTTTTGTGGATTTTTTCTGTTCCCTGTATAGAGCAGATTACAACCGGAACTTCTGCACGCTGAGCAATCTTGAAAACACCGTTGTGGAAAGGAAGCATTTCAAGAGTCTGGCTTCTTGTTCCTTCAGGATAAATCCCGATTGAAACTTCATCAGCCTTAAGAAGGTCAATTGCTTTTTCTATTGTAGGAAGTGCAAGTCTTGGATTTCCGCGGATAATCGGCAGGAAGCAGCAGGGACGTATAATTCTTCCAAAGAAAGGTACCTTAAAGTTTTCCGGCTTTGAAATGTAGGCAATATTGTATTTCCGGAAAACGTACCAGGTTGTCATAGGGTCAAACTTTGAACGGTGGTTACTGATGATGAGGAAGCGGGAATCCTTAGGAAGCTTTTCTGCACCGGTGATGTGCACCTTTACACGTCCGAAAAATAAAAGCTCCCAGGTGGCAGAATTAAGCAGTCCCCTGAAAAAACGGCTGTTTTTGCTGTAGATTTTGCCGGTATTTACAATTAAGCTGCTCAGGATTATGAATAAAATGTAAAACAGCTCAAGACAGAGCAGTCCAAGAAAAATATTACCAAGAATCTTTAAGAATATAATCATAATTCTTCCGCCATAATGGATTTTTACACTCTCATCATAATTATTTTAAAACAAACTGTTTTTTTTTTCAACTTTAATTTACTGTGGTTATATGATATAATGAATGTTATGAATTACTTATATATGCTTCAAACTATAAGGGAATCTTGCCCCGATTTTATAAACCGTTTTTTTATGCTTGTTTCAGATATGGTTCAAAATCTGGGCTTTATGCTTCCTGCATTTATTTACTGGTGTGTAAGTAAAACTGCCGGTACAAAAATGTTCCTCTGTTATTCAACGACTTTTTTTTCAAATCAACTTATAAAAAATACAGCCTGTGTTTACAGACCATGGATTCGTTATCCTGAACTTACTCCTTATGCAGCTGCAAAACCAAGTGCAACAGGTTATTCGTTCCCAAGCGGACATACTGTTTCTGCCGCATCATTCTTCGGCAGCGTTGCAGTTTTTCAGAAAAAGAAAAAGTGGGTTGTAATCCTTATGTTTACACTCATTTTCCTTACAGCCTTTTCAAGAAACTGGCTTGGCGTTCATACCATACAGGATGTTCTTGTAGCAATTCTTGAAGGTGCATTCTTTATCTGTATATTTGAAGTTTTAAGCTACTGGTTTGCTTCTCATCAGGATAAAGATATTCTGCTTGTTATTATTGGTATTGTTCTTGCCATTGCAGGTTTACTTTATCTTCAGTTTAAGCCTTATCCATTAGATTATCTTGAAGACGGAACTCTTCTTGTTGATCCTTACGATATGCTTACCGACTGCTATACCGCCACAGGTCTTTCATGTGCAGCTCTTCTTGGCTGGCTTGCAGACCGCCGTTTCATTCACTACGAAGCTGCCGGAGCCTGGAAAAACAAAATCATATGCTTCCTTATTGGCGGTATCATCGTTTTTGCCGAAAAAGTAGGCCTTGGCTTTGTATTTGCTCCTCTGGGCACTCATTTTTCCCACCTCCTGAAATATTTCATCCTCGGTATCACCACTATGATTTTCTACCCTATGGGCGTTATGGCCTTCCGAAAGAAACATGCTGCAAAAAAATCTGATGATGAAAAATAGTGAATAATAAGTTTCTTCCTCATTCTATATTGCATATTTTTACAAATAATTGTATATTTTCTGTATATTTATGCAATTATTGCCGTTCAGGAGGATTCTTATGGCAAAAGATAAAGTAGTTTTAGCTTATTCCGGCGGACTTGATACAACCGTTATCATTCCATGGCTCAAAGAGAATTACAATTATGACGTAATCGCTGTCTGCATTGATGTAGGACAGGGCGATGATTGGGAAGCAATTAAATCACGTGCTTTGAAAACTGGTGCAAGTGCATGTTATGTTGTAGATGCCCGTGAAGAATATATCACAGAATATATCTGGCCTGCATTAAAGGCAAATGCAGTTTACGAAGATGAATATCTTCTTGGTACATCAACTGCACGTCCACTTATTGGAAAAATCCTTGTTGAATATGCACGTCAGGAAAAGGCTGTTGCAATCTGTCACGGGGCTACAGGAAAAGGAAATGACCAGGTTCGTTTTGAACTTGCAATTAAAGCTTTTGCTCCTGATATTAAAGTTATTGCTGCATGGCGTGATGCTAAATGGAATATGGACAGCCGTGAAGCAGAAATCAAGTTCCTTGAAGACCGTGGACTGGAAGTTCCTATGAAGAAGGACCAGTCATACAGCCGCGACGAAAACATCTGGCACTTGAGCCACGAAGGTCTTGAGCTTGAAAAGACTGAAAATGAACCTAACTACAAGCACATGCTCAAAAATACAGTTGTACCTGAAGAAGCTCCAGATGAGGGCGAATATGTTACAATCGACTTTGAAAAGGGTATTCCTGTTGGTTTGAACGGCAAAAAGATGAATGCTGTTGATCTTTTGAACGAGCTTAACAAAATCGGTGGAAGAAACGGTGTTGGCCTTGTAGATATCTGTGAAAACCGCTGCGTTGGTATGAAGAGCCGTGGCGTTTACGAAACACCGGGTGGAGCTATCCTTTATTTTGCGCACAGAATGATGGATCATATTTGTCTTGACCGCGATACTTATCACTACAAACAGCAGCTTGCTGTAAGAATGGGTGAGCTCATCTACGACGGAAAATGGTTTACAACTCTTATGGATGCCTGTATGGCTTTTGTTGACAAGACAGAAGAAACTGTTACCGGTTGGGCTAAGGTAAAACTGATTAAGGGTGCAATCCGTGGTGCTGGAAGCGGTTCTAAGTACAGCCTGTACAACGAATCAATTGCTTCTTTCACAACTGGTGAACTTTATGACCACAAAGATGCTCAGGGCTTTATTACATTGTTCGGACTTCCATTGAAGGTTCGCGCTATGATGGAGCAGAGTGTAGGAGAAGGTCAGGCAATTGCCGAAAGCAAGAGCTTTAAGAAAAGACCAACTGAGTAATTAAAGCTTTTTTAATATAACAAGGGTGATGTCGTCGGATGAACGCGCGTCACCCTTAAATTTTTTATAGTCACTTACTATGTCTGCAAGCTGGTCTTTGCTCGTTTTGTAAGTGTTGTTTTTGAACACCTGCATGAGGTTTTTCTTGCCATAAGGTGTGTTTTCATCATTGCAGTTTTCGGTAATACCATCTGTATAGAACAGAATTGAATCTCCAGACTGCATTTCTATTGTGTTAACAGAATATCCCACAGGGAAATCAGCCATACCGATTACACCATAATTCGTAAGCTCATTTGTTTCATAAAAATATGATTCATTTGTTTCTGCCTTATGAATGATTGGCGGAGGATTTCCTGCATTTATGAGCTCAACCTTATTGTCGTGAATGCGTGTAAGAATACCGGTAAGATAATTTTCAATATCGCCTTTTTCAATAATAATCCTGTCGTTAATCCTCTTCATTACAGTCTGAAGATTTTCTTCCTTGCCAAGCTCAAACTCCTGCTGGATTATGTTCTTTACAAGCATTGTTACAAGACCGGAAGAAATACCATGACCGGATACATCAAAAACACCAAGACCTTCAAGGTTATTTCCTTTAGTGTAAATATCGTGCATATCACCCGAAACTCCAGCCATTGGTTCAGAAAAGTATTCTATATTCCAGCCTTCAATTTTAAGATCAATATGCTTGTAAAAGCTGTTCTGCACAAAGGCAGCAAGATTTATTTCCTTTTCAAGAAGCTTTGTTCGCTGATTCTGTTCATCTTTTAAGATAAGCTCGTTTTTTGTTGTCCGCCATTTGAAGATTGAAAAGAAACCAATCATGATTACAAAAACTGCAAGACATACAAGAAAAGATATAGATTGTGTCGGTTTAAGTCTTAAGAATACGGCAATGTAAGTTAATATAAGTACTGAGTTATAGAAAAGTGGCGGTACGGTAAAGAAAATCGGTATTAAGACAGTAAGGCATACGAAAATCAGCAGTGCATTTAAAAATGGGAAATCTATATAAAAAATTACAACGCACATGAGCATTATAACAATATAGGAAAGAGTTAACGGTATAGTTCTTACAAAAATAGGAAGATTTGTATGTTTTCTGAAAAGAAAAGTAAGAATAAGAGAAATAGCTGTTGTAGTGATATAACCCATGCAGAAAAGATTCTCGTATTTTACACCGTTACGTAATACTCCCATAAGGTATAGAACAAAAAGCAGTATTGCCGAAACTAAAAAGACCCAGTCAAGGTAAAACAGTCTTTTTAAGTTCATGTTCGTTAATTCAACCCGGAACTCGTAAGGCAAAGATGTACCATTTGAGAACTTATTCTTGATGTTGGAAGCTGATTTCTCGTTCTTCACACTTATATTTTACTATTAGTTTAAACTTTTTTCAAATGGAGAAATCTGCAGATGGAGAAATCTGCAGAACGCTGGAATAAATCATGTAAAAATCCTTATTGTAATACTCCCTAAAAAATGATATTTTATAGAAGATTTAAAGATTGCCGTGCCAGGTACGGTAATTACACAATTAATATAGGAGCATTTTATGACATACACTGCAGAAGTGGAGCATATGTGTCCTTTGGCTAAAGGCGCATATCACGGACCTGCCCCAATCCCTGAAGAAGGCGAATGGGTAAAGGTTAAGAAAATTGAAGATGTTTCTGGTTTCACACACGGTATCGGTTGGTGTGCACCACAGCAGGGAGCCTGTAAGCTTTCTTTGAACATCAAAAAAGGAATTATTGAAGAAGCACTAGTTGAGACTATCGGTTGTTCTGGTATGACTCACTCAGCTGCTATGGCTTCAGAAATCCTCATTGGAAAAACAGTTCTCGAAGCTTTGAATACTGACCTTGTTTGTGACGCTATCAACACAGCTATGCGCGAGCTTTTCCTCCAGATTGTTTACGGACGTTCACAGTCTGCTTACTCTAAGGACGGACTTAAAGTTGGTGCTTCTTTGGAAGACCTTGGAAAGAACCTCCGCTCACAGGTTGGAACTATGTTTGCTACACGCAAGACAGGTCCTCGCTACCTCGAAATGACAGAAGGTTATGTTGAAACTTGTGCAATCGATAAGGACAATCAGATTATCGGTTACAACTGTATCAACTTTGGTAAATTGATGGATGCTCTTAAGGCTGGAAAACCGGCTGAAGAAGCTATTGCAGGTGCACGTACACACTATGGTCGTGTAACAGCAGATCAGGGTATGGTAAAACTTATCGACCCAAGAAAAGAGTAGTCAGGAGGAATAGATACTATGGCATTATTTGAAGATTACGCAGGCCGCATTCCTCAGGTGAATAAGGCTCTTAAAGAATACGGATTTAAAGAAGGTGAGGCTGGCTTGAACGAAGCTCGTGACCTTTGTAAGGCTCGTGGTTTCGATCCATACGAAATCTGTCAGTCTACACAGCAGATTTGTTTCGAAGATGCTAAATGGGCATACGTACTCGGATCTGCAATTGCAATCAAAGAAGCAGAAAAAACAGGAGATAAGACTGGTTCTGCCGCTGCTGCAAACATCGGTAAAGGACTTCAGGCTTTCTGTTTGCCAGGTTCTGTAGCTGATGACCGCAAGGTTGGTCTTGGACACGGAAACCTTGGTGCACGTCTTCTTTCTGAAGAAACACAGTGCTTCGCATTCCTCGCAGGACACGAATCATTCGCTGCTGCTGAAGGTGCTATCAAAATCGCTGCTAACGCTAACAAGGTTCGCAAGAACAAGCTCCGCGTTATTTTGAACGGTCTTGGAAAAGATGCTGCTCAGATTATCAGCCGAATCAACGGCTTCACATATGTTCAGACAGAGTTTGACTACTTCAACGGTGAAGGAACAGACAAGGCTCTTAAAGTTGTAAAAGAGATTCCTTATGGAAGCAATCCTGAACGCCTTATCGTAAAGTGCTATGGTGCTGACGATGTACGTGAAGGTGTTGCAATTATGTGGCACGAGGATGTTGATGTTTCTATTACTGGTAACTCAACAAACCCAACACGTTTCCAGCATCCAGTTGCAGGTACTTACAAGAAGGAGCGTCTCCTTGCTGGTAAGAAATACTTCTCTGTAGCTTCTGGTGGTGGTACAGGTCGTACACTTCACCCGGATAACATGGCTGCAGGTCCAGCTTCTTACGGCTTTACTGATACTCTTGGTCGTATGCACTCAGACGCTCAGTTCGCAGGATCTTCTTCAGTTCCAGCACACGTAGAAATGATGGGATTCATGGGAATGGGTAACAATCCTATGGTAGGATGCACTGTTGCGTGCGCTGTTGCCGTAGCTGGTAGTTTCTAAGTTATCGTTTTACTTACGAAGATGGATGCACGCAACAGTGCATCCAACGGCGGCTAATAAATTAGCCGAGCAGAAAGTAGGAAAATACTAAAAAACAGTCCGTGAGGACTGTTTTTTTATATCTTTTTTGTATTTCCGTGTTATAATATTATCTATATTTTTGAGACATCTATATGTAAACAAAATGGAGGATTAATATGGGTTTAATTAAGGCACTTGGAGGTGCAGTAGGCGGTGTATTAGCTGATCAGTGGAAAGAGTACTTTTATTGTGACGCTTTGGATGCAGACACAATTTGTGTAAAAGGTAAGAAAAAAACTTCTGGTCGTTCAAGCAATACTAAAGGGTCAGATAACGTTATTTCCAATGGTTCTATTATTGCCGTTGCAGACGGACAGTGTATGATTATTGTAGATCAGGGTAAAGTTGCAGAAATCTGTGCTGAACCTGGTGAGTTCAAATACGATACATCTACTGAACCTTCAATTTTTGCAGGAAAGTTTGGTAAGAGCCTTGGTCAGACCTTTAAGAATATTGGTAAACGTTTTACTTTCGGTGGAGAAACTCCAAAAGAGCAGAGAGTTTACTATTTCAACACAAAGGAATTAATCGGCAATAAATATGGAACTCCTTCTTCAGTTCCATTCCGCGTAGTTGATCCTAGAGCCGGTATTGATATTGATGTAAATGTTCGCTGTTTTGGTGAATACAGCTATAAGATTGTTGACCCGATTCTTTTCTATACAAATGTTTCCGGTAACATTGAAGATGATTATACACGTGATAAGATTGACAGCCAGCTTAAATCAGAGTTCCTTACTGCTTTACAGCCAGCTTTCGCACGAATCTCAGAAATGGGAATCCGTTATTCATCTTTGCCAGGCCACACAACAGAGCTTGCTGATGCAATGAAGGCAGAGCTTTCTGCAAAATGGACTGAATATCGCGGAATTGAAGTTCAGGTAGTCGGCGTTTCTTCTATCAAAGCTGAAGAAGAAGACGAGAAAATGCTTAAAGACCTTCAGAAGAATGCAGCCTTTAGGGATCCTACTCTTGCTGCTGCTAACCTTGTTGGTGCTCAGGCAGATGCAATGAGAGCCGCTGCAAACAACCAGGGTGGTGCTGCAATGGCCTTTATGGGAATGAACATGGCAAACGCTGCCGGTGGATACAATGCTCAGAACCTTTATGGTATGGGCGCACAGCAGGGACAGCCGCAACAGCCTGCTGGTGGTGCAGCAGTTGGAGCCGGAAACACAGCTGCAAATGCCTGGACTTGTACTTGTGGTGCTACAGCTACAGGTAAGTTCTGCCCTGAATGCGGAAAACCAAAGCCAGCTGCTTCTGATGAAGGATTCTGGACCTGTTCTTGTGGTGCAAAAAATAAGGGTAAGTTCTGTTCTGAATGTGGAGCAAAGAAACCTGCCGGCATTCCTCAGTATAAGTGCGACAAGTGTGGCTGGGAACCTCCAAAGGGTACAAAACCACCTAAGTTCTGCCCTGAATGTGGTGATCCTTTTGATGATGGCGACATAGTACAGTAAAATAACAAAGTCCTGAGAATGTGCGGAATCTTTACAATTCCGCACAAATATTTTTATATGCGAGAAAAAAATGGCAAATGTAACTAACTATAAATGTCCGGCTTGTACGGGACCTCTTCATTTTGTTGGTAGCAGCGGAATGCTTGAATGTGACTATTGTGGCGGAAAGTATACCATCGATGAAATGAACAAGATGTATTCCAACAAGGTTCGTGAAGAAGCTGAAAAAAATGCAGAAGCCGAAGCTGCCCAAGCTGAATCACAGAATGAAACTGCTGCAGGCGGCTCTGGAGAAGGCGAAGGTCAGACTACCATAAATGCAGATTTTACAAGTCCAGAAGCGCATGACTGGGATTCTTCAATAAAGATGAAGGCTTTTAACTGTCCTTCCTGTGGTGCAGAGCTCATTTTTGAAGAAACAACTGTAGCTTCAAGCTGTCCATATTGTGGAAATACAACTGTAATTGCAAGTCAATTTAAAGGCGGAAGAATGCCAGAGTTCGTTATTCCCTTTAAGATTGACAAAAAAGGTGCAATTGCGGGGCTTAAGAATTACTATAAGGGTAAAAGATTCCTTCCTAATGTTTTTTCTGCAGAAAATCATATTGAAGAAATTAAAGGAGTTTATGTTCCTTTCTGGCTTTTTAGTGGAAAGGTAGATGCAGACATTATGTTTGAAGCATCTGACAGTTCTACTCATACAAGCGGAAGTAAGGAAACAACAACTACAAAGCATTATGATGTATATCGAACAGGTACAATTCCTTATCACAAGATTCCTGTAGATGCTTCTGTAAAAATGGATGATGCACAGATGGATTCCATTGAACCGTATGATTATGAAGAATTAAAGGAGTTTTCATCATCATATCTGCCGGGATATCTTGCTGAATCTTATGATGTAAAGCCTGAAGAATGTTTTGACCGCTGTAAGATTCGTGCCGAAAACTCAACTGTATCTGCTTTTGCAGAAACAGTATCCGGTTACGATTCAGTAAGTGCAAGAAGCAAAACTCTTACAATTCATAATGAAAAGACTTCTTATGCCTTCCTTCCTGTATGGCTTTTGAGTACAAAGTGGCACGACCAGAATTATCTTTTTGCAATGAACGGACAGACTGGTAAGTTTGTTGGTGATTTGCCAATTGATAAAGGTAAGGTTAGACTTTTTATACTTAAGCGTGCTTTAATCTGGACTGCAATCTTAACTGTATTATTTACAATAATTTTGTAGGAGCAGGGGGACAATTATGAAGAAAATATTTTTATCGATTTTTATTTCGATTGCTCTTTTTGTAAATGCAGTTTCTGCAGAAGAGTACCTGATGGATTATGCCAATATCCTTTCTGAATCAGAAAAAATAATGCTTGAAGAGGATTTAGCTGATATTTCAGACTTGTACAATTTTGGAGTCTATCTTGTTACTTTTGAAGACATGGCTGAGTATGATTATGGTGAGTACGAAATCGAAGAATTTGCTGAAGATTTTTACATGGAAAACAATCTTGGCCATAACGAAAGTAAAGATGGTCTTATGTTGATTATGAGCATGGCTGGCCGTGATTTTGACATTATGGCTTATGGTGCAGGAAATGAAGCATTTACCGATTATGGTAAAGACAAGCTTGTAGATGCATTTGCAAGTGCCTTCCGTGAAGACGAATGGTTTGTAGGTATGTCAAAGTATCTGGATAAGGTTGAATATATGCTTAAATGGTATGAGCGTGGTCATCCTTATGATGTTGGATTCTTTAATCCTGCTGCAAAGCTTGAAGGTCTTCCTATGAATATTTTGCGTGCTTTGATTTTTGCTCTTATAATTGCTTATTTTTCTTCAAAGGCTGCAAAGAAAGGCTTAAAGACAATATCTCAGGCTGTAACTGCTTTTGCTTATATGGATTCTTCAGACATTGAGCTTACCCGAAAAGAAGACAAGTATATACGTACAACAAGTTCTGTAAGGTATATTTCTACTTCGAGTGGTAGTTCAGGTGGAGGTCATTACGGTGGTACTACGGTTCACAGTAGTGGTGCTTCACACAGAAGCGGAAAGTTCTAGAGCGAAAGCGAAAGCTTCTACGGTTTGTTTACCGGTAATTAAATCTGCTTTCGCTTGCAGTTTTGCTTCCGCAAAACTGCTAACACGTAAATTATTAAGCCCCGAATGTTTAAGTTCGGGGCTTTTTGTTTAAGGCATTGGCATTACCAGCTTCCGCCGCCGCCTCCGCCACCTCCGCCACCGGAGTGTCCGCCGTGACCACTGCTGCTGCTACTGTAAGTACTTGTACGTTTGGCGCTTACAGAATGTTCCATTTTATCAACACCTCTATCAAAAGCAGACATAAAGGCAACAGAATTAAACACGGAATTGGTTGAGCTGGAGAACCACAAAGGTTTTTCAACATTAAGCTCTTTGAATTGTTTTGCCCACTTATCAGCTAGTCCAAAAACCATAGCATAAGGGAAAACTTCAAAATAATAACCTGGATTTTCCTTTAAAAGAACTTCAAGCTTTGGCATTTCAGCAGTTTTAATAAACTCCTTAAGACCAAGCAGCTTTCCTGTTATTTCGGCGTTGTAGGCAGTTCTTTTTGTAATATGTCCGTTAAATAAACATATTATTATATAAAGAACATACATTGTAAGAATAACTGGAATAGGAAGAAGGTTTTCTTCTATTATGAGCTTATAAACACATGGAGCCAGGGCAAGAGCGCCAATACCAATCAAAATATATTTAAATATTTCTTTACGTCGCCTGAAATAACGTGTATAAGCTGTGTCGTTCATCTTATTTCCTATTAAAAAGAAAGGAACAAGAACTATAAAAAGATAACCATTATCTAACTTGTATACTGGACTGGAAAACAAAAGACTCAAACCAAAAAGAATTGATGAAGCCCAATGCATTCCGTAAGAAAAAAACTCATTATCATAAAGGTTCTTTTCTTCTGTAAATTGATTACCAAGCTCTTCTTTTGCCTTGTCAAATTGTTTTATATAGGTTTTAGAAACATTTTTAAGCGAAAAAGCTGTCTTATTTTTTGAAAAAGTATTATTAAACAGAGTTTTCTGATATTCCGGGGCATCTTTTGGTAAGTTTTCAAGCTTTGTAAGAATAAGCTCTTTCTTTTCATTTTCCGTGATTTTAATATATCCCTTATGAGCCCACTCAATGTAAAGGGCAAGTAAATCCTTGTCATCGGCAACGTTATCAATTAAAAAACCAACATCTGCACAGGAAATACCCTTTGGTGGATAAAACTCTACGGTTTGAACCGGGCGATTCGGATCTGGTTTAATAATCATTACAAGGGTTATAAGCATGCAGATTATGGCAAGAATTGCAAAGAACCAGGTAAGAAAAGGTTTTACTTTTTTTGCACCTACAAAGTAACCTTCCGGCAGCTCACAGAAAATTGTAATTGCATTGTTAGAACCTATTTTTGAAGCATGGCCGTTAATTCTGTTGGAATTATAAGTGTATTCCACATTCAAATCATTTAATTCTGAATTATAGCCGCTGTAAAGCTCAAACTCTGTACCAGCAGGAAGGGGATCTTCAAAATCAATCCTAAAATAAAAATCTTCGATTGGAACATTCCAGTCATCACCAAGAACATTATAATAGAAAAAATCGCTTAAATTGATTCTATCATCGAATATTGTACTTGTGTAAGTTATTGTATAAGTATGAGGCCCAATGATGGTTTTATCCTCATCTCCAATTTTAATGACAGCGTCTGAGGTTGCGTTTTCTGTAGAATGTTTGTCGCCAGGGGTAGCAATATTATTGTAATTAATGCGGTAAGTCATGTTTTTTACAGATTTTCCATCAAAGCGGTCTACATAATAGTAGTAGGGAAGATTGCGGTAGATTCCATGCCTGTAATCCGTAAACATAACATCAATTGTTTCCTGAACTGTGAGCACCTTATCCTTACTTAAGGAACCGTAAAAGTCGTAGTGAGTTATATAATAGCCACCGTCATCGGCAAATACGGCTCCGGCAAGAAGGAAAAGGGTAATGAAAGATAAGAATAGTTTTTTCATACCGTTTTCAGTCTTTGTAAAAAATTAAAACTCAACCTTTACGTTCTGTCTTTCTTCTGCAGAATCAACAGTGAACATTGGAAGAGGTTTGAAACCAAAGATTTTAGCAATAATATTAGAAGGAATAGTCTGACATTTTGTATTGAACTGCTTTACTACAGCGTTATAGTATTTGCGTGAGTTGGCAATATCTTCTTCAATATCAGAAAGCTGCTTCTGAAGCTCCTGGAAGTTTGTGTTAGCCTTGAGTTCCGGATAGCTTTCGCCCAGTGCAAAAATCTGACGAATTGCGCCTGTAATCTGATTTTCATCTTCAACTTTCTCATCAACTGTATTTCTTGTTCCTGCATTTCTTGCTGCAATTACTTTTTCAAGAGTTTCAGCTTCGTGTTTTGCATAGCCTTTTACTGTTTCAACAAGGTTAGGAATAAGGTCAAAACGTTTTTTCAAGTAAACGTCCATTGTTGCAAAAGATTCATCGAACTTATTTCTGAGCTTGATAAATCCATTGTAGGTAATGATTACCCAAAGAACAAGCAGTACAATAACTGCAATAGTGATGATTAATGGTGTAGACATAGCAATCTCCTTAGTTTTATATAATTAATAAAAGTAATAAAAGTATAATAAATAGAAAATAAAATGTCATTAATATTTTTTCCAAAATGACTGAATATACTCTTGACACTAATGACGTTTTTCAATATTATAGTTTTTACGTTCCGCGGGGGTGGTGGAATTGGTAGACACGCAAGCTTGAGGTGCTTGTGACGCAAGTCGTGGCCGTTCAAGTCGGCTCCTCCGCATAAAAGAGATTGTCAAACCGACAATCTCTTTTTTTTTATCATTTTTTTTCGGGCTTGACCCGAAAATCTAGGAGTTTGTTATGCTAGCCGTTTTCGTAAATTGTGGTGCTGTTATTTTAGGTTCAATTTTAGGAATCCTTTTTGCAAAGAAGTTCACTAAAGAGCTTTCCGATATGATTCAGACGGCCTGCGGAGTTGTTTCTATTATTATAGGTCTTCAAATGGCATTTAAATACGACAGTATCATTTATCTTGCCTTGTCTCTCATTATTGGTGGTGTAATAGGTTATGCTCTTGATATTGACGGTGCAGTTTTAAAGCTTGGCGAAAAGCTGGAAGTTCTTACAAAAAGAAAGGAAAAAACTGTATTGCCAGAAAAGGCAGAAGCTTCGATCGAAAACACAGAATCAACTAAGGCAACAGAATCCTCAAAATCAACTAAAACTAATCTCCCTGCCCACAGTAATTTTGCTTATGCTTTTTTGAACTCATCTGTTTTGTTCTGTGTTGGCGCCATGGCAATTGTTGGTTCTTTCGAAGCAGGTGTAAATCATAACTATACAACAATTTTTACTAAATCAATTCTGGACGGCTTTATGGCAATCGGCTTTACTGCTGCCATGGGAATTGGAACAGCATTTTCTGCACTTGCCATTCTTATTTATCAGGGAGCCTTAACCTTGCTTTCAATCTGGCTTAAACCTTTTGTTTCCGAACTTCTTATTCAGGAAGTTTCTGCCTGCGGTGGTGCCATAATCGTAATGATAGGTATAAATCTTCTTGGGATTAAAAAAATCAAAACTGCAAACTTTCTGCCAGCACTTGTAATAGAGATTCTTTTTGTTATTTTTGTACCTATGATAAAGGGACTTTTTGTATAGAAAAAAAATCCAATAGATTCTCTTTTTTTCTCTATATTTTCTCGTTGACTTCTCTGCAATACTATCGTAAAATAGTAATAATAATATAACCCTAGGTTCCAAAAGGAATCTTTTTAAGGAGGCCACTTAAATGGCAAAAGTAGAACTTAAAGGTATTGGTAAAGTTTACGACGGCGGTGTTCGTGCTGTAAGCAACGCTAATATCACAATTGAAGACAAGGAATTCTGCGTATTCGTAGGTCCTTCTGGATGCGGTAAGTCAACAACTCTCCGTATGATTGCTGGTTTGGAAGACATTACTGAAGGTAAGCTCTTCATCGACGGTATTGAAATGAACGACGTTCCTCCAAAGGATCGTGATATCGCCATGGTATTCCAGAACTATGCTCTTTATCCTCATATGACAGTATATGATAACATGGCTTTCGGTCTTAAGATCCGCAAGATGGATAAGGCTGAAATCGACCGCCGTGTTCGTGAAGCTGCTAAACAGCTTGACCTTACAATCTATCTCGATCGTAAGCCAAAGGCTCTCTCTGGTGGACAGAGACAGCGTGTTGCTGTAGGTCGTGCTATCGTTCGTGAACCAAAAGTATTCTTGTTCGACGAACCTCTTTCTAACCTTGATGCTAAGCTCCGTGTAACAATGCGTTCTGAATTGGCTGGTCTTCACAACAGACTTCAGGCTACAATGATTTACGTAACACACGACCAGATTGAAGCTATGACTCTTGGTACAAAGATCGTTGTTATGAAAGACGGTATTATCCAGCAGATTGGTGCTCCTTTGTACCTGTACAACTACCCAATCAACAAGTTCGTAGCTGGATTTATTGGAACACCTCCAATGAACTTCCTTACAGTACGTGTTCTTGAAAAGAACGGTGCTATCGTTTGTGATGAAGGTTCTTTCGAAATCAACCCTACAGAAGAACAGGCTAAGGCTCTTAAGGCTTATGTTGGAAAAGAAGTTACATTCGGTATCCGTCCAGAAGACCTTACTTATGTAGAAAAACCAGCTGCTAAAGATGATATGCAGATGAAGATTACTAACAAGGAACCACTTGGTGCTGAAACACATCTTTATCTTATCTCTAATAAGGGACAGAGCATCATCGCTAAGACAACTGCTACTGCTGACTTCCGCTTGGGCGACACAGTTAACGTTGTTCCTAACATGGCTAAAGCTAAGTTCTTTGAAATCAACCCAGATGCTCCAGAAGAGTTGAACATCTGTGATATGATTGAAAAGAAATGGTAATTTCTGAATAAATTGCACATAAAGGCACCGTGAGTTTTCTTGCGGTGCTTTTTTTTATGCCTTTTTTCTGCTAGAATAGCCGCATGCAAAAAAATACAGTTGTTTTATATAAGAATGCTCCTGCCGTAATCTCAGAACGAGACGGCGATAAATATGTAATAAGATTTTGTACACAGCCGGCTACTGCTACCGGGAAAAAGGCGGTGTACGGTGAACAGAAAGTACGCGAAAAGGATGTGGTTGTACTTCATGAAGGTCCGTGTTCGTCGCTGGAAAAGGTGCTTGAGTTAGCAAATAATTCGGGGGACATTTCTTTTTCCGGGGGCACTGTTTCTGCGGATTTTCTTACTAAGATTCAGGAAACGTATGAGCTTTTGCTTAGTGATGAATCTACGGCAACATCAGAAATATCTTTAAGTGAACTTGCTGAATATGCACTTGGTAGCTTTACGGCTGATGAAGCCTGGGCTTTTTATGCGGCAGTTTGCGGGGCAGTTTATTTTGCTCCTGTTGCAGAAGCATTGAAAGAGGGAAGAATTGCTTTTGTTCCGCGTACTCAGGCAGAAATCGATTCTCTTAATCAGAAAAAATACGAAAAAGAGCATGAAAACGAAATTAGGGCAGCTTTTTTACAACGACTGAAAGATCGGAAGCTTGATTTACCTGGTGATGCAAAGTTTATGGGCGAGGTTGAAGCCTTTGCTTTGAATCGGACCGAAAAGTGTAAGGTTTTGCAGGAGGCTGGAATCGGTCAGACTGTGGAAAAGGCACATAAGCTTTTAATAGAAACTGGAATCTGGGATTTTACAAAAAATCCTTATCCTACGCGGTTTGGGTTCAGCTTTGATTCTGCCAAAGAACAGCTTGGTGCAATGCCGGAAGAAGAACGAGTGGAAGTTCCGGGCCTTGCGTATGCCATAGACAGTGAACATTCTACCGATCCGGATGATGCAGTTGCATTTGACGGTGAATATCTTTGGGTTCATATTGCAGATCCTGCATCTTCTGTTTTGCCTGATTCTTCTATTGATATTGCAGCGCGGGGAAGGGGAACTACGCTTTATATTCCAGAAGGTGCTTCACGTATGCTGGCAGAAAGCTGTCTTGAAGATTATGCTCTGGGGTTGAAAAATCCATCCTGTGCGCTTTCATTTAAGATTAAGGTTGATGAAAACAGCCAGATTGAATCCTGTGAGGTTTTAAAAACAAGGGTGCATGTTGAACGAATGACATATACTCAGGCTGAACAGCAGAAGGAGTCGCCTGAATTAAAGCCGCTTTTTGAAATCGCACGTAAAAACAAGGCTCGCCGGGAAGCAAATGGAGCTGTGACTATTCAGATGCCAGAGGTTAACATCAGCGTTAACCGGGAAACAAAAAAAGTAACGATTGAGCCTGAGGTTCGCCTTGAATCCAATGATATGATTGCCGAGCTGATGGTAATGGCTGGTGAAGGTGCTGCCCGTTTTGCGTTTAAGAACAAGCTGCCTTTTATGTATGTGAGCCAGGAAGCTCCGGATTTTCCTTCAAGCCTACCAGATGGCTGGGCCGGGGAGTTTGCTCGCGTAAAGTGTATGCGCAAGCGTTCGGTGGGTATTACTCCGGCTCCACACGCAGGACTTGGGGTGAGCTTTTACAGTCAGGTTACTTCGCCCCTCCGCCGCTATGGAGATTTAATTTCACACCAGCAGCTCAGGGCTTTTATTGATGGAAGGCGTCCTCTTCCCAAAGATGAAATGCTCGAACGGGTTGCCGCCGGAGATGCAGCCAGTATTGCCGCCCGCCAGGTTTCCCGCCTCAGCGAAATGCACTGGAAGCTTGTGTATTTAACCCAAAACCCTGAACTCACTTTTGAAGGAGTGTGCATTGACCGCCGCGGTAACGATGCACTATTTCTGATTCCTACCCTGGACATGCAGGCCACAATCCGAGCCTGCAATGATGTAAAATTGAATGATACCCGCACCTTAAAGGCTGGCAAAATTGATATTGTCGAGCAGAATGTGAACTTTGCGGTGGTGTAAACAAAATCAAAAAAAACAGCTGAAAAAATCCTGATGACTAACTCTCTGTAATTCACTATAATCAGCGTATAATACAAGATTGCCGGGGCAAGCCCGACAATGACAAAATGGACATTCAAGTCTTGCGAGGTGGAATCATGATTGTAATGAAATTCGGCGGGTCATCGGTGGCAAATGCGGAAAGAATCAGGCACGTAGCTTCTATTATAAAGGCGTATCAGGATAAACGTCCGGTAGTTGTACTTTCTGCAATGGGAGATACAACCGACCATCTTTTGGAAGCGGCAGACAAGGCCGTTGAAGGAACCGTTGACGTAGCGGGAGTTGCAAAGCTTCACGAAGAAACTGCAGCTGAACTCGGAATAAATATTGATACAATCCGTTCACTTCTGGATGAACTTAAACAGCTGCTTACCGGTATTTCAATGCTCAAAGAAATAAGCAAACGTTCACGCGATTACCTCGTAAGCTTTGGCGAAAGAATGTCTGTACGAATGATGGCAGCTTTTCTTGAAAAAGAGGGAATCCCTGCTCAGTTTTACGATGCCTGGGATATTGGTATTCTTTCAGACAGCAATTACATGGCAGCTGAGCTCCTTGATGAAGTTTGGGAAACAATTCCAGATTATCTTAATGCCTACAAAAACGGCTATTCAAACTCAATCCCGATTGTAACCGGATTTATCGCAAAAAATACATCTGGCAACATCACAACGCTTGGACGCGGTGGTTCTGACCTTACAGCAACAATGATTGGTGCCGCAATGCACGCAGAAGAAGTTCAGACATGGAAGGATGTAGACGGTATTATGACAACCGATCCGCGCGTAGTAAAAGATGCCCGCCCTGTACCGGAAGTAACATACGAAGAAGCACAGGAGCTTGCAATGTTCGGTGCTCAGGTTCTTCATCCCCGTTCAATGATGCCTGTTCGTAAAACCGGCACACCGGTCCGTGTAAAAAACAGCTATAACATTTCAAGTCCGGGTTCAATCATCGTAGAAAAACATACAGGCAAAGTGCCGCCGGTTTGCGCAATTACAACCGTAAAGCACATCACACTTATCGATATAGTAAGCTCCCGTATGCTCGGCGCAGCAGGCTTTCTTGCCCATGTTTTCAATAATTTCTTAAAATGGGGAATCAGCATAGATGTAATTGCAACCTCAGAGGTTTCGGTTTCGCTAACAGTAAATACAAAAGAAAACCTTGATGGGCTTGTAGAAGATTTGAAAAAGGCGAGTGAAGTAACTGTTCGCAAAAACAAGGCAATCGTTACAATTATCTGCGATGCTGCTCATTCAAGCGCTATTCTTGCCGGCGGTTTTGCAGCTCTTGCAGATGAAGGCATAAACGTTCAGATGATAAGCCAGGGCGCAAGCAAGGTTAATATCAGTATGATTGTTGATGATGATGAAGCCGACCGCACCGTTCAGATTTTGCATGGAGCTTATTTTAATTAATTCATAATTCATAATGCATAATTCATAATGCATAATGTGTAATGTGTAATGTGTAATGTGTAATGTGTAATGTGTAATGTGTAATTCATAATGGTGAATGAAAAGGTTGTGTTAAGGAGGAAAAAATGAAAATCGCACTCGTAGGATATGGAAAAATGGGACACATGATTGAAGCTGCTGCAAAGCGTGCCGGTCATGAAGTTGTTGCTACAATAGATGTAATTGCAGAAGATGCAAGTGTAAAGGTTGCTGCCGGAGACGGAGAAGCTGTTGCCCGTGCCGTAAAATCAAGCGGGGCAGAGGGAATAATTGAGTTTTCTCATCCTACTGCCGTTATGGGAAACATTAAGGCTTTACTTCCTCTTGGATTGCCGCTCGTTGTTGGAACTACCGGCTGGAACGATAAAAAAGCCGAAGTTGCTGCCCTTGCAAAGGATGTAGGCGGTGCAATTATGAGTTCAGCAAACTTTTCTATTGGCGTAAATATGTTCTATAAGATTGTTGAAGAAGCAGCAAAGCTTATGGCAGAGTTCTCTGAATACGATGTTGCAACATGGGAAGCTCATCATAATCAGAAGGCAGACAGCCCAAGTGGAACTGCTCTTGAAGTTGCCCGCCGCATTATGGCTGGAAATCCTGGCAAAACAGAAATTGTTACAGATGCCTTCCACGAGCGACCAAAAGCTAACCAACTCCACGTAAGTTCAACACGCTGTGGCAACATCCCGGGAACTCACAAGGTTTTCTTTGACGGAACTGCCGACACAATCGAACTTACCCATACAGCCCGCAGCCGCGAAGGTTTTGCCAATGGCGCAGTAAAAGCCCTCGAAAAACTCGACAGCGGTCTTAAGAGTGGTAAACTTGTAAAAGGTAATCTCTTTGACTGGGATGATATTTTCTAACGTATCATAAAAATCGTGCTTGCCGTTATAAGGGCTTCTGCACATGTTATAAGCAAAGTCCTTATAATCAGCTCAATTCTTTCATTGATTTTCCACGGCTTTGTTTTCTGCTTTTCGTAAAGTATAAAGCTTAAAAGCAGAATTGTAGTTCCTGTAGTAAGAAAAACTGCATATTCACGTTTGCTGAAAATCCAGGTAATAATTGCCGAATAATTCAACAGAATTACGCTTGCATAACCAATTAATATGCTCATATAAGTTCCAATTTTGTTTTTCCCGCAGATTATTAAAAGCAGTACAAGAATCACAAAGTATATGCCGGCAAAAAGAATGTTCATCCACTGAGCCGGGCGGTAAATATAAAAAGTGGAAATAAAAAGCTCAATCCAGGCGGCGTTACTCAGTAGAAAAAGGAAACGTCCGAAATATCTGAAAAACTTAAGGCTTTCAAAAGAAAAACAAAGCTCACAAAGAGAAATAAGAGTAAGTGCAATAGTCGTAAGGAAAAAAATGTGTCTTGAATCCGGGAACAGCTGCTTTAAAAACAGCAGGATAATCACGCAGGTAAACGGAACTATGAAAATCCTGGAGATTTTAATCATAATCTCCCAGTTCTTAATGCTCCCCAAAATAAACAAAAACAGGCTTACTGTAAGTAGGCCAAGAAAAATCCACCCTAAAGTTTCCATGATACGTATAGAATAGCATATATTTATAGTTGATTCTATATAAATGAGTGATTGAGGAGTTGGGAAATGAGTGTTTGATTGATAATAAATCCAAAATAAGCAATAATTTTTTATAAAAATATAATATTTTTCTTGACACAATACTATATTATATATAATATATAAGTATAAATGATATTAAAGGAGTTGTAATATGGTATTTACAACAGGTTCTGCGCTTTTGGATGCCGTTGTTCTTTCCGTTGTTTCGCGTGAAGGTACCTATGGTTATAAGATTACGCAGGATGTCCGAAATGTTGTGGAAGTTTCAGAAAGTACGCTGTATCCTGTCTTAAGGCGCCTACAAAAGGACGGATACTTGGAAACGTACGATATGGAGTTCCAGGGGAGAAATCGCCGCTACTATAAAATCACCTCCAACGGAATGATTCTGCTGGATAATTATAGAAGGGAATGGATTTCTTATAGAAAAAATCTAGACTTAATACTTTTAGGAGAAGAAAAAAATGACTAGAGAAGAGTACATGAAGGCATTGAAGAGTAACATTCAATCGCTTACTGTAGATGAGCAGGAAGAAGCTCTTCAGTATTACGCTGATTATTTTGACGAAGCTAACGATGACGAAAAGGTTATGAAGGAGCTTGGTAGTCCTGAAGAAGTAGCCGCTTCAATTATCGAAAAGTTTGCAAATGCGCTTGTAGAAACAGATAAAAATAGCAAAAAGGCTGATGAAGAAGCTGATGCTGAAGGTAAAAAATCAAAGGCAGAAGCATCTAACTCGGACGGAAGAAGTGATGCAATGTACTTCCAGTTTAAGGAATCTGAAGTTAAAGGCATAGAGTTCCAGTTTGGTGCTGCTGATGTAGTTTTAGTTTCCGGCGATAAGTATTCTGTAGAAACAAGAGGTGTGATGAGGGATAACTTCCTTTGCCGGATAGATTCAGAAGGTACACTCGTTGTAAAAAATCTTAAAAAGCTTAATGTCCTTAATTTCTGGAATCACGAAAAGGTAACCAGAATTGTTCCAAGAATCTTAATCACTGTTCCGGAAAAAGCAAAAGTAAATAAGTGTAAAATCCTTATTGGAGCAGGCAATTTCAGAACAAAGGATGTTTTCATTGAATGTCAGAAGGGTAGCTTTGAAGTTGAAGCTGGAAGTCTTGTTCTTAAAAATGTGCACGGAAACAATGTAAATATCAGATGCGGAATGGGCAACATTAAGGTAGAAGGTGTGCTTACTGGACGTTCAGATATCGACTGCGGAATGGGTTCAATCAAGCTTGATTTGCAGGGCGATGCAAAAGAGTGCTCTTATGATGTTAAAGTTGGACTTGGTGAGTTCAAGTTCAATGATGAAAAATACAGCGGTGTATGCCAGAAGTTTGCAGATGTAAAAAAAGACAATCATTTTTCTGTAAACTGCGGTATGGGAAGCGTAAACATTGCGCTTCATAGATTTTAGTAAACTAAAAAAGGAAGATTTGAAACGTAAACGTTCCAAATCTGCTATTATGCAATTCAATGAAACGCTGCGCGACTGCTCGCGTTTCTTTAAACTCAGGAGAATAGAAAATGAAAAAACTTAGAAAATCAAATAAGAAAATGCTTTTTGGTGTTTGTGGTGGCCTTGCTGAATATTTTAAGATTGACCCTACAATCGTAAGAATCTGTGTATGTCTTGTTGCTTTGTTCAAGGGAGTAGGTGTTATTCTTTATCTTATTGCTGCTCTGGTAATGCCGGAAGCAAGTGTTTCAGATAACGATGATGTTGAAAATATGAAGAGTGCAAATATTGATTCTGATGAAGCCCGCAATTCTTCTGCTTCTGAGAAATCAGATCCTGAAAGCAAGGCTCCTCATACTGATGATGAGTTCAACAAGTACTTCAAAAAATAAATCTTGAAGGATGGTCTCAAAAGGCTAAAAAGACACTTAAAAAGAGCTTAAAAAAAGCTAAAAAATTGAAAAAAGTTATTATAAAAATGTAAATTTTTGTAATTGTAGCGTTTTACCTATTTCATAAATTTTTTGTTATGATATAATGGTAACATTATGGTAGGAATAAAAATTAACAAGACCTTGCGAAACTTCTTGATTGCCATAGCTGCAATTATTTTAGTTTTCGCAATTTCGAGCCTTTTACCTGAAAAAGATTTTCATGAAAAGTATGAGAACGTTGATTTTTCTTCACTGAAAGGATCCGTAAGCGCAACCAAGAGCTACAGTGAGTACTTGGCTGAGCATCCTAATGCAAAAAGTGCTAAGTCAACTGTTAACTTGGACGTTTTTGCTTATGATGAAGAAGCGTCAACTGGCGTACATGTTGAAAACAACTATAAGGGTAAAGATGTAGTGATTACCGATGAAGATTCAACGGTAACTTGGAATTTTGATGTTCCTGAAACCGGGTACTATAACATTCGTATGGAATATATTGGTACTCCTTCAAGAAACGTCACTATCGAACGCTCTCTTAAAATCAATGGAGAAAATCCTTTCTCTGGAGCAGAAAACCTTTCCTTCTTCAGACTCTGGAGGGATGGAGGTCCTGTAAAGTTTGATAACCGCGGAAACAATATCCGCCCGTCACAGGTAGAAATCTTTGATTATCAGACAGCTTATTTTAAGAATGATTTGGGCTATGAGGTAGAGCCTTATCGTTTTTATTTTACAGCAGGTCCTAACACAATCTCCCTTACAGCAACAAATGAGCCTGTAGCAATAAGCAAGCTTTCTCTTGTTCCTGTAGTTACTTATGATTCTTATGAGCAGTATCTGAAAAAAATGCCGTCTAATCCAGATTCTTATGAAGGAAAACCGGCAGTGGTTAAGATTCAGGGTGAGAACTCTGTTCTCCGTTCAGATCCTTCTTTGTTCGCCAGATACGACCGATCTTCTGCTACAACCGAACCTTACAGCGTTAAAAATACAATTTTGAACTTTACCGGCGGCGATTCCTGGAAAGCTCCTGGACAGTGGATTGAATGGGATATGGAAATCCCTGAAAATGGCTGGTACACAATTTCCATTAAGGCACGTCAGCTTTATCAGCGCGGTTACCTTGCCTGCCGTTCAGTATACATCGATGGCGAAATCCCAATTGAAGATTTAAAGAACGTTGGTTTTGAATATAGCACAGACTGGAAGCTTCGCACTTTAGCCGGTGCAGATAAAAAGCCATTCAAGTTCTATTTTACAAAGGGAACCCACAAAATCAGACTGGAAGTTACCCTTGGCGAAGTTGGTTCAATCATAAACGAACTTCAGGACAGTATTTTCCGTCTTAATCAGGTTTACCGAACAATTCTTGTTCTTACAGGTACTTATCCAGATGCCTTCCGTGATTATGAAATTGATAAGGTTTATCCGAACGAAGTTGAAGCAATGCACATTGAAAGCTGCCGACTTTACAAGCTTATCGACCAGTTTGTTGCAATAACTGGTGAAAAATCAGATAAGATTGCTCCGGCAGAAACTCTTGCCATTCAGCTTGAACAGTTCTATAAACGTCCAGATAAAATCACACAGGCTTTTGCCAACTTTAAAGATAATATTACATCACTTGGTTCTTCACTTCTTACAATGACAGAATCAAAGCTTGATGTAGACTATATTCTTGTTCAGGGTGCTAACGATAAAATCAAGCCGGTTAGAGCAGGCTTTATTAAAAACGCTAAGCACGAAGTTCTTTCATTCTTTACATCCTTCTTTGTAGATTCTGCAAGTCTTGGTGATGTTTACGAAAAGGGCGCAGAACACCTTATCGAAGTATGGATTGTAACCGGTCGTGACCAGAGCCAGATTCTTAAGAATATGGTTGACGATTCCTTTACACCTAATTCAGACATTAAAGTAAATGTAAAGCTTATCAACCAGAACTCACTGCTTAATGCGGTAGTTGCCGGTAACGGACCTGATGTTGTAATTTCAATTTATTCTTCAGCTCCTGTAGACTATGCTTTGCGTAATGCCGACGTAAACCTTATGCGTTTCCCAGACTGTGAAGATGTTCTCACCTGGTTCAAGCCAAGTGCTTATGTTCCTTATCAGTATGATGGCGGCCTTTACGCTCTTCCTGAAACAGAATCCTTCAACCTCCTTTTCTACCGCAAAGACATTCTTGAACAGCTTGAGCTTGAGGTTCCTCAGACTTGGGAAGACTTAATCGAAATCCTCCCGACACTCCAGGGTAACAACCTCACAGTTGGTATTCCTTATCCAAACATTGTAACTCCTGATTTGTCTATGTTCTATTCAATGCTTTATCAGAACGGCGGACAGGTTTACAACCCAAGCGGTATGAAAACCGTTATAGACAGTGAGGAAGGTGTTGCAGCCTTTAAGGTTTACACAAGCTTGTTCAACAGCTATGGTCTCCCGGTTGTTTATGACTTTATGAGCCGTTTCCGTACAGGAGAAATGCCACTCGGTGTTGCTAACTATTCTACTTATAACACACTTGTTGTTGGTGCTCCAGAAATCCGTGGTCTTTGGGACTTTACCTACATTCTTGGTACAGAAAAAGAAGACGGAAGTATCGACCGCTCTAACATTGCCGGTACCGTATGTACTATGATGATTAAGAAGGGTATCAACCTTGATGACCTTGATTTGTCTAATACAAAAGAACTTGTTTACAGCGCTTACAACGGAAGAACCTTTGAAAAGGGTGCTGTTCCTGGTGTAGACGAAAAAACATGGGCTACTGTAATGAAGAACGAAAACCGCATTCAGGATGCCTGGAAGTTCATGAAATGGTGGGCTTCAACAGAAACACAGGTTCGCTTTGGTCGCGAAATGGAAGCTGTACTTGGTTCTTCTGCACGATACGCAACTGCTAACGTAGAAGCTCTTAAACAGCTTTCATGGAAAACAGCACAGATTGAAGTTCTTGAAAAATCTCTTGATGAAACAATCGGTGTTCCTGAAGTACCTGGAAGTTACTATACACCACGCCATGTAGTTAACGGTACACGAAAAGTTATCAACGAGAAAGATGATGCACGAGAAACGCTTATTGACTATGCACGTAAGATTAACGAAGAGTTAAAGCGTAAGCGTCAGGAATTCAACTTACCTGTTGAAGATTAAGGAGAATATTATGAGCGGAAAATGGTCAAAATATTTTAATAAAAAACAGACTCAGCTTTCAGAAACAATACACAGAGCTAAGGTGATGAAGGTTTGCTATGCTTTCCTTTTGCCGTATGCCGTTTTGTTTCTGACCTTTAATGTTCTTCCAATGATAAACTCAATTTACTATGGTTTTACAAACTTTAATATTTTGGAAAAGCCAGAGTTTATCGGCGTAAGAAACTATATAAATCTTTTTCTGCAGGATGAAGTATTTGCCATAGCTGTAAAGAACACATTCTTTATCGCTATTATTACCGGTCCTGTAGGATACATTATGGCTTTCATTTTTGCCTGGCTCATCAACGAGCTTCCAAAATGGGTAAGAACACTCGTAGTATTCTTCTTCTATGCTCCATCAATTGCAGGTTCTGCATACCTCATTTTCAAAGAGCTTTTCAATGATGACCAGTACGGATGGATTAACCAGTGGCTCATTAAAACAGGTTTAGTTAATCAGCCTGTAATGTTCCTTACAGATCCTCGTAATGTAATGAAAGTAATTATTCCTGTAATTCTCTGGATGTCTCTTGGTGCAGGCTTCCTTTCTTTTGTTGCAGGTCTTAAAGGTATTGATCAGGCACAGTACGAAGCAGGCTATATCGACGGTATTCAGAACCGCTGGCAGGAATTGTGGTACATTACTCTTCCTAATATGAAGCCAATGCTGCTGTTCGGAGCAGTTATGTCAATTACAAGTGCCTTCAACGTTTGTGATGTTCCAATGGCTCTGGCAGGTTATCCTTCTACAGACTATTGTGTACGAACCGTTGTTACACACTTGTTCGACTATGGTTTCACCCGATTTGAAATGGGTTATGCTTCTGCAATTGCAACCATATTGTTTATTACTATGATTCTTTGTAACAAAGTAATTCAGGCTCTCTTGAGCAGAGTTGGACACTAATTGGAGGTATTGAAAATGAGCAGAAAAAATAAATATCTTCAGGAAGGTCCTGTAATTCATCACTATAAACACAGAAGAAAACCGAACCGCTCTCTTGGTGGTGACGTTGGAATCTATATTTTCCTGGCATTATGTTCAATGATGATGGTTTTCCCGCTTGTATTCTCAATTGCAAGCTCTCTCAAACCTCTCGATGAACTTTTAAAAAGGCCGCCAACTGTATTCCCACGGAATCCTACCTTCCGTAACTATACAGACTTGTTCGTAACCTTAAGCCAGTCACAGTGGGTACCATTTACACGCTATGTATTCAACACAATTTTCGTAACACTTGCCGGTACCTTAGGCCACGTAATCATAGCTTCTATGGCAGCTTACGTTCTTGCAAAATACAATTTCCCTGGTGGAAACCTCTTCTTTAGAATTGCAGTTGTTGCCTTGATGTTCAGTGGTTACGTAACTGGTATTCCTAACTATTTGATTATGTGTAAGCTTCACATTGTAGACACATACTGGGCTTTAATACTGCCGGCCATAGGTGGTTCATTAGGACTCTTCCTTATGAAGCAGTTTATGGAAGGCTTCCCAATGTCGCTGATTGAAGCTGCAAAGATTGACGGTGCACGTGAGTTTACAATTTTCTGGAAGCTCGTAATGCCTAACGTAAGACCAGCCTGGCTTACAATTTCAATCTTCTCAATAAATGGTTTGTGGAATAACCCTCAGACAACTTACATCTATACAGAAGCTAAAAAGATGCTCCGTTATGCATTGGATCAGATTCAGCTTGGTGGTATTGCCCGAATGGGACAATCTCAAGCCGTAATCGTATTTACAATGTCTGTACCAATCATTTTCTTTATCTTCTCTCAGAGCCAGATTATGGAAACTATGGCTTCTTCTGGTTTGAAGGATTAACGGTGGTGAGTATGAAAAAAATATTATTAACAGCAGTATGTTTTATCTCACTTTGTGCCGGTCTTTTTGCCAAAGGAGATACATACATTTATGATTACTGGGGCGAAATTGAAAAATCCCCGGATGTTTACAGAGTTTCATCTGTTTTGTATGCAGATGATCTTGACCTCGATGTAGGATTAAAAAGTCCTGCCGGAATGTTTGCAATCGATAATTTAATTTACATTGTCGATACAGATAACAACCGAATTATTGAATTAGTTTACGGAGATAACAAAACTGTTTCCCTTAACCGTGTAATAGACAGATTTTATTCTGGCGGTCAGGTTACAGAAACCTTTAATGGTCCAATGGATATCTTTGTAAACCAGGAAGACGGTTCCTTCTTTATTGCAGATACAGGCAACGGACGAGTTGTTAAGCTTGATTCAGATTTGAATTACGTTCTCAGTCTTACAGAACCTGATGATCCAACTTATGAGAAAGGAAAGACCTTCTTCCCTCAGAAAGTTGTTGCAGATTCAAAGGGACGAGCTTATGTAATTGCAAAGAACGTTAATAAAGGTTTCTTGAAATATGAGTATGATGGTTCCTTTACAGGCTTCTATGGTGCCAGCGAAGTAAATTATGACTTTTCAACTTATGTATGGAAAAAATATTTTTCTACAAGGGCACAGAGAGCTCAAATGGAATCCTTTGTTCCTACTGAATATTCAAATGCTTATATTGATAACGAAGGCTTTATCTACAGTGTATTAAAAACCTTCAGTCAGTGGGATTTGCGTTCAGATAAAGCTAAACCAATCCGCCGACTTAATGCACTTGGAAACGATATCCTCATTAAAAATGCAGAATATCCTCCAATTGGAGACCTTGAGTGGAGTAATGCCGCCGGTATTTCTGATCCTTCACATTTTACAGATATTACTGTTCTTGATAACGAAGTTTATGTAGTTTGTGATGAATCACGTGGTCGTCTCTTTGCTTATAATAACCAGGGCTACCTGCTTTTTGCTTTTGGTAACAGAGGTAACATTGACGGTTATTTCCGTTCACCATCTGCAATTGAGCACATCGGTAAAGATTTAATTGTTCTAGATCTTATGAATGCTTCTCTCACAATCTTTACTCCAACTGAATACGGCAACCTTATCTACGAAGCTCTTGAGCTTTATTCTGTAGGTGATTATGACGGTTCAGCAGAAAAATGGAATAAGGTTCTTGAGAAAAACGGTAACTACGACCTTGCTTACATTGGTCTTGGTAAATCCTGCTTCAGACAGAATAAGTTCAAGGATGCAATGGATTACTTCCGTCTTAAGAGAGACAAAAAGAATTATTCAAAGGCATATCAGTATTACCGCAAAGAATGGGTAGAAGACAATATCGGCTGGGTTTTTGCATTGATTTTGGCAATTATTTTCATACCTATCATTGTTAAGATTTGTAGGAAAATTGCCTGGGAGATGAAAACGTTATGAGTTATATATCACGAAGATTAAAGAAATTAACCAAAAAAGAAACATACAGACACTTTTTTGAAACGCTTCGCTACAGCTTGTATGTAATAACCCATCCGGCAGACGGTTTCTGGGATTTAATACACGCAAAGCGCGGCTCTTATTCTGCAGCTAACTTTATGATTATACTTACGCTGCTCACACACATCTGGAAATTGCGATACACCAGCTTCCTTTTCAACAACAGAAACTGGGAAAAGGTAAATATCTTTATGGAGATGGCTACAATCCTTCTTCCTCTTGCAATTTTCTGTATCTGTAACTGGGGTGTAACAACTCTGTTTGACGGTAAAGGTAAGCTGGGGCAGATTTATATGGGAACGGCTTATGCGCTTACTCCTTATCCGCTGATTCAGATTCCAATCATCTTCTTGAGTAATTTTGTTACAATAGAAGAGGGTACCTTCTATACAGTATTCAGCAATATATCACTTATTTGGTGTGCTGCTCTAATATTTATGGCGATGATGATGATTCATCAATATGGTTTTGGTAAAACACTTGTCTTTACGGTCTTTACTTTGTTCGGAATGCTTGTATTTATATTTATCATGCTTCTGTTCTTCAGTATGATTTCGCAGGGTGTTGCATATTTCGTATCTCTCGCACGAGAATTGATGTTCAGGTTGAACTGATGGGAGGACGGCTATAATGAAGAAAGAGAAAGAAAATATGAAGAAAGAAGATTTGAAGACAAAGGAATCAATACCTGTAGAAGCTGCTACAGATAAAGAACCAAAGGTTAAGAAAACAAAAGAGCCTAAGGTTAAAAAAGAAAAGAAGTCTAAGAAATCTAAAATGCCGGAAGGTTATATTGGTCGACCAAAGCCAATGAAGACAAAGAAGTTCGAGTTCCATAAACCAACAAAGAAGTTTTACATTGGTCTTGGCTTTATCCTTATTCTTCTTGGATTACTTACCTGGTTGATTCTTGCGCTTGTAAATGTATCTAAAGTAACAGATGCCTTTATTAAAGCCTATGAATACGATGCAGAAAATACACCGGAAAGCTTTACTCTTGAAAACGACAAGCTCAAGTTTGTTCTGGATGGAAGAACAACTCAGTTTACAGTCCTCCAGAAAGATACAAACCACATGTGGTATTCAAATCCACCAGAGCTTGAAAAAGACCCTATTGCTCTTACAAAAGAAAAGAACAATATGAAGTCTACATTCCTTGTAAAGTATTCAACAGAAAATGGTGTTGAAAATACTTACGATACACAGGTTTACAGTATTGACCGTAACTTCTTTGAAGTATCAAAGAAGGGTGATGCTGTTCAGGTAAAATACACTGCAAGTACAATGCAGCGTGAATACCGCTATCCAAAAGCTATTTATGCCGAGGAAATGGACGAATATCTGGAAAAAATGAATCCGTCAGACCAGAATGTAATTACAAAACGCTGTTACCGCGAGGTAGATATTGACCGACTCAGACCTTCCGACAATAAGGAAGATTTGCTTAGAAAATATCCAGGTCTTGAAGAAGATACACTTTTCCTTATTTTTGACCCTGATAAGCTTAATAAATACCTTAAAGTTCAGTGTGAAGAGATTTTTACAAAAATCGGTTACACAGACGAAGATTATATGCGTCATAGTGAAATGTACAAGGAAACATCTTCAAAGGTTGACCCTGCATTCAATTTCACTGTTTATTACAAGCTTGACGGAAACAAACTCGTTGTAGATATTCCTTATGATGAGATTCTTTACAAACAGGCTTATCCTATAGTTCAGCTTTCTGTTCTTCCATATTTTGGTGCAGCAGGCACACAGGATGAAGGTTATATGTTTGTACCGGAAGGTGGCGGAAGCATAATCTACTTTAACAACGGAAAAACAAAGCAGAACGGTTATTATGCTGATGTTTACGGTTGGGATACTGCTTCTGACAGAAAGGCTATTATTACCGAAACCCGTACTGCTTATCCTGTATTCGGTGAATCCTTTGGTGATTCAAGCTATATTTCAATTATGGAAAACGGTGCTGAATACGGAACTGTTGTTGCAGAAATTAGCGGTAAGCTTGGAAGCTACAACTATGTACGTGCTAACTACAAGATGGTTCACGGCGAACAGTTCGAAGTTTCTGCAAGAAACACAAGTGCTCAGTATTCTTATGAAAAATCTCTTCCAGCAGGAGAAAGAATTACTCAGGTTTATGCCTTTGTTAATTCTCCTTCTTATGTTGATATGGCTAAAGAATATCAGAAGTATTTGTTCGGCGGTCAGAAAAAGCTTGCTAACAAAGAAACTCCTCTTGCAATTGAAATTGTAGGTGCTATTGATAAGGTTCAACAGATTCTTGGTATGCCAAAGAAATTACCTTATAAGCTTACTACTTATTCTCAGGCTGGAAAAATCATTAATGAAGTTGAAGAACTTGGTATAAAAGATGTTCAGTACAAGCTTTCAGGCTTTATTAATGGCGGTATCAAGCAGAAAATGCTCAAGAAGTTTAAGTTTATAAACAAGTTGGGCGGTACATCAGGCTTTAAGAAAATGACAGATTCTGTTGAGAATACTTCAGCTAAGCTTTATCTGGATGCCTCTGTGCAGACGGCTTATAATTCAAAGCTTAGAGACGGTTTCTTCCGCTATAGAGATCCTGCCCGTTTTGCTAATGATGAAGTTTGCGAACTTAATGAATACTCATTAATCTGGTATGGTAAGGACGAAAAGAAAGATAAATACTATCTGCTCAAACCATCTAATATTGATTATGCTAGCGAAGTATTAATCAAAAATGCCTTGAAGTATGATTTGGATGGTATTTCTTACAGAGATAATGGTTATCAATTGGCTGGAGATTATAATGATTCTCCAAATAAAGCTCTTAGCCGTGCTGCTTCCCGTAAACAGCAGGATGCAAGAATGCAGGAAGCAAAAGAAAAAGGCTTAGCTGTTGCAATAAATATTGGTAATGATTATGCCCTTAAGAATACAGATCTTATTACTAATATGACACTTCATGGTAACAGCTATGCAATTCTGGATAAGCACATTCCTTTCTATGAAATTGCACTCCACGGTTATAAAAACTTTACCGGTATTCCTGTAAATCTTGGTTTCGAAGCTGACCAGATTATTCTTGAATCAGCAGAGAGTGGTGCAGGCTTGTACTTCTCCTTTATGTATGAATCTGAAAAAGCTCTTCAGGAAACCTCATATACAGAATATTATGCAGCCTGCTTTAACAGCTGGAAAGACAAGTTTGCTGATATTTACAACAAATATAACAAAGAAATGGGCCCTGTAAAGAACAGTACAATTGTAAATCATGAGTTTATTGATGATGATGTAACTGTTACAACTTACGATAATAACTATCAGGTTTATGTAAACTTTGGTTATCTTGATTATACCGATGATTCAGGCCTGTATATTCCTGCCCGTGAGTATAAAGTTATGAAGGTGGAGGACTAAGATGTCTAAGATGAATGATTTGATTATTAAAATCAAGCGAAAGGTAGGACTAACACAGCGAAGAGCAATATATGGGTATATTTTTATTTTACCTTTTATACTTGGTTTTATTCTTTTTATGATAAAACCGCTTTATCAGTCCTTTAGAATGAGCGTTAGTGAAGTTGTTATTTCCAATCAGGGCTTTGTTCTGAACTGGAACAATTGGGCAAACTATATAAGGGCACTTACAATCGACCCTGAGTTTAACCGAATGGTAGTTAATTCTGTAGCACAGATGTTCTACAGGTCTCTGGCAACCATTGTATTCAGCTTCTTCGTAGCTCTTATTCTTAATCAGAAGTTCAAGGGAAGAACTCTTGCACGTTCAATATTCTTCCTTGCTGTAATTCTTTCTTCTGGTGTTCTTGTTGGACTTGAGTATAACAACACCTTGATGGCACAGCTCAAAGCAACTATTGAGGAATCTGGAAACTCCAATACAATTACCGATGTTCTGGAGCAAATACTTGTTTCAAATACTGGTGGTGTAAACGGAATTAGTGGAAAGGTATTCAATATCCTGTTTGACATTATTGACTCAATCTACGATGTTGCAATGGCTTCCGGTATTCAGATTATTATCTTCCTTTCTGGTCTTCAGAACATTTCTCCAAGTATGTATGAAGCAGCTCAGATGGAAGGTTGTACTTCATGGGAAAGTCTCTGGAAGATTACAGTACCAATGGTAAGTCCTCTTATGCTTGTTTGCTGGGTTTACACAATCGTTGACTTCTTTATGAAGACTGACAATCAGATTATGACTAAGATAAATGAACAGATGGTAATTCAGTTGAATTACGGTTACAGTTCTGCACTTGCCTGGATTTACTTCATTGTCTGTATGTTATTCATAGGAATAAGTTCTCTTTTCATTTCTAAGGTGGTATACAATTATGACTAAAAAGAATAAAAAAGAATTAGCTACACCGTTAGCCGATAAAAGATCCTTCTGGGAAAGAAATGAAGCTTCTGATGGTATTCTTCTTACAGAAACCATTAAGAAATATGCTCTTTCTATTTTCCGCGCAATCCTTTTGTTTGGTATGTGCTTTATGATTATTCAGCCAATACTGAATAAGTTTTCTTTCAGCTTTATGGCAGAAAAGGATTTGTACGATACAACTATTATTGTAGTACCAAAGCACTTTTCTTTAAGCAACTGGAGAATTGCAACTCTGCTTCTTGACTACAAAAAGACTCTGTTTAATACAATCTGGGTTTCAATCGTAGTTTCTATTATAGAGGTATTTGTTTGCAGCCTTGTTGGTTATGGTTTTTCAAGATTCCAGTTCCCACTTAAAAAGTTCTGGTTCTTCTGTGTTATCCTCATTATTGTAATTCCGCCGCAGACAATTTCTACATCTTTGTTCCTTCACTTCAGGTACTTTAAGTTCTTTGGTAAAACCTTGAACTTACGAGGTTCTATGGCGCCTTACCTTATGATGTGTTTAGGCTGTATGGGACTTAAGAATGGTCTTTATATCTTTATGATAAGACAGTTCTTCCTTGGCTTCCCGTTTGAGCTGGAAGAAGCTGCCTACGTTGATGGATGTGGACCTTTTGCAACCTTCTTTAGAATTATGGTTCCAGGTGCAAAACCAATCATCACATCATGCTTCCTCTTCTCATTTGTATGGCAGTGGACAGACAGCTTCTATACCGAATTGTTCCTGGGAAAGATTAAGCTTCTTTCAGGACAGATTGCAGGTATTGTTGAAAGATTTGGAACCTATCTTTCTGCTATAAACGGTGGTTCTGTAAATCCACCTGTTGCTTATTCAAATGCAATTCTTTCAACTGGTGTATTGCTTATGATTATTCCTGTAATCATTCTTTACATCTTCTGTCAGAACTTATTTGTAGAAAGCCTTGCTTCTACTGGTGTTAAGATGTAAGCCTACATTTTTACCTTAATAAAAAGCTGTCTGATTAGTTTTGACTGATTCAGGCAGCTTTTTTTATTTCTGTGACTTTGCGGACGCCCCTGGAAAAATCATAAAAATATAAAAGATTTTTCTTGCTAAAAAATAATAATGTATTATAATTAGGTTAAACGATTTAATTAAACGTTTAATTAAAAATGGGGGTACCAATGAAAAACAAAACTAAAAAAATCATTTCTGTTCTTTTAGTAGCTGTAATGGCTGTAGCTTCTTTATCTGCTGCAAAAAAGAAAAAGGAAGATCCTTACAAAAATGTAAAGCCGCAGAAAGATCCTGAGACTAAAAAGAAATATGATTTTAAGGGAATGGAAGTTATTATTTCCGACTGGTGGACAGATGCAGAAAGAGCACCTGTTTCTAAGCAGGAAGAAGATCAGTTTGCATGGCGTGAATGGACAAATAATACTTATAATGTAAAGGTTGTTCAAAAGGCTTGTGCAGGCTGGGGCTCTAATCCACAGTTTGTAGCTAACTTCTGTGTTGGCGGTGGTGATGAAAACTATGCATTCCTTATTGATGGACGTTCTGCTTCTCAGGGAGTAAGAGCTAATCTTTTCTATGATTTGTCAAAAATCAAAAGTGTAAATTATAAAGATTCTTCAAAATACGACCAGGGTGTAGTTGATTTACTTAAAAAGGGTGATTCTTTCTTCGCTTTCAACTGGGGAAAACCTGAACCACGTGAAGGTATGTTCTGGAATAAGAGACTTTTACAGGAAGCTGGTTTTGATCCAGACTTACCTTATGATCTTCAAAAAGAGGGAAAATGGACCTGGGAAAAGTTTGAAGAGCTTTTAAAAGCAACAACCCGCGATACAGACAATGATGGTATTCCGGATACCTGGGGTTTAACAACATTTAGTTCAACCTTCTGTGCCGCAGCCTTATTCTCTAACGGTGGCAGCTTTATAGAACGAGATGCAAATGGTAAATATTATAACAATGCAGGTTCAGACAAATCAATGGAAGCCTGGAACTGGTGTGTAAAAATTGCACAGAACTATCAGCAGCCATCTCCTGGTGATGATGCAAACTGGGACTGGTTTTATACAGCCTTTGTAAATGGAGAAGCTGCTTTCCTTTGCGATCAGGAATATAATGCACAGCCACAGGGAAAGTTCTCTTCCATGCAGGATGATTTTGGTTTTGTATGCTTCCCACTCGGACCTTCCGGTGACCACGTTTACAAAACAATCCACAGTTCAAATATGTGTATTATCCCAAGCATTTACAGTGCAGAAAGAGCAGAAAAGGTAGCAAAAGCTATTGATTTGTGGCTTGAACCTGTTCCTGGTTATGATGATGCTGTAGCATGGAAAGAAGGTTATTATTCATCATTCAGAGACCCACGAGCAGTTGATGAAACCTTGCAGCTTATGATGGATACTCCTAATCCACGCTTTGACGGTCTTGTTGGCGGTTTAAGCACCGGTGATATGATTTGGGGCATCTGGGGCGGCTGGGCTACTCCTGAAGAATCATACGAAAATGCTAAAAACGTATGGCAGGGATTGATTGACGATACTAACCGATAAGCAAAAATACAATATAATAGGGGATTTGTACTATTATATTGTAAAAATTAAATTGCATTATTTTGGTTTAATGATATAATTATAATATCTTTTATAAAGTACAATTAAGAGGAGAAAAAAATGAATAAAGGTACTATGAAGAAAGCGCTTTGTATCGCTATTGCTGCATTAATGGTAACAAGTACTGTTTCTGCTGCAAAGAAGAAGAAGGATGATCCTTACAAGAAAGTTGTAAAACAGAAGGATCCAAAAACAAAGAAAGTTTATGACTTCAAGGGAATGGAAGTTATTTACGCTGACTGGTGGAGTGATCCAGACAGACAGCCTGCTTCAAAAGCAGAAGAAGATCAGTTCGCATGGCGTGACTGGACTTATGATGCTTATAACTTCAAAGTAAAGCAGATGGCAGTTTGTGGATGGGGTTCAAACCCACAGTTCGTATCAAACTTCTGTATTTCTGGTGGTGATGAAAACTATGTATTCACTATTGATGGACGTTCTGCAACAACTGGTGTAAAAGCTAATCTTTTCTATGATTTGTCAAAAATCAAGAGTGTAAACTATAAAGATGCCAACAAATACGAGCAGGGAACTGTAAACCTTCTTAAGAAAGGTGATTCTTTCTATGGTTTCAACCTCGGAAAACCAGAGCCTAGAAACGGTGTATTCTTCAACAAGAGAATCCTTCAGGAAAATGGTTATGATCCTGACTATCCATATGATTTGCAGAAAGCTGGAAAATGGACATGGGATACATTTGAAGAGATGTGTAAGAAATTAACACGTGATACAGATAACGATGGTGTAATCGATCAGTATGCTATGGCTTCTTTCAACACAGAATTCTCTTACTCAGCATTGGATTCAAACGGTGCAAAAATTATCGACCGCGATGCAAATGGTAAATATATAAACGTTGCAGGTTCAGAAAAAGCTATGGAAGCTTGGAACTGGATTCAGCACATGTTCCTTACATATCAGCTCCCTCAGGAAGAAGGCGAGAACTGGGACTACTTCTATACAGCATTTACAAATGGTGAAGTTGCATTCCTCGCAGATCAGGAATACAATGCACAGCCTAACGGAAAGTTCTGGTCAATGGCTGACGACTACGGATTTGTTTGCTTCCCACTCGGACCTCATGGAGATGGAAAATACAAGACAGTTCATCAGAACAACATTATGATTATTCCTTCTGTATACGATGCAGACCGTGCTGAAAAGATTGCTAAGATTGTTGACCTTTGGGCAGAACCTGTTCCTGGATATGAAGGACCAGATGCTTGGAAAGACGGATACTGGCAGTCATTCCGCGATTCACGTGCTGTTGATGAAACATTACAGTACATGATGGACAATCCTAACCCACGATACGATGTTCTTATTTCTGGTTTGAACCAGGGCGACATCATCTGGAACCTCTGTGGTGGTAACGGAACAGCTCAGGAATTGTATGAAGGCTGCTACAATGTATGGCAGGGACTTATTGACGATTGTAACCGCTAATATTCAGCTTTTTATAATCTGATATAATTTGAAAACCGCTGGCTTAGGCTGGCGGTTTTTTTTATGTCATTGCAAAAAAAATGTCATTGTCGTGCTAGACACGACAATCCCAAAATTAACTAAAAAAAAGTAAATTAAATTAAAATTTTAGTTTACTTTATAAAAAGTTATGTTATACTTAAAAAGTAAAGTAAAATTACTTTATGGAGGAAAACATGACAAACAAATTAAAAAACGCAATGGTTCTTGCAGTGCTTGCTGTAGTTCTTTTGAACCCGGTTTCTGCTGCAAAGAAAAAGAAGAATGATGCCTTCAAGAAAATTGAAAAGCAAAAGGATCCGGCTACAAAAAAGGTTTACGACTTTAAGGGAATGACAATTATTCTTGGAGACTGGTGGACTGATCCTTCTGCAGCTCCTGCTTCTAAAAAACAGGAAGATGATAAGGCATGGCAGGAGTGGGTAAATCAAACTTACAATATGAAATGCTATCAGGCTCAGGCAGCAAGCTGGGCTTCCATGCCTCAGTTTGTAACTAATTACTGCATTACTGGCGGTGATGAAAATTACATCCTTTGTATTGACGGCCGTTCTGCAAATGTTGGAATTAAAGCCGATTTGTTCTGGGATTTGTCTAAAATTACATCTGTTGATTATATGAATGATCCAAAATATGACAAAGGTGTTTGCGAAAGACTTAAGAAAGGTGATTCTTATTATACATTCCAGTGGGTAAAGGCTGAGCCACGAGAAGGTATGTTCTTTAACAAAAGGATTCTTGAAGAATCAGGTCTTAATCCAGATCTTCCTTATGATTTGCAGAAAGATGGTAAGTGGACTTGGGAAAGCTTTGAAGAAATCTGTAAGAAAGTACAGCGAGATGTTGATAATGACGGTTTAATCGACAATTATGCTATGTCTTCTTTCTATACCTGTTTTGGAGATGCAGCTCTCGATTCAAATGGTGGAAGCCGTATTTCCCGCGATGCCAACGGTAAGTTCTTTAATAACGCTGGTTCAGATAAATCTATGGAAGCCTGGAACTGGATGGCTCATATGTGGGCAACTTATCAGCTCCCTCAGCCAGAAGGTGCAGCTTGGGATTATTTCCGTGTAGCCTTTATTAATGGTGAAACAGCTTTCCTTGCTGACCAGGAGTTTATTGCTCAGCCTGGTGGAACACTTTCAGTAATGAAAGATGACTTTGGTTTTGTTGCATTCCCTAAAGGCCCAAGTGGAGATGGAAAATATCACACCTTGCACGATTCTCCAATGTGGATAATTCCAAAATGCTATGATTTGGAAAAGGCTAACAAAATCGCTAAGGCTGTAGATTTGTATGTAACACCAACACCTGGTTACGACGGACCTGATGCCTGGAAAGAAGATTATTACCCTGGCTTCCGCGATGCTCGTGCTGTAGATGAAACCTGTGAGCTTCTTGCTCAGATTCCTAATCAGCGTGTAGATAAGCTTGTAAGCGGTATTGGTAATGATGATATGCTTAATGCAATCTGCTGGGGCTGGCAAACTCCTGTAGAAGCTTATGAAACCTGGAAAAATGTCTGGCAGGGTATGCTTGACGATATGAACAGGTAAAAAAAATGCTTTAAGCTTACAAATCACTAATTTATTAAGTAATTTAATACAATTTGTAAACTGAAAGAATGGTTTGATTGATGATATAATTCTTTTATAAGAAAAATAATTTGGAGGTAACGAAATATGACTATTTTGAAAAAAATGTGTTGTGTTATATTTGCAGCACTGCTTTTGGTAGGAACAGCATCAGCTGCAAAAAAGAAAAAGGACGATCCTTACAAATCAATCAAACCACAGAAAGATCCTGTAACAAAAAAGAAGTTTGATTTTAAAGGAATGGCTGTAATTGTTGGAGACTGGTGGTCAGACCCGGATGCGGTTCCTGCATCAAAGCAGCAGGAAGATCTTTTTGCCTGGCGACAGTGGACACAAGATACATACAATGTAAAAATTACACAGAAATCAGTATCAGGATGGGGTTCAAATCCACAGTTTGTACAGAATTTCTGTATCACAGGCGGAGATGAAAATTACATTTTTATCATTGATGGCCGTACAGCTAATACTGGTGTAAAAGCAAGCCTTTTCTATGATTTATCAAAAGTTAAATCTGTAGATTACAAGGATGCTTCAAAATACGACCAGGGTTGTGTACAGAAGCTTCAGCGTGGTGATTCCTTCTACTGCTTCAACTGGGGAAAACCAGAACCAAAAAATGGAATGTTCTTCAATAAGAGAATCCTTCAGGAAAATGGTCTTAACCCGGATCTTCCTTATGACTTACAGAAAGAAGGTAAGTGGACTTGGGAAACCTTTGAAGAAATCTGTAGAAAGGTTCAAAAAGATACAGATAATGATGGTGTAATCGATATTTATGCAATGTCTTCTTTTAATACAGAGTTTACTTATGCAGCACTCGATTCAAACGGCGGTTCTCTTATTGGACGTGATGCAAACGGAAAATATTTCAACAATGCAGGTTCAGAAAAATCTATGGAAGCCTTTAACTGGATAGCTAAAATGTGGGCAACTTATCAGCTTCCACAGGAAGAAGGTGCAAGTTGGGATTATTTCTACAGTGCATTTATCAATGGAGAAACAGCTTTCCTTGCAGATCAGGAATATAACGCTCAACCAAACGGACGTTTTGCTTCAATGGCAGATGACTGGGGCTTTGTATGCTTCCCACTCGGTCCTCATGGAAATGGCGTTTACAAAACAATTCACGATACAAATATGTGTGTAATTCCATCCTGTTATGATGCAGAAAGAATTGAAAAAATTGCTAAAGCAGTTGATTTGTGGCTTGAACCGGTACCTGGTTATGATGGTCCTGATGCCTGGAAAGAATCATACTATGCAGGCTTCAGAGACTCCCGTGCAGTTGATGAAACTCTTGAGCTTATGGCAAAAACTCCAAATCCTAGATACGACACACTCGTTTCTGGCCTTTCACAGGGAGATATGATTTGGGGTGTTTGTGGTGGTTATCAGACCCCGGAAGAAGCTTATGAGAACTGCAAAAATGTATGGCAGGGACTTCTTGACGATGTAAATAGATAGTACCTTTTCATAAACTCCTTTTTGGCTTAGGGATTCTGTGTTTTGTAAAATGCAGAATCCCTTTTTTGCATTTTAAAAGTGTATTTTAAAAGTATCCATAATCAATAAATAATGATATAATATATGCATCTAATTTTGTACTTATTTAATAGAGGTTTTTACGGCATGAATATATTAAAGAAGACTCTTGTAGTTTTATCATTTTTTGTTTTATCAGGATCCTTCGTATTTGCAAAAGAAAAAAGTGATAATCCTTTTGACGGAACAGAACCAAAATTGAATTACAACAATCGTGCATATAATCTGGACGGTATAAATGTAGTTATAGCAAGCTACATGCGCGAAAACAAAAAAAACTCAACTACAAAAAGCACCCGCGATTACTGGTATGAATGGCTTTTCAAAACATATAATATGAATGTTGTTCAAAAGCAGACTTGGGGAGCAGAAGAGTTTCCTAAAATGGCTTTAAATTACTGTGTAAGTGATGGCAACGAAAATTATGTTTTTATGATTGATAACCGTATGGCAGCACTTGGAGTAAGGGCAAATCTTTTCTATGATTTATCAAAAATCGAAGGTGTAGATTATCATAACAGCAGTAAATATAATCAGAATACACTTTATAAACTCACAAGGGGACGTTCTTTTTATGCATTCAGCTGGGAAAAGGATGAGCCGCTGTTGGGTGTATATTTTAATAAAAAAATGCTTCAGGAAATAGGATATACTTCAGAGTATCTTTATGATTTACAGCTTGCAGGAAAATGGACCTGGAGTGAGTTTGAACGTCTTTGCAATAAAGTAACTGCTGATACTGATTATGACGGTGAAACAGATGTATATGCAATGTCTTCAGATATGAATGATTTTGCAATCCTGTGTCTTGATTCAAACGATACTGCCGTAATAAACAGAGATATTGAAGGTAATTATTCAAGCAACATAATCAACACAAATACAATGGAAGCGCTTAACTGGATGCATAAAATCTGGGCAAAACATCAAATGCCAGATAAAAGAAATGAAGGTCCTGATTATTGCTACAAAGCATTTATTGAAGGAAAAACTGCCTTTATGGTAGGTCATCAGGACCCCAGAGTTGCGTATCATGATTTTACCGGTATGAATGATGATTACGGTTTTGTGTGCTTCCCGCTTGGACCAAACAGTAAAGGACATTACAGAACAGTTTCAAATACAAAAATGGTAGTAATTCCTTCCTGTTATGATGCAAACCGTGCAGAAAAAATTGCCAGAGCTATAGATTTGTGGCTGGAACCAATGCCGGGGTCAAATAAAAACGATGCCTGGAAATCAAACTATATAAGTCTCTTTCGCGATGGAAGGGTAATGGATGAAACTGTTGTTATGATGCATGATTATCCAAACCCGCGGATTGATGTGCTTATAGAAAAAATAGATTCAAAAGCAACTTACAAGAATATTCTTACCGGTGTAAATACTCCTGAAGAAGAATATTTCTTTACAAGAATAAGCTGGTCTAATGTTTTTGATGATTATAACAAGTATGTAGAAAAACGCGCAAAGCTTAGTGATGATGAAATTAAATCAATTCAGGAAGAGCATGAGCGCCATATTCATTTTACAAAAATTGAAAAGCCGGAGAATACAGAAGAAGATGGTTCAATCACAGGTGATACAAAAACTGAACGCGTAAAAATTGAAACTTCTGTAGAGCCAGTGAATAACGATTCCTCAGAGCAATCCGGTAAAAAGGCTAAGAAAAAGAAGAAGAAATAATACATTTTTTTAGCGAACCCCTTTAATTGAAAACTATATCGTATTTATATATAATACAACTATGGCAACACACGGTACTATTACTAAAGATAATCACGCAGCACTTTGGCATGGACGTTTTGAAGAAGGTCCGGACGCCGAAGCAGTTGCTTTTGAAACTTCAATTCATGTTGATGAACGAATGGCTCTTGATGATATTCAGGGAAGTATTGCACATGCAAAAATGCTTGCTTTTGCTAAAATCATCTCAGAAAAAGAAGCCGATGAAATTGTAAAAGGTCTTGAATCAATCCGGGCAGATTTAGAGGACGGAAAGCTTGCAATAGATTATTCTGCAGAAGATATTCATTCTTTTGTTGAAGCAACCTTAACAGACCGAATAGGTGAGGCTGGAAAAAAAGTTCATACAGGTCGCAGCCGTAATGATCAGATTGCACTTGATGAACGGCTTTATCTCCGACGCTTTATTCCTGAATTACAGAATACACTGTTAACGTTAGTTTCTGCTCTTACCGAAATTGCAGAAAAAAATACAAAAACAATCATGCCGGGCTTTACACATATGCAGCATGCACAGCCTGTAACTCTTGCACATCACGTTTGTGCCTGGAGTTGGATGCTTGTTCGCGACTGGCAGCGTCTTGAAGATTCACTTAAAAGAATCAATATTTCACCAATCGGTTCCTGCGCACTTGCCGGCAGCGGACTTCCATTAAACAGAATGTACGAAGCTGAACTGCTTGGTTTTTCAGGCGTTACTGCAAACTCTCTTGATACTGTTTCCGACAGAGATACCTTTATTGAAACAGCTTCAAACCTTGCAATGATTCAGATGCATCTTTCAAGATTCTGTGAAGAAGTTGTTTTGTGGTCTACAACTGAGTTTGGCTTTATAGATTTAAGTGAACGCTGGTCAACTGGAAGTTCTATCATGCCGCAGAAAAAGAATCCTGATTTTGCAGAGCTTATCCGCGGAAGAACAGGAAAGGTTTACGGTGATTTATTTGCCCTCCTTACAATGATGAAAGCTCTTCCTCTTGCTTACGACCGAGATATGCAGGAGGATAAGGAAAGCCTTTTCGATGCCTGCGACACTGTAATTTCCTGCGTTCGTGTGTTTACTCAGATGATTGCAAGTGCCAGCTGGAATAAGGAACGTATGCTTGAAGCATGTAAGGGCGGTTATCTTAACGCAACTGATGTTGCTGACTATCTTGTAAAAAAAGGAATGCCTTTTAGAACTGCACATGGAGTTTCTGCAAGAGCTGTTCGAATGGCAATTGAAAAAGGCTGTGAACTTGAGCAGTTGAGTATTACAGAGTTCAAAGAGTGTTCTTCACTTATTGAAGAAGATATTTACTCTGTAATTACTACGGAAGCTTGTGTAGAAGCAAGAAAAACAGCTGGTGGACCTGCTTCAGAAAAGGTTATGGAGCAGATTGCCGAATTAAAGGCTTTTTCTGCAAAAAGAAAAGCATAAGGTTATAATTCAAAGTCTGTAAAAGGTCTTTGATTAATAATAGAAATAATAATTTGGAGGAAGATAATGAAACGAATTGTATTATCAATTATGGCTGTAGCAGCTTTGTTCTGTACTGTAAGCTGTAAGAAAGCTGAAAAAAAGGATGCTGTTACAGCATTGAAGGAAAGAGGAACTTTTGTTCTTGGTCTTGATGATTCTTTCCCACCACTTGGTTATCGCGATGATAACAATGAAATTGTAGGTTATGATATTGACCTTGCAAAGGAAGTTGCAAAGAGACTCGGTGTTAATTTCAAGGCTCAGCCAATCGACTGGGATGCAAAAGAAGCGGAGCTTGAAACAGGTAAAATTGACTGTATCTGGAATGGTTTTACAATCACAGAAGACAGGAAAAATGCACTTTCATTCACCTTTGCTTACTTGAATAACGAGCAGGTTCTGGTTGTACAGAAAGCCAGTGGAATCAAAACTCTTGCAGATATGAAAGGTAAAAACCTTGGTATTCAGAGTGGTTCAAGTGCTCAGGATGCTGTTGATGAAGAGGCAAACAGAGATTTCAAAGCAGGACTTAAAAAAGTTGTTCCTTTTAAAGATAACATCACTGCTTTGAACGACCTTAAAATTGGTGGTGTTGACGGTGTTGTAATGGACAGCGTTGTTGCTAACTATTCAATTGCTCAGACAGGTGAACCTTTCTTTGTAGTTCCACAGGCACTTGCAAAAGAAGCTTACGGAATTGGTTTTAGAAAGAACGAACCTGAATTGCGCGATAAAGTACAGCAGATCCTTATTGAAATGCAGAAGGATGGAACTGTGACTGCTATCAGCACAAAATGGTTTGGTAAAGACGTAAGCGTTATTGGAAAATAATCCTTTTATGACCTTTGAACGATATTTAAAAATGCTTAAAGCGATGCTGGATGGTTCTCTGACATCGCTTGAAGTTTTTTTCCTCACACTGATTTTTTCAATTCCTCTGGCACTTCCTATTGCAATGGGGCGTATGTCAAAGAATAAGTTTTTATCCGGTCTGGTAAATGTTTTTCTTTTGATAATCAGGGGAACTCCTCTTATGCTCCAGCTTCTTGTTGTTTATTTCGGGCCCGGGCTTTTTATACGCTGGCTTGTAAACATGGGGTATGAAGTAAACTTTAAGTGGAATCGCTTTGCAGCCGCAATTATAGCGCTTTCTATAAATTACGCAGCATATTTTGCAGAGATTTACAGAGGTGGAATTGAATCTATTCCAAAAGGTCAGTATGAGGCTTCAAAGGTTTTAGGCTATACTTCAGGGCAGACTTTCTTCAGAATTGTTCTGCCTCAGGTTATTAAAAGAATTGTTCCTGCAATGGGCAACGAAGTCATAACACTTGTAAAGGATACAGCCCTTGTTTCTGTAATTGGTGTTTCAGAGCTTCTGATGGTTGCAAAAGAACGTCAGGGAGCTTTGTTCAGCTTTGTTCCGTTGTTTATTGCCGGAGTTTTCTATTTTATTATGAACTGGGTGGTTTCTTTTATTTTCCAGAAGATAGAAAAGAAGCTTGCTTATTATAATTGATGAATATCGAAGGATTTGAAAATATGTCTGATATTATTATTGTAGAAAACTTAAAAAAATCATTCGGTACTCTTGATGTTATAAAAGGTATTTCTTTTTCTGTGCAGAAGGGTGAAGTACTCGGTATTATTGGTCCGAGCGGCTCTGGAAAATCTACAATCCTTCGTTGTGTATCTCAGCTGGAAGATGTTACTGATGGTACAATTAAGATTTGCGGAGAAACTCTTGTTCAAAATGGCCTTTATGCTGATAAAGCAAAACGTCATGAAATTACCTTAAAAAGCGGACTTGTATTCCAGAACTTTAATTTGTTTCCGCATTATTCTGTATTAAAAAATGTTACTGAACCGCAGATTCGGGTTTTGAAAAAAAACAGACAGGAAGCAGAAGCTGTTGCAATGGAGCTTTTGCAGAGAATGGGGCTTGAAACGAAAGCAGATGCGTATCCGTGTGAATTGAGCGGCGGTCAGCAGCAGCGTGTTTCCATTGCCCGTGCACTTGCCTTAAAGCCCGAAGTTTTATTGTTTGACGAACCGACTTCTGCGCTTGACCCTGAACTTACCGGCGAAATCCTTGCCGTAATCAAAGAACTTGCCGCTGAAAAAATGACAATGGTAGTTGTAACTCACGAAATGGCCTTTGCCCGGGATATTTCCAGCCACATTATCTTTATGGATGGCGGTGTAATCGTAGAAGAGGGTGAACCTGAAAAAGTAATTAATAATCCAAAACAGGAAAGAACAAAACTGTTTTTATCACGCTTTAATAATTAGTTTAATCTGTTAATTATTATTTTAATATAGAGTGAGGAATAAAATGAAAAAGAAACTGATTATAGCTTCATTAATGGTTCTGGTGCTTCAAGTCTTAATGGCAGAAGAATGGTATGTATGTTTAGGTTCATTCCAAGTGAAGGAAAACGCAGATATATGCTGCGAATCATTAGAGAAAAATAATCTTCCTTCCTGGATTTATCTGGCAAATACTCCTAAGGGAGATTTTTACAGAGTTCTGTATGATGTTCCAAAAGATAATATAGAACAGGCCCGACGTCTTAGAGATGCGGTTGCTGTTTCAAAAGGTGCAAAAGCTATGAATCTGGATGGGTTGTGGGTTTGTACTGCAAAAAGGGCAGATGTTGTTGAGCCTGAAATAAAACCTGAAATTAAACCGGAAATCAAACCTGAGCCAAAGAAAACAGAAACTGTAAAAACAGAAACATCGAAAACTGATGTAGAAGAAACGACAACAACTGTTAGTGAAGAATTTAGTGAAGAAGAACTTCCAGAAGCTGAAGAGCTTCCGGTAAATACAATAATCAATGATGATGCGAAATAAGTGTCTGATGTAATTCGAACACAGCTTTCGTTCTACTATTGAATAATTCCTGTTTTTTTTATATTATATTATCTCACTATGCACAATAGGAATTATTGTGTCCTAATTAGCAAAATTGGAACCAGAATGGTTCTGTGGAGGAATAAATGGTCAAAATCAGACTTAAGAGATTTGGTACTCAGAAACGTCCATGCTATCGTGTTGTAGTACAGGATAGTCGTGAACCACGTGACGGAAGATGTATCGAAGAAATCGGAACTTATCAGCCAATCGCTGCTGAAGACAAACAGGTTTCTATTGACATTGATCGTGCTAAGTACTGGATCAGCGTTGGTGCTCAGCCTACTGACATCGTTAAGAAGTTGATTAACGTTCAGAATGCCAAATCGGCAAACTAATTTACAGGAGAACTGATTATGGAAAAGGACCTGATTGAATACATCGCAAAATCATTGGTCGATGATCCGTCAGCTGTTACTGTAAATGAAACTGAAGGCGAAAGGGGCATGGTGCTGCAGCTTAAGGTTGCGGACGGCGACATTGGCAAAGTAATCGGTAAGTACGGTAGAATTGCCAAGGCTATACGCACAGTATTAAGCGCTTCGGCAGTAAAAGACGGTAAACATTACAGTCTTGATATTCTTGATTAGTTTCAGGGAATATTGCTGATGGAAAAAGCACGGTTTGTGGTTGGTTTCATCCGTGGAACTCACGGGTTTATGGGTGAATGTAAAGTAGAGAGTGCTTCTGGTGAATATGAGCATCTGCTTGATTTAAAAGAAGTTACTTTGCGGTATGGAGACCAGCAGAAAGAAACAAAGGTTGAATCGGTTTCTTTGGGAAATGCGGTCGCATATTTTAAGTTTAAGGGAATTGATTCCGACACGGAGATTAAAAAATATAGCCGTTGGGAGATTCTGGTTCCCAGAAAGTACGCAAAACCTTTGAAAAAAGGTGAATGGTACATTGAGGATTTACGAAACTGTTCCCTTATTTATGAGGGAGACGGACCGGCAACGTTGGATGCACCTGTTGTAACAGGGACAATCACAGACGTTTTGGAAGGCGGAGCAGGTTACTTGCTTGAAGTTTCACTCTCCGAAAGTTGCAATTGTATTGCTGACGAATTGAAAACTACACCCGAAGGAAAACCAAGGGTTGTCTATGTTCCTTTCAGAAAGGAGTTTATAGGTAATGTTGATATTCAGAACGGTACGGTTCAATTGATGCACCTCTGGATTCTGGAGTAATTCCATGAAATTTACTGTGCTGACCTTATTTCCTGATATTGTCAGGGCTTTTTTTGAAAACTCAATCATGGCCAAGGCGGTAGAAAAGGAAATTATTGCTTACGATTTGGTGAACATCAGGGATTTTGCCCTAGATAAGCACCATACCTGTGATGACGGAACGTATGGAGGTGGAGCAGGCCAGTTAATGCTTGCAGAACCACTTTCAAAGGCACTTGATAGTGTGAATGCCCGCAAAAAGTACGTAATTTACGTTACTCCAAGCGGAAAGCAGCTTACACAAAAAGTTGCAGAAGAATTGAGTCACAAGGACGAGCTTGTTTTTATCTGTGGAAGATACGAAGGTATTGACCAGAGGATAATTGATTCTTATGTTGATGCAGAAATATCAATCGGGGATTATGTAATGTCTTCGGGTGAAGTTGCAGCAACGGTTGTAATAGACACAGTTTACCGCTTGGTTGACGGTGTTATTTCAAAAGAATCTTTGGAAGAAGAAAGTTATTGTGACGGACTTTTGGAGTATCCGCAGTATACTCATCCGGAAGAATGGAAGGGTATGAAGGTTCCTTCAGTTTTGCTGAGCGGTAATCATGAGGAAATCCGAAAGTGGCGGCTTAAGAAGCGGCTGGAAAAAACTCTGGCAGTAAGACCTGATTTAATTGCTCTTGCCAGAATGAAAGGTCAGCTTACCGAAGAAGCCGAGAAGATGATTGAGGAAATAACTGAAACAGTCAGCTTAAAGCGTGATAAAAAGAAACGTAAAAAGAAGACTGCAGGAGATTAAAATGGATCTTATTAAAACTATTGAAGAGACACAGAGACGTCCTGGTGCTCAGGATTTTAATGTTGGTGATACAGTAAAAGTTTTCTTCAAAATTATTGAAGGTAAAACTGAACGTGTACAGGTTTTTGAAGGAATCGTTCTTTGCAAGAAGAACGAAGGTGCCCGCCAGACATTTACAGTTCGCAAGATTTCTTACGGTGTAGGTGTTGAACGTGTATTCCCTTATAACAGCCCACGTATCGTAAAGGTTGACGTTGTTCGTCCTGGTAAAGTGCGCCGTGCTAAGCTCTACTACCTGCGTGACAAGATTGGTAAATCTGCTAAGGTTAAGACAAGAGTTGGTGCTAAGGTTAAGGCAGAAATGGAAGCACGAAACGCACGAGCAGCAGCAGCAGCTAAAGCTAAGGCAGAAGCAGCTGAAGCAGCAACACAGGCATCAGCAGAGAATACAGCACAGTAGTCCTGGTATAACAGCTTAAATAATTGTCATTTTCGGGCTTACCCCGGAAATCTTTTGGTATCGAAAAGAGATTGTGATTCGTCACAATCTCTTTTTTTTACTATAGAAATGAAAAAGTTTATTATGTAAAATAAAAACTGATGGATGCCAGTCTTGCTAAAGTACAGCAATCTTTTCTCACAAAAAATCTGACAGCGCAAAAGATACTGCAGGAAGGCAGTCAGGTGCTTGTTCGTATTACAGGTGACAGAGGAAACGGAAAGTACGAAGGTACGGTTGCAGGTGCTAAAATCCTTTTAAATGCAAAAGGAATGGGAGGTGCTGAAACAAAGCTTTCTGTGGGGAGTTCTTTTGTAGCAACTGTAAGCCTGGAAAAAGGGCAGGTTCAGATTATCCCAAAAAATCTTCCTGTTCTATCAGGTTCAGAAAACAAGCTTACAATGGAGCTTGCAAACCAGCAGGCTATTTTTTCTTTTCTGGAATCAATTGGTTTACCGGCAGAAGAGCTTTCCTATCATTTATTACAGCAGTTCAAACAGCTTTCCATGAAGCTGGATTCATCTTTATTACAGCGGATAAGAAATGTGGCGGTAAAGTTTAAGGGAAAAGAAAAATCAGCATCAGAACTGCTTTCACTGCTTGCACGTAAGGGAATAAACGGTTCAGAAGATGAACTTTTAGAACTCCTCGCAGAGCTTGATGGAGATTTTGGTGAACAGTCAGGTAAACAACACGGTGAACATTCCGGGAATCATTCAGGCAGCCATTTCAGCCTTATGAATAAAATCAATTCAACACAGGGCACCTGGTATTTTTTTCCGTATGAGATTATAAAAAAATCTGAAGCTGAAATAACAGGAACCGGTTCTATCCGTATGCTGATGAATGATGCCGACCGAATTAAGCTTTTGAATCTTCTTTGTAATTATAATGATAAAAAGTATCTTTTTTCACTTTTGTATGAAAACGGAAGCCTTGAAAAAATTAAAATGAATGTTTCTCCCTGGCAGGAAGAAGATATACAAAATAAACCGAAAAAGCTTGAATCGTATATAAGCCGGCTTTCCAAGAATAAACCAATAGAAGTTTTGTGGTGTGACAGCGAAGAAATTGAAGGCAGTGCCTGTGCTTCCGAAGATTTTTTTATGGTGGATGGTGAAGTATGAAAAAGGCAGTTGTACTTAAATACCCGGAAGGATGTCTTGCTCCTATTATCACCGCAAAAGGAACCGGTATTGTTGCACAAAAAATAATTGAAGAAGCAGAAAAACAAAATGTTTTTATAACTGAAAATATGGAGCTTGTAAACCTTTTAGATTCCTGTGATACCGGAACTTTAATACCGGAAGAAACCTGGGAAGCAGTTGCAATCATCTTTTCTTTTATACTTGGTGAAAAAGGAGAAGAGAATGAACAGTAAACAGACAGGTGCAGCAGGAGAAGAAAGAGCCAGTAAATATCTTATAGAAAAAGGATATGAAATATTAGAGAGAAACTATAGGACAAAAACAGGTGAAATTGATATAATAGCAGAGAAAGCAGAAACTCTGGTGTTTGTAGAGGTAAAAACGCTTCCTCAGGCTACCTCAGATATGCTTTCCAGCGTGTTGAATAGACAGAAATTGCAAAGAATTTTAAAAACGTCTAAACGTTTTCTGTTAAATCATCGACAATATAGTAACAGTTACATTCGCTATGATGTAATTGTTCTTGATATGCAGGGGCTTCCCGAAGTGTATCATATTGAAAATGCTTTCATGGAATAATGAGATGGAGTCTTTATGATTTCTGGTGTTACTTCAAATGCGACAACTACGCTGGTTCTTGAAAGAACAGATGAACGCAAGCTGTCGCCCCGAATCTTGGAATTGCGGGAAAAAATACATAACGAGGAATATCTCAACAATGCAATTCAGCGGATTGCACAGGTTATCAGCAAAAAACTTGTTGAAAATCCTGAAGAATTAAAGCTAAGAGAATGACAGTTTTGTGAGATTTTCCTTTTATCAGAGGATTTTGATGGATAAAAATCGTAGAAACAAAAAATATTCAAACTGGAATAATCAAAAGAACAATTCTCAGCAAAATAACAGAAATAACCGGAACGATAGAAATGACAGAAGTGACAGAAACGAACCGGAAAAAAAATCATTTCAATTTAATCATACTCTTTACGAAGATGAAGCTTCCAGACGGGAGCGCCAGAAGGCTATTCAGGAAATAAAAGCACGGGAAGTTATCTGTCCAAAGTGCAATCAGCCAATTACAGATGTTGCAAGCGCTATGGCTGATAAAGCTACAGGAAAACCTGTTCATTTTGAATGTGTGCTTGCAGAAGTTGAAAAAAATGAAAACATCGGACCAAACGAAAAAATAGCTTATATAGGACAGGGAAGGTTTGGTTTACTTTACTATGAAAATATTCGTGACCAGCGTCATTTTACAATAAAGAAAATAATTGATTGGGAAGATAAAGATAAAAAATCTGAATGGCGGGAAGAAATTGGTTCTCTGTACAGTCAGGTTGATTAATGATAATTACAATCCTTTGCAAAGTAGTTGATAATTATGGCGATATTGGAGTTGCTTACAGGCTGGCAAAAAGGCTTGTAAAGCTCCAGCAGGAATCCCCACAGAACGAATCACAAGAAAACTCTATAAATCTCATTGTTGATGATCTGGAAGCCTTTAACAGAATATGCGACAAGGTTGTCCCTCATAAAAACTTTCAGAATGTTCAGAATATAAATGTTTATAACTGGAATGCTTACGATTTTTGTTACAGCGAGTTTTCAAAAAATGATGGAGAAAAGCTTTCTGTTATTCTGGAATGCTTTCAGTGCGGCAGACCAGACTGGATGGAAAAAATCCTTTTTGAAGATAAGCTTGAACGTACTGTTCAGGTGATTATGATTGATTACCTTACAGCTGAAACTTATGCAGAAACCTTTCACTGCTTAAAATCATTAACCCGCAGTGCAAAGGTACAGAAAGTAAACTTTATGCCGGGTTTTACAGAAAAAACTGGCGGACTCATAATTGATGAAGAATGGAAAATCTTACCGGAAAGAAAAACTGATGGCGGAATCCTTGTATTTACATATGAGCGTGATTGGAAGCCTCTTGTAAAAGCAATAAAAAATTATTCAGATGTTCAAAGTCAGCAGAAAAAAATACTTGCAGCACAGGGCAGGGGGCAGAAATCTTTACTGGAAGCAATAGAGAAGTGTGATGGCGAACAGGAAAATAAAACCAGCGGGCTGGCTGTCGAGAAGCTGCCTTACTTAAACCAGGACGCCTGGGATAAAATGATGAAAACCTGTTCTTTACTGTTCATCCGTGGAGAAGAATCTTTGAGCAGGGCTTGTTTAAGCGGCATTCCTTTTGTGTGGCAGGCTTACCCGCAGAGTGAAGATTACCAGCTTGTAAAGGTAAAAGCTCTTTTAGAAAGAATGAAGCAGCATTTTAAACAGGACGATTTTGAAGTTGTGGAACAGGTGTGGCTCAATATCAATAAACCTGAAAATGAGGTAACTGATAAAGAAATGGAAGCTTCAATTTCCGCTTTCCTTGCTGAATCAGACAGCTTATGTTATGGCTTCAGGGATTTTGCTCTATCTCTTAGAAAAAATGGTGACCTTGCACAAAACCTGATGACTTTTATTTACAAAATCAGTATAATATAGCGAATAATTCGTAATCTTTTTTAGAGGTTTTATATTATGTTAATGACATCACAGTTAAAAGTTGGAACAGCTTTCGTTTATGAAGGCAATGCGCTTATCGTACAGAAAATGCTCGGACAGCGTTCAGGACGTGCCGGAATGGTAACAAGCTTCCGTGTAAAGAATCTTGTAACAGGTTCTACAATGGATCTTGGAATTGATGCCGGTGAAAAGTTTGATGAAGTTGACCTTGAACCACACGTAACAAAACTTTCTTACATCGATGGCGACACATTTGTATTTATGGATCAGGATACTTACGAACAGTTTGAGCTTTCAAGAGATGATTTGGGTGACTATGCAGGATACATTACTCCTGATGATGACCTTGAAATCAACCTTACTTTCTACGAAGGAAAACCAGTTGGTATTGATTTACCAGTTCGCGTTACAAGAACAGTTACTTACTGCGAACCAGGAGTAAAAGGTGATACTTCTGGAAAATCACTCAAACCAGCTACACTCGACACAGGAATTGAATGCCGCGTTCCATTGTTCATCAACACAGATGACAGAATCGTAATTGATACACGCGATGGTTCATTCCTTGAAAGAGCAAAGAACTAATTTTTTCTGTTCTGATTCTGATTTTTAAATCTTTCAGACTCATAAAACCGGTGTTTATGATAATTGTGATGATTATCTACGCCGGTTTTTTTTATGCCCATAGTAACAGTTTTTATGTAGCAATGCGTAGTTTCAATGCGAAGTTTCAATGCGTAGTTTTGCACACTTTGCAAAACTACGAGCGAAAGCAGTAAAAGTGATTGGTACCATAAAGCAGAGGCTTTCGCTAGCTTTCACTTACTTTCGCTTGTTTTCACTATGGACTTTATTCAAAATTGTGGTATTATAATTAAGTGGAGTGTGTGTAATAAAGTTTTAAAAGGATTATGCTATGCTAATCTTAAAAGGAGCTTCGTTTTATGCCTTTTGTTGAAACTTCTTTATGCAAATATGAGGGGATTCTTCCAAAAACACTGTTTGAAGATACTGTAAAAAAAGTTACTTCTGACAGCTCCTGTGCATTCATCCTTTTTGACTTTGACGGTTTTAGTAAAATAAAAGACACCTTCGGTAATAAAAAAAGTGAAGAAATCTTAAGCATAATCCTTAAAAAAATTGTACGCAGTCTTAAACCTTCAGATATAATAGGGCAGATTGAGGAAGATGCCTTTTTAGCCTGTATAAGAAATGTTTCCTCAATGGCAATCATAGAAAGAATTACAAAGCATATAGTTCTTTTATGCCGTAATACTATGCAGAATGGAATCCTTCTATCTGCTGGAATTGGTGTTGCCAGAACTCCTAACGATGGACTTACTTTCGAAGAGATTTATGAAAAATGTACACAGGCAATGCACGAAGCTAAAAGACGTGGCGGTGATTGCTTTGTTATTTATGAAGATTTTGTTGCTCAAAATCAATCACAAAAAAACTGGGCAAAATCAACAGAAAAAAGATACGACAGTGATAGAATAGCACGTTCCTATAATCATAATATGCTGATTATTTATGACTGCAAAAAAGAGACTTATGATTATACATATTTTGTAAAAGAGCAGTTTTCGGCAGTTTTTGATTCAAGGCCTTTGTGGCAGATATTCAAGGATGATAAAATCACTACAGAGCAGTCTGCCTTAAAGTTTAAGAAAAAGCTTGAAGATTTTATTGCCATGGACCGACCTTATGCTCATTTTACAGAGCTTTATTTGGAAAACGCCGAGCAGGTTTGGAAATGGTATAGAGTTGGATTTGTCTGCGCTGAGCCTGGAACAAAAATTACAATTTCCTTTACAGATATAAGTGATGAAATTGCTTTCCACCGACGGCTTACGCTGATGACAGAATACGATGAACTTACAGGACTGGAAAACCGGGCTTCCTTCTGTCACAATGTTGAAGAAATCCTGGAAAAAAATCCTGAGCTTGTAGAATCTTCTCAACTGGCATTAGTTTATATTGATATTTTTAAGTTTAAGGCCATAAATGATATTTACGGAACTGCAGAAGGTGACAGGCTTTTAATTTATCTTGCTGCATTGCTGACCGATGTTACAAGAGATTTTGGAGTTGCCTGTAGAGCCGGTTCCGATAGTTTTGCGGTTTTGTTAAAGGCAGATTCTGAACGCACAAAGGAATTAGTCAATTTAATTTTAGACAGCTTTAGCAATTATGATTTGTTTTTTGAAGTTTCGTGCTATGCCGGTATTTATATGACTACAAAAGAAAAGCTTTCTGCAGATGCCATGATTGACCGTGCGGCTCTTGCACAAAGTTCTATACGTGGTAATTATAACGAAAGGTTCTGTTTTTATAAGGAATCTATGCGTAACGAAATGCTTTCTGAGCAGGAAATTACGGGCATTATGAATACTGCGTTGCACGAAAAGCAGTTTGTTGTATATTATCAGCCACAGTATAATCATTCTTCCGGTAAGCTTATTGGGGCGGAAGCTCTGGTAAGGTGGAATCATCCAGATAAGGGCTTGGTACAGCCGGGAATGTTTATTCCGATTTTTGAAAATAATGGATTTATTACAAAGCTGGATTTATATGTTTTTGAAAACGTCTGTGCTTTTTTGAAATACAGTATTGATAATAAGCTTTCGATTGTTCCTGTTTCTACTAATTTTTCACGTCACGATATTTTCAAGACTGATTTTATTGATAATCTTGAATTGATACGAAAAAAATATGATGTTCCTGCTAAATATATTCGGGTTGAAATTACTGAATCGGCCACAGTTGGTGGCAGCCAGTATGTAAATGATGTAATTAAAAAACTGCACGATTGTGGCTATATTGTTGAAATGGACGATTTTGGAAGCGGCTATTCATCACTTAATGTTTTGAAGGATATTGATTTTGATATTGTAAAGCTTGATATGAAGTTTTTGTCCTCTGAATCTGATAACAGGAGGGGAGGTACAATTTTAAGTTCTGTTGTGAGAATGGCTCAGTGGCTTGATATGCCGGTTATTGCAGAAGGCGTTGAAAATGTTAATCAGGCTGATTTTCTAAACAGTATTGGCTGTGATTACATACAGGGCTTTTTGTATTCGAGACCTCTTCCGGAACAGCACTATATAGATTTACTCAAAAATACTTCTGCAACTGATAACTTTACAAAAATGCAGCTGATTGAAACAATTAATTCCTGTGAGTTCTGGAATCCTATGTCGCAGGAAACTTTGATTTTTAATAACTATGTTGGTGGAGCTGCAATTTTTGAATATTATAATGGAGCTATTCAGATTCAGCGTGTTAATAAAAAATATCTTAAAGAAATAGGTACAGATTTTTCTGAAAGTCAGCTGATTGGTATAGATCCTCTGACAGTTATGGATGAAGAAAACAAAGAGCGTTATATTTCTGTGATTCAGGAAGCAATAAAAACTTATGACGAACAGGAATGTGAAACCTGGTTTTATGCGTGCTGTCGGCCTGAAAATGATGAAGCTTGTAAAGCTGAAGGTGAGAAGATTTGTATTAGAAGTACAATAAGGGTTATTGGCAAACGTGGAAACAGGTATTTATTCTATTCAATGATACGAAATGTTTCTGATGAATTGAAGAGGGCATAAAAAAAACTGTCCGAAGCTAAAATGATTTCGGACAGTCTTCTTAATCTTTTAATAAAGATTAGTATTCTTTTTTCTCTGACTTACGTCTTTTGTTCAAAAGCTTTCTTTCAAGAGTTGTTTTCTTCTGATGAAGTGTAGCAGAAGGTTTTACAAAATATTCACGCTTTTTGTATTCGCGGATAATGCCTTCTTTTTCAACCATTCTCTTAAAGCGTTTAATAGCTTTTTCCAGGTTCTCTGAATCATCAACTGTGATTGTTGCCATCTTTTTTGTCACCTCCTTTTTTTCGGTGATTCCGTAAAAACATTATAATTATATTGAATTATAAATATTTGTTCAATAGTTAGTCCCTATTTTCGACCCAGTTGCGGCGGCGGGTGTAATTGCTGTCCATAAGGATTCCAATTCCTCCGCAGACTACAAAACCGAAAATTATGCCGGTTTTCATATTTGCAGTAGCAGCGCCTAGAATAAATCCAATAATCATACCTAAAACAAGATAAAGAATTGTATTAAGCGGTTTTGAAGCATGCAGGGTAACAGTTCCTTCTTCATTTTCTTTTTTGTAGGCAAGATAATCAAATATATCATCATAATTTTTTGTCTGAGGGAATGTCGTTTTTACAGAGTAAACATCCTTTTGAGAAAAAGCCCAGCGGCAGATATATGAAAAAATAAGCTTAAGTTCACCGACTTCGGTCATCTGTTCAAAATCATATTCAAGATTTATACAGCCCATCTTCTGCTTCCCATTAAAATGAAAGGACCCGATTACAGGAAGCTTTGCCAGATAATCATTATCATTATTCCTTATTGCAGCCTTATCAGCAGAAGAAACATCATATATATTCCATACAGAAGTAAACAGAATATCCGGATTATCCGAAACTTCAACCGATTTTACATAATAATGAGCAGTTTTGTAGCTGTAGTAATTCTTTTTCTTCATATTTTTAATTTATGTAAATTGGGGAAAAAAGTCAAATGGAGAAGGATAAAATAAGGTAAGGTTTTTCCATTAAATGTTTGTATACTAGTTGACTAGTTTTTTTTCGTCATTTATTATTTTATTAATGAAAAATATAGAAAAACTTTCAAAAGAATCAAACAGAGATTATGCTCTCAGGGTAATCCGCGAAAACATAATCAATCTTCAGCTCCAGCCTGGCAGTATGATCAGCGAGCAGGATATTGCAGATGAACTTCATCTTTCACGTACACCAGTCCACGAGGCTTTACAGGAGCTTGCCAGAACTAAAATTATTGAGATTTTACCACAGCGCGGAAGTCTTGTCAGCCTTATAGACATGGAGCTTGTAGAAGAAGCTGTTTTTATCCGTTCTACAATTGAAGTTGCTGTTGTTGAACTTGCCTGCAGAAAAGCTACCGAAGAGGATTTTATAAAGCTTGAAGAAAATGTAAATCTTCAGAAGTTTTATCAGTCTAATCAGAACTTTGAAAAGTTTATGGAGCTGGATAATGAGTTTCACGAAATGCTTTACAGAATTACAAATAAAATGCAGTGCCATTACATGGTAAAGACAATGAATATTCATTATGACCGTTTCCGCGAGCTTAGAATGTATTCATCTGATACTACAATTATTATAAACGAACATAAGGCTTTGCTTGATGCATTAAAGAACAGGGACGAGAAGGGTGCAAAGGCTTTGATTGTTCAGCATCTTAACCGTCATTATGTTGATGTAAAGGATGTAAGGGCTAAGTATCCGCAGTATTTTGTAAAAAAATAGTTGAAAATTTTTAAAAAAATGGCTTTGAGCAATTGACACAAATGAGTCAATTCTGTAATATATAAAAGTCACGCGGGCGTAGCGAAGCTGGTTATCGCGCTGGCCTGTCACGCCGGAGATCGCGGGTTCGAGCCCCGCCGCTCGCGCTAAACCTTCCGCAAGTCGGAAGGTTTTTTTATTTCTGGTCGCCATTGCGACTGTTAACATATAATTTATTTTATTTCGGGCAATAGCGCAGTTGGTAGCGCGCGACGTTCGGGACGTTGAGGTCGCTGGTTCAAATCCAGTTTGCCCGATGATTAAGGCTTCTTGCTATGCAGGAAGCTTTTTTTATAATTTTTTACAATTCTTATTGTATTTATGTTATAATAATAATTATGAAAGAAAGTAAACCTACAGAAGACACTCGTGTAAAACTTCCTGCCTTATTTCATATAACTCGTTTAGGTTATACTTATCTTTCTTTAAAAGATTATTTACAATCAAAAAATAATATTGATGCTGAAACAAACATCTTTATAGATATCTTCAAAGAATCCATTTCCAAAATTAACAAATCAGAATACAGTAAGACTTCAGCGGAACTCGTTGTTGAGTTTCTTTCTCAGTCATTAGGAACTGAAAAAACAGTTCATAAACTTTCTGATTCTCTGGGTAATGAAGACCTTGGTCGCAAGTTTTATAATTACCTTGTAAATGGAATTGATGTTGAAGGCTGTCCTGAAAAAATCAAACTTATAGATTTTGAGCATCCCGAAAACAACACCTACAATGTAGTAACAGAACTCACATATCAAAAGCCGGGATGCGAAGACAACTTCCGTCCAGATATAACCCTCTTAATCAATGGAATCCCACTTGCATTTATAGAAGTCAAAAAGCCAAATAACAAAGAAGGTATAAAAGCTGAATACGACAGAATGATTAAACGTCAGCAAAACAAGACCTTCCGCAAGTTCATCAATATTACTCAGCTGATGATTTTCTCAAACAACATGGAGTATGACGATGATGATCTTGATAATCTCTTTGGCGCGTTCTATGCAACAGCAAGTTATGAAAAACCATTCTTCAATCATTTTCGCGAAGAAAATGAAGAATATCAAAAAGCATCTTTCTTAAAACCTATTGATGCTCAATCAGAAGAAAATGAAAATCTGATTCTAAAAGATAATAATCATGCAGAAATAAAAAATCAGACTTTTTATGAAAAAGACAAGTCACCATTTACACCGACAAACAGAATCATTACATCACTCTGTAATCCAGAAAGACTTCTCTTTTTATTGCAGTACGGTATAGCCTATGTAGAAAGAACTGATAAAAATGGAATTACGCATCTTGAAAAACACATTATGCGTTATCCACAGATGTTTGCGACAAAGGCTATTCACAATAGAATTGAATCAGACCGACAGAATAATATTCCACAGACAAAAGGAATTATCTGGCACACACAAGGCTCAGGTAAAACAGCCCTTGCTTATTTTGTTTCACAGTTCTTGAGAGACTATTATGCTTGTCTTGCAAAGCCTGTTCGATTCTTCTTTATTGTAGACCGCCTGGACCTTATGACACAGGCAAAGAATGAGTTCATAGCCCGTGACCTAAAAGTTGATATCGTAAACTCAAAAGAAGATTTCAAGAAAAATATTTCAAAAGTATCTACTTCAAAAAATGGGGAAGCAACAATCACAGTTGTGAACATCCAGAAGTTCAGTGAAGAATCTGTAGCAACTCCAAATGACTATGATATCGATGTGCAGCGTGTATATTTTATGGATGAAGCTCACCGCAGTTATAATCCGTCTGGTTCATTTCTTGCAAATCTCTTTAATTCAGACAAGAATGCCGTTTTAATTGCCCTTACAGGAACACCACTTCTTAATGCAAAAGTTGTAGACGCAACCGGTAAGAATAAAACAATTCATTTCAATTCAAAAGATATCTTTGGACCATACATCCACAAATACTGGTACAACAATTCCATTAAAGATGGATATACTGTCCGCCTTATCCGTGAAGCAATTGAAACTTCCTACAAGGCAAAGCTTCGTTCGGTATTAGATGAACTTGAAACAATAAAAGGCAGCCTTCAGAAGAAACACCTTTTTGCCCATCCAAAATATGTTGCCCCACTTACAGAATATATCGTTGGCGATTTCCTTAAATCAAGGGTAACTCTTGGCGATGACACAATCGGAGCTATGATTGTTGCAGATTCAAGCGACCAGGCAAAAGCCATCTTTGAAGAATTACAAAAATATGAATCTATTACAAAGGTTCTTATTCTTCATGATGTTGATGATAAGGACACACGCGAAAAAGAAAGGGACGACTTTAAAGCCGGCAAAATAGATTTTCTCGTAGTTTACAACATGCTTCTTACAGGCTTTGATGCACCACGTCTTAAAAAGATGTATCTGGGCCGTGTAGTAAAAGACCACAGCCTTTTGCAGACACTCACTCGCGTAAACCGTCCTTACAAAAAATTCCATTACGGCTACATCGTAGATTTTGCAGATATCCGCAAAGAGTTTGATAAAGCAAATCAAGAATACTACAACGAACTCAAAGAAGAACTCGGTGATGAATTTGAAAACTACAGCCAGCTCTTTTTAGATGCAGAAGAAATAGATAAGCGGCTTACAGAGATTCAGGATATTCTTTTTGCATACGACACAAGTGACATCGAAGCTTTCTCACAGAGTATAAACATTCTGGAAAAAGATGAATTAAACAAAATCAGAAAAGCATTGGAGGATTATAAAGTTCTCTACAACGTAGCACGTTTACAAGCCTTTGATAAGATTCTGCAGAAAATAGATATCAATTGTGTAAAGGCACTTGCCAGCGAAGTTGAACGCACAATCTTCAATAAGAATTTCAGCGACTCTATAAAAGATTCAACAGATACACAGGCTCTCTTAAACACTGCCCTGGACCAGATAAACTTTACATTCTTAAAGATTGGCGAAGAAGAATTAACCATTGCAGACAAGTGGCAGGAAACTGCTGAGAAAACAAGAAAAGCGTTCCTGCGAAATCTGGATTCGAAAGATCCTGAATACATTTCTCTTTACGAAGAACTTAAGCGTGTAATGTCAAAAAAGAATATCGAAGAACTTACCGCAGATGATATGCAAAAGTCTATCAAAGAACTTGAAGAACTCAAAAAGAAAATGGACCAGAAGAATCAGAAAGACCAGACTCTCTGCAACAAATACAACGGCGATCCAAAGTTTATGCGAATTCACAAACGCCTCAAAGAAAATCCGCCGCCAATAATTCCAAGCGACACATTGCTGCAGCAGGTCTTGCTCAACATTAAGTACGAAACAGATAATCTGCTTCTGAGCAATTCAAATGTAATTTCTAACGAAGCATATTTTGACAGTCAGTTAGGAAGCTTTGTAATTCCAGAACTGCAAAAACAAAAAGTGACCTTCACCTTGCCACAAGCCAAGATGATGATTAACATAATTAAAAAGGAATACACTGGGGAACTGGTGGGACTATAGGGCGTTCCGGCAACAAGTTGCCGTCGGGCTTTTCGGGGTTCCGCTATCGCTTCATTCTCGCTCCGCGAGAACGCTTCGCGCCCCTACAATCCCTAACGCATATTAGTTCGCAGGTGGGCATTTCATAGTCACACTGATTCGATTTTGCTAACGCAAAATTAATGAATGGAGAATTAAAAAGTGAAGCAATTACCTGAACTATGTAATATTACTACAGGAAAATTAGATGCAAATGCAGCTGTAGAAAATGGAATTTACCCTTATTTTACTTGCGGAGAAGAACCAGCTAAAATAAATGAATATGCATTTGACTGTGATGCTATTTTAATAGCGGGTAATAATGCGCAAGGTAATTTTCATGTTTCTCGTTATAATGGGAAATTTAATGCTTATCAGCGTACATATGTTTTAACTGCAAAAGAAAACTGTAATCTTGATTTTGTATATTATTCTCTAAAACTCTCATTAGAACAGTTAAGAACGCGTTCTCAGGGTTCTCAAACAAAATTTCTAACCATGCCTATTTTAAATGCCATATCAATAAATGATGCACTGAATCAAAAGAAAATTGCTGATGTGCTTTCCTGCATAGACGACAAAATTGCCTTGAACAATAAAACAAACACCGAATTGGAAAACATGGCAAAAACCATCTACGACTATTGGTTTACCCAGTTCGACTTCCCAGACAAAAACGACCACCCCTACAAAACCAGTGGCGGCCAGATGGTCTATAACAAGATCCTCAAAAGAGAAATTCCTGCTTGGTGGGAAGTAAAAAGATTAGGTGATGTATGTGAAATAGTTCTTGGAGGAACTCCATCAACTGATAAAGATGAATATTGGAATGGTAATATTCCATGGCTTAATTCTGGTGAAGTTGCAGAATTTCCAATTATAAATGCAGAGAAAACTGTTACTGAACTAGGTATAAAAGATTCAGCAACAGAATTAGTACCAGCAGGGACAGTTACATTATCAATTACCCGACACTTAAGACCAAGCATTTTGACAATGGATGCATGTATTAATCAGTCTGTTGTTGGAATAAAAGAAAACGAAATAATTTCAAAAAACTTCTTATATCCTTTTATTGCTAGCAAAATCAATCATTACATGATGTTAAGAACAGGAGCTCAACAGCCTCATATCAATAAAGAAACTGTTGATGATACTCTTGTATGCATCCCTTTTGCTGAAGTATTAGAGAACTACAATAAAGAAGTTGGAAGTATTTATGAAAGAATTATTCTAAACGCAAAAGAAACAAAACAACTTACCATGCTTCGTGACTATCTTCTTCCACTCTTAATGAATGGACAAATTGAGGTAAAGTAAAAAAATGAATGACATTACTCATAAACAGTTATGTAAAGAACTGGCAGAAGCTTATTATACATTTCTTATAACAGTTTATTCTGCAGAAAGTAAAGAACAGAGAATATATCTAAATGGTATAAATCATTCAGATTGCAAAGGTCATTTTCTTTCTAATGCATATTTGAGTTTGTATGGAAAACATGTGGATTTTGTAGAATGGGTATACCATTCACTGGATGCAAAAAAAATAATTGATTCTGGACAAAAGAAGGGTATTATTTTTGAGCATATTGTACCAAAACAAAAGTATATTCAGGATTTATGTGAACAACGAGCAATAAATGGAGAATTGACAGTAGATTTTATATATGACTTATTATGTAAATATTGGTTTATTGCTTTAATAACTTCTGCTGAACATAAGAATTTATTAGCCAATAAAATGCCAGATGGCTGGGATGGTAAAGATATCTTTTTAAGATATAAACAAACAAAGAATGGTATTCCAATTCAATTATTTGATTGTGATGGCAAGCCTGCATGGTAATATTTATTAACTGCTTAATTTATTAAAAAATTAGTATTAATCATTATTAATTGTCAAAACTTGACAAAAACAATAGATTAAGTTACTCTTATTACAGAGGTAATTATGCTTTTAGGATTTGGCGGTAGAAACTGCTGGTGTTTTAAGGATTGGATGCAAATAGACTTGTCTCTTGGAGAAGGAGTTCCTGCAGATGTTTCAATGGGACTTCCTGCATGTACTGCGATGTGTTTTAAGGGGGCTAACGCTTCTGGTAAAACAAATGCACTTAAGGTTTATTCATTTATCTATGATTTTGTAAGATATAGTTTTTCAAATACTCCAGATAAACCAATCATGTTTGATTCGTTTTTTCACAACGATGAGCCAGCTGAATTCTATGCAGAATTCCTTGCAAATGAAGTTTATTACCGTTACGAATTAACTGCATCAAAAAAAGCTGTTATTACAGAACGTCTCTTTAGAAAGAAGAATGAAGAAGGTTCTCGTGAAACTGAAATCTTTGTTCGCGAAGGAAATGAGATTGTCAAAAATACTTTGTACAAAGGTCATAAGGATATTCTTTTTAGAGATAATGCTTCTTTTATAGGTACACTAAAGCAATACAATCTTCCAGAAATTACAGATATTTATGACTTCTTTTTCAAAACAGCAATAAATGTAACTTATTATGGATTGAGTGACCGTGGAGAAAACGATCCTCAGGGACTTACGAATTATTATTATACACATACTGAAGAATTAAAATTTACTGTGGAAAAAATTAAGTATTTTGATACAGGTATAAAAAACATTGAAATAAAAACTAGAACTGATGAGATGGGGCGACTTTATGCCTACCCAATTTTTTATCATTCACTTTCCGAGAACAAAACTCATGCAATGGCTTTTGGTGAGGAATCTAGGGGAACGCAAGCTTTGTATTGTAAATTAGGAAACTATTATACAGTTTTAAAATCTGGTGGTGTTCTTGTCCTTGATGAGTTTGATCTTAACCTTCATCCAGATATTCTTCCTCACATTCTTGATTGGTTTATCAAAGCAGATAATAATCCAAAACACGCTCAGATTCTTTTTACAACTCACAACGCAGATATTATGGATATTCTTGGTCGTTATCGTACTTATCTTTTTGAAAAAGAAGATGGAGAAAGCTTCTGCTACCGTCTTGATGAACCAAAATCACCAAGTTTACGAAATGACCGACCGCTTTCCGTTCCTTACAGAAAACACTTGATTGGAGGCTTCCCAAAAATTGGCATCAAAGAAGACTAATCCAAGAAAAGAACGTTTTCTCTCTAATCTTACTACTCAAGATCTTGTTTCAGAAATTTCTGATGTAAAGGGGAAGCTGTCTTTTAGTTTTAAATACTTTGATGCCAGTCAGCAAGCAGGCCAGGATTTTAAAGAGTGGAACGATAAACAAAAACAGGAATTACTCGAAAAACTCCGTGATTATTCCAGAGAAAGCAAAGTTTTCTGGCTTAATCAACGCGTTGGTAGTGGCGGTTTGAAAGTTCTGGAAATCTATGGAGATTTTCCTAAAAATTCAGACTTTGAATACCCAAAACATGTCCCTGAAAAAGTTAGATGGGCAAGATTCAGAATGGAAAGTGCAATGCGTCTTGTCGGCTTTTTTGTTCCTGAAGATGCTGTAACAGAGCTTGAACTTTCATCAGATATTTTCTATATCGTATTTTTAGACAAAGATCACCGTTTTTATAAAATGGAGAAACAATAAATGACAACTACAGAACTCACTACAAACACAAAAAAAATGATTGATGATATCAAAACCGTTTGTGCAAATTACGGTCTTGGTAATGCAGCAAGTGAATCAAAAATCATCACTCAGATTTTTCTGTATAAATTTTTAAATGACAAATTTCTCTACGAAGCAAAAAAGAAAAATCCCGATTTCTTAAAGCTTAGTGATGATGAATATCAGATTATGCTTTACGGTCTTGATGCTAATGTTGCAAAGTTCAATAAGAATCAGCTTATTGCCAATTTGTATACTCATAAAGATGAAAAAGATTTTCATAATCTGTTTGATTCGACAATTACTTCTATTGCAGAAAGTAATGCAGCTATATTCAGCGTAAGCGCAGGCTCTCAGGACAAAATCAAACTTTTTGAAAATCTTAGTCAGTATGTAATTGAATCAGAAAAGAAAGATTCCTTCTGTCGTGCAATGATGGATAAAATTGTAGATTTTAGTTTTGAAGAAGTTTTTGAACAAAAGTACGATTTCTTTGCACAGATTTTTGAATACCTTATAAAAGACTACAACAAAGATTTTGGTAAATATGCAGAGTATTACACACCAAATGTAATTGCCAGAATTATTGCCCGCATTCTTGTAAAAGGAAAAGTAAGCAACGTAAAGATTTATGATCCGGCCGCAGGTTCCGGCACTTTGCTTCTTGCCCTTGCGCACCAGATTGGAGAAAACAATTGTTCAATCTACAGTCAGGATATTTCTCAGAAATCAAATGAGTTTTTACGATTAAATCTTATTTTGAATAATCTTGTTCACTCACTTCAGAACATTGTTCATGATGATACTCTTGTAACTCCACGCCATCTGAATAAAGAAAAGAATGATATAGAACACTTCGATTACATCGTAAGCAATCCGCCTTTTAAAACCGACTTTAGCGAAACGCGAGACACACTTGCTAGCGAAAACTATTCAAAACGTTTCTGGGCTGGCGTTCCAAATATTCCTGCAACAAAGAAAGACAGCATGGCCATTTATCTGATGTTCATGCAGCACATTATTTCATCGCTCAATGAAAAAGGTAAGGCCGCAATTGTAGTTCCAACAGGATTCCTCACTGCTCAGTCAAAAATTGAAAAGACAATCCGCGAAGAGCTTTGTGTAAAGAATCACTGGTTGCGTGGTGTTGTAAGCATGCCTTCAAATATCTTTGCAACAACAGGAACAAACGTTTCCATCATCTTCATAGACAAAGAAAACACTTCAGACAAAGTTATGTTGATGGATGCTTCTAAACTTGGTGAAAAAGTAAAGGAAGACGGCAAAAATCAAAAGACAGTTCTTAAGCCAGAAGAAATTGAAAAAATTGTAAACACTTTCAACAATTCAGAAGTTGTAGACGACTTTAGCATCCTTGTTTCTTATGAAGACCTTGCAAAAAAGAATTGCAGCTTTAGTGCCGGCCAATACTTCGAAGTAAAGATTGAATATGTTGAACTTACTCCAGAACAGTTCAAAGAAAAGATGGATGGCTTTAAATCTAATCTCAATTCTTTCTTTGAAGAAGGGCATAAGCTGGAAGAGGAAATTAAAAGTCAGTTGAATAAACTTAAAATAGTTTAATTCTTTATACTTTCGCTAAGATTTCTTTGACATTCTTCTTTGTTTTGGGGTGATGCCACGGATTTTTTTATAGGTGCGGATGAAGTGGCTGGCATCGGTGAAGCCGGTTTCCTGGCTGATGTAGTCGAGGGTTTTGTCGGTGTAGAGAAGAAGGTTGTCGGCCTTGCAGACTCTTACAAATTCAATGTATTCCTTGCAGGTGCGGCCAAAATGGGTTTTGAACTGTTTTGCAAAGTTGGAGTAACACATGCCGCATTTACTTGCTAGATTTTCTACGCTGATGTTTTCTGAAGAATGAGAATCTATATATTCAAGTACAGAAAAATCTTTTGTAGAGAACTGATCGAAAGTAGTTTTTGTAGAAAAATCAAAGCCGTGACGGTGCCATATTCTTACAAGCTCGGTAACAATAAGACTGATTGTTGAAGCAACCTTTATGTCATAGCCAAACTGCTTGTTCTGGGTTTCCCATATACAGTTTTCAAAAAACAGCTTAACAGGATTAAAGCGCAAATCATTTGCTGTAACAAGATTTAAAGGATTTGTGTTTGTGTTTGCATTTTCAAGAAGCTTAGGCAGCTTTGGAGAACCTGGAGTAGTGTTGGAAAGAATCATTCCGTCAAACTTAATGACATAAAAAAGGAGCTCTTCGTCATCATTATGCTCAAGAATTTCCTGCTGAGGCGGTGTTATAAACTTATTTTCAGGGTAATCAACAAAGGCATGAATCTGCTTTGGAAAAAAGATAATCATGTCGCCGGGATTCATTGTATAGCTTTTGCCTTCAACCTCTGCAAGAAGCTTTCCCTTTACAAGATAAACCATTTCGGTAAAATAGTGCCAGTGTGGTCTTACAGTTTTCCAATCGCCTTTAAAGGCTTCAAACGGTGCGTTCAGACTGTCTGAATACTCAAATAATTCATCCATGTGTTAGTCCTGCCTTAGAACTGAATTGTATAAATCTTTGTAATGTTAGAGATTCATACAATTTATCTGCCTCTTTTATATCACGGAAACAGCGTAAAGACTAGTCCCTCTGTCAATTCTTTTAAAAAATAATTTTTTTTTATAATTTTTACAATATCTGGTCTCGGATAGAATTGAGGAAGTGAGATGTAGTTTTATCAACATCGCTCTTTCTCATAGGCTTAAGGATTGCTTCCTGTTTGAAAATATCTGTTCTTCTGCCTGCCGAAATGTTATCAAGAAGTTTACACCTGAACTCTTCATTTTTACCTGCAAGAAGATAACAGATATCGTCATCACTCATATCGCGCAGCTTTTCCTGAATAATTCTGTCTTCTACATCAATCACATCATCAACAGTAAAGAGCCTTGATTTTAAGTCTGCAGTCAACTCAGGATCATCATCAGAAAGATTATTAAGGATGGCAGCTTCTGCACCTGAATCCATTCTTCTTAGAATCTGAGAAAGTGCATTCATACCATTTATGTTTATTGTTTTTTCAGTAACATATTTGAGTGATTTTTCATAGAGTACTTTATCAAGCTGGACAATTAAATCCGGCGACATTTTTTCCATTTTAGCAAGCCTGAGTACAACAGCTTTTTTCTCTTCATCACCCATTTTATTAATAATTTCTGCTGCCTTTTTCGGTTCAATATGCGAAAGTACGAGAGCCTTCATACCGTCATTTTCATCTTTAATAAGATTATAGATTTTTTCATTATCAGCTTCGTTCAAATAAGAAAAAGGCTTTCTTCCTTCGAGTGGCAGGGATTTCTTGAGCATTTCATCAGCCTTTTTGGTGCCGTAAGCCCGTTCCAGAATATCCTTTGCTGTATCTATACCGCCAGTCTGGTGGTCCTTGTTCAAAAGGCTTTTAAACTCATTTAATATTGCCGCTGCTTCTTCATTGTTAATTGTCCTTATTGAAGCAATCTCCGGAATGATTTTTTCTATGCTGTTTTCCGGCAGAAGAGGGAGAATCTTAGCAGCCTGGTCATCGCCAATTAAAATAAGAAACTTTGCAATTCTTCTGTAAACTGATTCCTTGCCGTCTTCTGAAGGAGTCGTGGCAGGAACCTTAAAGAGAATGTTATCGTAATCATTATATGTTTTTTCGGGAATGCTTTCGTTTGCCTTGCGGGGAGTTTCGTCAGTTTTATTTCCTTTAGTCATGGAAACAATATTAGCCTGTACGAAGCTTCCCTGTGCATCATTTTTTGTGAGCTGAACCGGTACAAACGGCTTTATGTTATTTGCATTATCTGAGGATTTGCCTGCATTTTTAGTATATGCATTGGCCCTTAAATCATTTATATTCATACATCAATTCTACTACATTTTTAGATTTTTTTACAATTATAAAATGAAGTTCATGCTATACTCAAATAGTAAATACATTATAAATTACAAAAAAGGACATAACTATGCGGATTTACAAAAACTTTAAAAGCGTAACCCTTTGCGTAGCTCATTGGGCACAGCATGTTACAGAAGAACAGCTTAGAAAAGAAGCAGACTGGCTGCAAAAATATGTTGGAATTGAAAAGGTTTACCTTGAAACTTTCAGAGGTGAGCTTGTAGATAAAAGCCAGCTGATAATGATAAAGAAGATTCTTGAAGAAGATTACGGAATTGAAGTTTCTGGTGCTATTACTACTGTTACTCCAGATCTTAATGATAGTGATAAAAAACGTCAGCGTCTTTTTGAAACTATGTGTTACTGCAACGAAGCCCATAGAAAGCTGCTTAAAGAAGTAAGTGAATATACCGCTTCTATTTTTGATGAATATATCATTGATGACTTTTTCTTTACACAGTGTATGTGCGAAGACTGCCAGCGCGAAAAAGGCAATAAATCTTGGGAAGAGTTCCGCCTTGAAAAAATGCAGGAGGTTTCTAAAAATCTTGTAATTGATCCTGCTAAAAAGGTAAATCCAAAAATAAATATTATCATCAAATATCCTAACTGGCGCGAAAGCTATCAGGAAACAGGTTATAATCCGGGTCAGCAGCGGGAAATCTTTGATGCAATTTATACCGGAACAGAAACTCGCCACGGTGCACAGCAGGATCAGCATCTTCCACGTTATTTGAGCTATTCTCTTGTACGCTGGATGGATAACGTTATGCCTGGTAAAAATGGTGGCGGTTGGTTCGATCCGTTTGACTGCGACAGAATAGATACATATCTTGAGCAGGCGTACCTTACGGCTTTCTCTAAGGCAAAAGAGCTTATGATGTTCTGCTGGAGTGCAATCTATAACAACAAGCGTGCAACTCCACTTGGCTTCCTGTATGAAAAGCTTGATAAGATAATGGGGCAGTGCGGTAATCCTGTTGGCTTACCTGTTTACATTCCGTTTAATTCTCAGGGAGAAGACCATCTTGAAGATTTTCTAGGAATGGTAGGAATCCCGTTTGAACCAACCCCGGATTTCCCTGAATACCCGAAGGCAAAAAGCCTTTTTGTAACATTAGCATCCCTTAAAGATAAGCAGGTAATTCAGAAAATAAAAAACTTTGTAAATGAAGGTGGAAAGGTTGTTGCCTCTTCCGGTTTTGTAATCAAGGCGTTGAAGGAATACCCTGAAATTAAAGAGCTTACTTCTATCACATATAACGACCGCCGTCTGGATGCAGATGAGTTCCAGACTCCTTCAGAAGGAATGTACGGTAAAAAATATGTAAAATCTTCATCACTCCTGAGCTTCCCGCTGCTTGAACACAGAAACAATGCTACCTGGTCTATTATGAATGCAGGCCATGGCGAATATCACGAAAGCATTATTATGTACGACACATACGGAAAGGGAAAGTTTGAGGTTGTAAATCTTCCAGATATGCCTAGCAGAATCCGTGATCTCCCAACAGAAGTTCTCACCCAAATTAGATACGAGTTCCTGGGAGAAGGAAAAGTCTGGCTTGATTGTGGTTATGGTCTTTCTTTATTTACTTACGACAATGACACTTTTGGTGTTTACTGCTATACTAATGATGGATGCGCTCCTGTAGACTTTAATGTTCACGTAAAGGGTAAATACTCTGAGCTTGAGTTTATTAAGGATGATGAAAAAACTCCATTCTGGATGCCTGCTTCAATTCCTGCTCTTTATACAAGGTCTTTAAAGCCGGCTTTTAGAAAAACGGAAGAAGATAAAGTTGATGAAAACGATTATGAATCTGTATTCCGTGCCAGAATTATTCCGGGAGATTTCATATTTGTAAAACTTAAAAAATAGCATCCGTAAATCTTTTTTTAAGGAAATTTTATGACTTTCAATTTTTCTGACTCTGCCAATATTGGTAAAGAATACAACGGTTTTATTCTGTTGTCTGTTGATGATTTACCTGATTACAAGACTAAGGCTGTGTATCTGCGCCATAAAACCACGGGACTTGAAGTTTACCATGTTCTGGCAGAGGATAAGGAAAATCTGTTTGCCTATGCGTTCAGAACCCTGGCAAAAGATTCTAAAGGTATTGCGCATATTATGGAACATTCGGTTCTGTGCGGCAGCGAAAAGTATCCTTTAAAAGAACCATTTGCAACACTTAATTCTACTTGTATTAATACATATCTTAATGCACTCACATACCCTGATAAAACCGTTTATCCTGCAGCATCTACAATTCGTAAAGATTATTTTACAATGATGGATGTTTATGGTGATGCGGTATTTTTTCCTCTTTTAGAGCATTCTACATTTATTCAGGAAGGCCACAGACTTGAGCTTGATAATAAAGGAAAGCTTAGTATTCAGGGTGTTGTTTATAACGAGATGAAGGGGAATTATTCTTCATTCCAGCCGGTTGCCTGTTCAAAGCAGATAAATGCTTTATTCCCGGAAAGCTTTCCAGCCTTTGATTCCGGTGGAGACCCGCTTGATATTCCAAGTGTTACTTACGAAGAGTTTCTTGATTTCCATAAAAAATATTACGCACCGGATAACTGTCTTCTTTATCTTTACGGGGACATTCCTACAGCAACGCAGCTTGATTTTATAAACGAAAAGCTTATTGCAAGGCTTGAAAAAAAATACGGCTGCAAAGGTTCTGTAAAAAATGCAGATTCTCCGCTTCCTTTGATTAAAAACGAAATTAAAAAGCTTCAGAAAATAAATCTGCGTTCCGGCAGCGACTTGCAGACTGTTTATGATATCGGACCGGAAACAGGGGCATCCGGGAATTATGTTTCTGTGAATTATTACACCGGTAAAGCAGATATTGAAAAGTACTTTTTAAATGAAGTGCTTTGCGGTAATGACAGTTCACCTCTTTCCCGTGCATTGAGGGATTCTGGAATTGGTGATGATGAAGATTGCTACAATTTTGGCCAGTTTGAACAGGAGTTCTTTACAATCGGAATGTGGAATGTAAAGAAGGGTGAAGAAGAAAAGCTTTTTGAGCTTATAAATAAAACGGTCCGTGAGATTTATGAAAAGGGTGTTTCTCAGGAAGATATTGATGCTGCAATAATGGGAATTGACTTTAATCTCCGCGAAAAAAACAGGCACTGGGGACCTTATTCACTTGTAATTATGGAAAGAGTTACAAAAGGCTGGAATTACGGAAAATCATGTGCTTATCATCTTAGTCCTATAACTTCCTTTGAAAAAGTAAAACAGAAGGTTATCAAGGATAAGGATTTTACAAGAAAGCTCATAAAAAAATATTTTATTGATTCAAAGATACAGGTAAGGTTTATATGCGAGCCTTCAAAATCATTCTTTAAGGAAAGAAATAGAATTGAAAAAGAGCATATAAAGGATCTGGAAAAGAATCTTAACCGCGAAGAATTAAAGAAAAACTTGGAAGAGCTTCATGCTTATCAGTCTAAGCTTGAAACTCCGGAAGAAACTGCCTGTATCCCTACAACAAAAATAAGTGAACTTGATAAAAATATTGAGTGCCCTGAATGTGAATTGAAGTTTGTCGAAGGTGCAGATAATTCTAAAATACCGGTTTTTGTAAGCAAACAGGATACAAACGGTATTTTCTATATGAACGTATTTTATCCTTTTGACAGGCTTGAACCACAGTATTATGAGTATGTTCCATTTTTATCGAATGTACTTACAAATCTTGGCTGGGCTGGAAAAGGCTGGGATTTATGTACTCAGGAAATGGCCTGTGTTATGGGCGATATGATGGGGCGTATGCAGGGTGGAATGGTTCCGGATGCTCCTGTATGCCGTGAGTTTGAAAAAAAATACAAAGAATATAATTTTACAGGAAGAAACTGGATTGGCGTAAGCTGCAAGGCTTTAACCGGAAAAGCTTCGGAAACACTTGAAATAATGTGTGAAGCACTGACTAAAATGGATTTTGATGATCAGAAGCATTTTAATCTGCTGCTGGGACAGCTAAAAGCAGAAAAAAAGGCAGAGCTTGTTTCTGCGGGGCGCAATTTAGCTGTAAAACGGGCACGCTGCCTTACAAATTCTTACCAGACTATAATGGAGATTATGGGAGGATTAAGCCAGTTTGAAACCTGCATGGCATATTCAAAAAAAGAAAGCAAAAAAATACTTGAAACCTACAGATACATTTATGAGGAATGCAGAAAATCAGGGGGAATTATTCAGATTACGGCAGATGAAGAATCCCTGAAAAAAATCTTACCGTGCATTGAAGCGTTTGCAAAAAAGGCTGAGCTTACAAAGCTGCTGCCTAAAATCCCGCGAAAACTTGAAGATTTAATCCCTTATGTAAAACAGGCGGAAAGTGCTTCCGGTGATTTCTGTTCGCAGGTGATGAAGGTTGCTTCTCAAACTGGATATGCGGCCGCTGTAACAAAATGCTCCGATTATTTTACTAAAGAATCTTTGTCTGAAAGTGTTTTCAGCAGCTGGTTCAGTAATCATATATTATGGGATAAGGTTCGTACAATGGGCGGTGCATATGGAGCAGATTGCCGCATTGATTCAAGTGGAAAATCCTTTATTATGACATCCTACAGAGACCCGAATCCTCATAAAACAACCGAAATATTCAAAGAATGCTTAAAAGAAGTTACAAAGAATAATTTTTCTGATGAAGAAATTGAAAAAACGATTGTTTCTTATTATGGAGATTTTATTTATCCTATGAGCCCGAAGGATAAGGGACACCAGAGCTTTGAAGATATGCTTTATGCAACACCTTCGTATCTGCGTCAGAAAAGAGTAGAGATGCTTCTTGAATTAAATGCTGAAGATATTGATAAGGCTGTCAAAAGACTCTATAAAAATACCCAAAAACTGTATAGAACTTCGGTTTTCTGCGATAAATCGGTAGATTGTGGTGGAAATATTCTGAAAATTACTTTATAATTTACTAAACATTACTATAAGGAGTGTTCTTATGGATAGAAAAGCAAAGCAGTGTATTCAAATGTTACGTGACCTTGTTTCAGATGTACAAGGTGCTCCTTTTCCTGGTGGAGATATCAATACAGAACTTTATTCCATCTGGTATGAGCATGCTCAGAAAGCAGCCGTAGAATGTTTTGAGTTCTTGAATGCTAATTTCCCTAAAGAACAGAAAGACCTTACAAAATCAATAGACAAACTTTTTCCTGAAAAATAATTTTTTAATGGAATTACAATACAAAAAACTGTCATAAAAAATATCTAAAAAAATCTTATAAAAAGCCGAAAATAACAGTGCGTAAGTTTAAATGAAGAATTATAAAGAAGGTTATTGATAATAATGGCAGTTTCAAACAAAACTTTGAAAGATTCTAAAAACGGTTTTATTTCAAACAGAAAAAAAATCGGTATAAATATATGGCGTTTCTTTTTTACCGGAATAGATAAAGTCAGCGGAAAGGAATCAAGCTTCTTTGTTGAGCTTGAGTTTCTGAACTCTCATCTGAATTATGAAGAACCGGTTCTCGGTTTTAAGCCAAGAGTTACAATCACAGAAGATGATTTACAGTATGCACTTGCAGGAACAAGCTCTGCACAGAATCTTCAGTCTGAAAAAATAGTTCAGCCTTCATATGTTGTAATACGCGTAGGAAAGTTTGGTGCAGATGCCAGACAGGTTTGTTCCTATCATTCAATAAAAAGCGTAAAGGTTTCTCAAAAACCATTTTCCCTGCTTGTAGGAAATAAACTGTTTGCAGAAGATAAAATAACAGGTTTTATAAACATCACGGAAGACGAATATCAGAAGCATCCTGAATACTTGTGCGATAAAGGATATGTTACCTGGAACTTAAGCTACGAAGTAATCCGTGAGTTTTCTACAGGTTATGAAAACAAAACTGACAGATGGTTTCCGTTTGGAATGAAAACTGCGTTTGTTGGAACCATCAATTTTAATGGTGATGAATATATTGTAGATTCAAGAAAATCATTTGGATATATGGACAGATACTGGGGAAAGACAATGCCAGATACCTGGTTCCATATTTCATCACTTAATCTAACTTCAATTATTTCAGGTAAAACACTTTTTGATTCTTCTTTTTCTGTACAGGGTGAGTTTAATAAAAAGGTTTCTTTCCTGGGGAACTTTGAAGGCTCCGAGGTTGTGTTCTGCGCTGATTCTCCAAAAAGGTCTTATACTGCCGTTTGGAGCTGTGTACAGACACCGGAAAATGATGACTTGAATGAAAATAAACTCCACTGGTCGGTAAGCATAAACAGCAAACAGTGGGTTATAGACATAGATTTGTACTGCCGCATAAATGAGCTGAACAACCGTAAGCTTGAAATGCCTGAAGGCAACAGAAAAATAATGGATATTGTTTATGGTGGAACAGGAACAGGAGAAATAAAACTGTTCCGACGCCGCCGGAAGACTCTTGAACAGATTGAATATGCCAATATAACAAAAGCTGTCTGTGAGTTTGGCCACACAGAAGAAGGCGAAATCTAATAACTGTCATTGTCGCACTTGATGCGACAATCTTTTTAATCTTTTCTTACAAAACATTTTGCTTTTTCAAAAAATATTATTATTTTAAATAATGAGAGGCAAAATTATGGGATTAGAAAAGTTTACAATTAAATCACAGGAAGCCATACAGGAGGCTTCTTCAATCGCTATAAAAAATGATTCCCCTGAAATAGGAGCTGTTCACGTTTTACAGGCCCTGCTTGAACAGCAGGATGGTCTTGTTGCTCCAATTGTAGAAAGGATTGGTGTGCCTGTAAACGAGCTTCTGAACAGAGTGAAAAAAGCCGTAGAATCATATCCAAGGGTAAGCGGAAATCCTAACGTAAGTTTTTCAAATGAAATGCAACGCATTCTTGTAAAAGCCGAAAAAGAAATGGATTCGCTTCATGACCAGTTTGTTTCTACAGAACATATTCTTCTTTCAATGGCCGATTCAGAAGGTAATTGCGGTGAGCTTTTGCGAAGTTATGGTATAACCCGTGAAAAGATTCTTGAATCACTCAAAGCCGTAAGAGGCAATCAGACTGTAGATTCTCAGGACCCGGAAAGCAAAGTAAGAACTCTTGAAAAATATTGCCGTGATTTAACTTCTCTTGCACGTCAGGATAAAATTGACCCCGTAATCGGCCGAGATGAAGAAATAAGGCGTGTAATGCAGGTTTTGTGCCGAAGAACTAAAAACAATCCGGTAATTATTGGTGAACCGGGTGTTGGTAAAACTGCAATTGTAGAAGGGCTTGCAAGAAGAATTGCGTCGGGCGATGTTCCGGAAAGCTTAAAGAATAAACGAGTGCTTGCTTTGGATCTTGGTGCCCTTGTTGCTGGTGCAAAATACCGTGGTGAGTTTGAGGAAAGACTTAAGGCACTTATTGGTGAAGTTCAGAAATCGGACGGACAGATAATTCTTTTTATTGATGAGCTTCATACACTTGTTGGCGCTGGTTCAGTTGAAGGCGGAATGGATGCATCTAATCTTCTTAAACCGGCACTTGCTCGTGGTGAGCTTAGGGCAATTGGTGCAACAACCCTTGACGAATACCGCAAATACATAGAAAAAGATGCTGCACTTGAAAGACGTTTTCAGCAAGTTTATTGTGCAGAGCCTTCTGTTGAAGATACAATTGCAATCCTCCGAGGCTTGCGTGATAAGTACGAGATTCATCATGGTGTAAGAATTGAAGATGAAGCCCTTGTTGCTGCAGCATCTCTTTCCAACAGATATATTACTTCACGATTCTTACCGGATAAGGCAATTGACCTTGTTGATGAAGCAGCCAGCCGTTTAAAAATGGAAATTGAAAGTCAGCCGGTAGAGCTTGATCAAGTAGAGAGAAAGATTTTACAGCTGCAGATTGAACGACAGTCTCTTTCTAAGGAAACAGATGAGGCTTCCAAAGAGCGGCTTAAAAAGCTTGAAGCAGATCTTTCTGAGCTGACTTCTAAACGCGATGCAATGAAGCTCCAGTGGATGAACGAAAAGGATGCAATTGATAAATCACGCAATGTAAAGGAACAGCTTGAGAAGGCAAGGTTTGAGCAGGAAAAATATGAGCGCGAAGGAAACCTGGAAAAAGCTGCCGAACTTAAATACAGTATTATTCCATCACTTGAAAAACAACAGAAGGAAGCTGCCGGTAATAAGGATGGTGAAAAAGAAACTGAATCACTTTTGAGACAGTCTGTTACCGAAGAAGATATTGCAAAGGTTGTAAGCTCCTGGACAGGCATTCCTGTTGCAAAGATGATGACGGGTGAAAAGCAGAAATACCTTGAGCTTGAAAATGTTCTGCACAGACGTGTAATAGGGCAGGAGCAGGCAGTACAGGTTGTTTCTGATGCAATAAGGAGAAACCGTTCCGGACTGAATGATCCGAACAAGCCACTTGGAAGCTTTATGTTTATCGGGCCGACAGGTGTTGGTAAAACTGAGCTTGCTAAAACGCTGGCCGACTTCCTCTTTAATGATGAAAAGGCTCTTACACGTATTGATATGTCTGAGTATATGGAAAAATTCAGTGTTACAAGGCTTATTGGTGCGCCTCCGGGATACGTTGGTTACGATGAAGGCGGCCAGCTTACTGAGGCTGTCAGACGGAGACCTTACAGTGTTGTTCTGTTTGATGAAGTTGAAAAAGCTCATCCTGATGTTTTCAATGTGCTGTTACAGGTGCTTGATGACGGAAGACTTACTGATGGTCAGGGACGGGTTGTTGACTTTAAGAATACAATCATCATTATGACAAGCAATCTTGGAAGCGATTTGATTCTTGATTATGCTGAAAATAACGGAGACCAGGACGAATTGAAGTCCAAAATAAACGAACTGCTGCGAAGAACTTTCCGTCCTGAGTTCTTGAACCGTATTGACGAAATTGTAATGTTCCGTCAGCTTGGAAAAGAACAGATAAGCTCTATTATAGAGATTCAGCTGCAGAGATTAAAAGACAGGCTTTGCGACAGGAAGATTTCTTTGAGCTTTGACAAACAGGCAATGGATTTCCTTTGTGATGTTGGTTATGATCCGACAATGGGTGCTAGACCTGTTAAGAGGGCTATTCAGACTTATGTTGAAAATCCTCTGGCAAGAGAGCTGCTTTCTGGTAAGGTGCTGGACGGCAAGACAATTAAGATTTCCTGTGTGAATGGAAAGCTTGTTTTCCAGACAGAATAATTATATTATTACGGAGAAAAGATGCTTTCATACCAGCATGTATATCACGCGGGAAATCATGCGGATATTCTAAAACATTACGTACTCACTTTTGTGCTAAGCTCCCTGAATAAAAAAGATAAGCCTTATACTTTCTTTGATACACATTCAGGGAGCGGTCTTTATGATTTGACCGATTCGAGAAGCCTTAAAACAAGCGAGGCAGAAATTGGGATAATGCGGTTGATTAAGGCTGGGGAGGCGGAAAGTAATGCAGTTCCTGCAGAAATGAATGATTATCTTAATTTTGTAAAACAGTACACAGATAAAGGCTTTTACCCGGGATCTCCTGAAATAGAACGCTCGTTTATGAGGCAGAATGATGTGCTTGTGCTTTCGGAGCTTCATCCTCAGGAGATCGAAAATCTACGTGAGAATATGGGACATAATGGTGAGGCGGGTGCACATAATCTGGGTGGTGACAAACATTATCCTGCAATTCAGATTCATAAACGCGATGGCTGGGAAATGATAAATGCCACGACACCGCCTGCAACAAAACGTGGTGGTGTACTTATAGATCCAAGTTATGAAGAATCACAGGATTACATTGATGCGGCAGAATCAATAATTAAAGTTCATAAAAAATGGAGCAATGGAATAATCCTTTTATGGTATCCGCTCCTTGAACACCGTGAAAAAGAAATTGAAAAAATGCTTGGTTCAATTACTCAGGCCGCACACTCAGTGAATGAAAATACAGAAATCGTAAACCTTCAGCTTTGTGTAAATGCAAAGGAATCTTACAGATTGTATGGCAGTGGAATGCTTGTAATAAACGCTCCCTGGAAGCTCAAAGAAGAAGGGAAGAAGGTTGTTGATTTTCTAACGAAGTGTTTTCAATAAAAGTTGATTATTTCTTCGGTTCAAAAAGACTTAAGAACTTGTTTATAATTTTTTTGAACCAGAGGTATATTCTGTAAAATAAGCCCGGGTTACGAAGCTTTTCAAGTCGTCTGTAGCCTTCCAGAAGTTCGGCTTCGGTAAACTCTTTGCGCTGGTTATTTTCTTCTATTTCCATTTCAAGCTGTTCAAGCTCAGAGAGATTGTCGATTATGTTTGCATTGATGTTAGTCCAGCCTATCTCTTTTGCAGCTGTTAGTCTTCGCTCACCGGCTATGAGTTCATATTTACTGTTGATTGTAATTGGATTTAATAAACCATAAGTGCGGAGGCTGTCTTTTAAATCATCAAGATTGCCTAAATCTTTGCGTACGCGTCTTTTGATTTTAATCTGGGAAATTGGTACCAGCATAGCGAAGCCTCCTTTTTAATTTGTGATAGTATAAAAACAATTATTCAAACAGATAGTTATAATCGTAATCTTTTCCAGTAGAAATATAACTATTATCATCATCTGATTCAAGGTCTGAATCATAATCATTATAATTATCGGAGTGAGAATTAGTTTTTTTACCTGATAAGAAATCAAGGTCAAGTTTGAGTGGTGAGCTGTCAAAGTCGACTGTCCAGCGCTGGCCGGATCGGTTCATTTCTCGTTCAAGACGTGCAATTCCAATAATTGAGTTAGACTGGCTTGAATGAATTGAACAGATTTCTGTTGGCTGCGTGCCTTCAAGGAACCACTGTGTTGTGCGCTTTTCACAATTGTCGGTAAGAATCTGGCCACTGTCGTAACAGACAGTAGCTTTAATTACACCTGTAAGTGGCTGCGGGAACTCTTTTGGCGGAAGGTCCATATGGATTTCGCGGAAGAAATCACCCCAGGCAAAACCGGCAAGTGTTGAACCTGTAATGTTAAGACCGAGTGACTGTCCAGGTTTATCAAAGCCGAACCAGAAGGCAGCGGCGTAGTATGGTGTAAAACCGCAGGTCCAGGCATCGGCCCAGTTCTGCGTTGTACCTGTTTTACCGGCAGCAGGCATTGAATAGCGTTTTCCTGCAGCTGTTTTATAATCAAACTTCCATGACTGACCTGCAAGTGTACCGCCGTTGTTTACAGTCTGTTCAAGAAGCTTTGTCATTACAAAGGCATTTTGTGGAGAAATAACCTGAATCATGTCTCCTTTAGCAGCCTGTTCCTTTCGGATATCCTGCTCAGGATTTAATATTACGTTTCCGTTTTTATCTTCAACGGTACGGATTGCCATTGGTGTAACTTCTTTTCCACCGTTAGCAAAAATTGCATAAGCTCTTGCCATTTCTATCGGGCGAACCGAACATACACCAAGACCTATAGGGTAGCCCGGTACAAAAGCACGTGAAGGAAGCTCGCTTTCGGAAATACCAAGTAAGGCAACAGCGCGTGAAATTGCTGCATCAAAGCCGATTCCGTCAAGAACTTTAAGGGAAGGAACGTTCATGGAGTGGATAAGTGCATAATAGAGAGAAACATTTCCAACCCATTCACCACGGAAGTTTTGCGGAATATATGGTTTACCGTCAGCTGTATGGAAAACAACTGGTGTATCGGAAATCTGAGTTGTAGGCGTAAACTTCTGCGAATCGATTGCGGCTGAATAATAAAGCGGCTTGAAAGTAGAACCTGGCTGTACCTTTGCCTGTGTAGCACGAATGAACTGATTTTCCTGATCGTATTTACTGCCGCCGACGAGTGCATCAATATAACCTGTATTTGCACCAAGACAAATCATTGTGCCTTCAATCGTTGTTTTTTCTTCATTCTTCTTGGAAATAGCTGTGGCTCTGTTTATAATTCCAACCTTAAGCTGGTCAACACCGGTCATCATGGAAACAACATCGAGTACAGGGTTTACATTGTTTATATAAGCCTGATTTGCAATAAACTCAGTGCGCTGTTCACTTACCTTAAGCTGAGGAAGATTGAAAACAAGGGCAAGAAGCTCTGTCATTGGAATATAAGTATTATATGCAAGCTTAGATCTTGAATTATGTTC
>JAEETM010000101.1 GCA_016290335.1 Treponema sp. | reverse complement strand
GCTATTGACAAATGTGATGATTATAATAGAAGATTAGTTTCAAAATATAAAAACGGTGATATTATGAAACTCTACATAGCAGACCCACATTTTTTTGGCGACAAGCTCAACACAGAATTGGACAACCGCGGATTTTCTTCGGCAGAAGAGATGAATGAATACATGATTGAAAAATGGAACAACAAGGTTCGCGGCGGAGACATCATTATTGTTCTGGGTGATTTTTTTAATACAAATGAGCCGAAAAAAGTTAACGCAATTCTTCATAAGCTTAAAGGAAAAATCTGCCTCATCGAAGGGAATCATGATTGCATCTGGATGAACAAACCCGGCATTGATTTGGACCGCTTTGAATGGATAAAGCCCTATGCCGAAATTGACGATCACAAATCAACTGTAATTTTGAGTCACTACCCTACATTCTGCTACAATCATCAGTACCAGCTCAAAAGCGATGGTTCTCCGCAGACTTACATGCTTTATGGTCACGTTCACAACAGCCATGATGAAAGTCTTGTAAATACTTTTCAGGAAATCACCAGACAGAAAACTGTTCTAAATAAAAAGACCGGTAAGGAACGGGCCATTCCCTGTAACATGATAAACTGCTTTTGTATGTTCAGTGATTATACTCCGCTTTCTTTAAAAGAATGGATTAAGCTTGATGAAAAACGACGCGCAATGATGAAGGAATAACTTATGGAAAAAAAGAAAAAAATCAACACAATACAGAACAATTTATTTGCAGTTTCGCTTTGCTGGAAAATCTGTAAGCCGCAGGTAATTCACAGGGCAGTTTCCCGTTTTTTATATTATGTAGGCTGGCTTTTCTACAGTGCCTTTTTTATGCGCTATGTTATTAATGCCTTACAGGAAGGAAAAACATTTGCTGCAATTATGATTTTTGTCGGACTTACAGTAGGACTGTTTGCAGCAATGGCTTTGTACAACAGCTACATACTTGGTTATGTTGCTCCTACAGCTGATGCGCAGATAAACAAAAAGCTTTATCAAATACTGTTTAAAAAATCGCGTAACGTTGAACTTGAATGTTTTGAAAACTCTGATTTTTATGATAAATATACTCTGGCAATGAAAAATGCCGATACACGCCTGACCGAAACTGTAGATAATTTTTTCGGTACAATTTTTGGGTTTATTGCAAGCATTTGCGCCTTTGTTTTTATGTACCGTGTAGATAAGCTTTCGGTTGCTTTTCTTGTTTTACCAGTAATCGGTAACTTTATTTTCCGACGCCTGAACAGTAAGGTTGATTACGAACGTAATAAAGAGATGGCTCCGCATAACCGCCGTATAGATTACATAAACAGAATTATGTACTTAAAGGATTATGCAAAGGAAATCCGTCTTACAAATATTTTCCATCTGCTCAAAAGACAGTACACCGATGCAATTACAGGTGTTGCAGATGTTACAAAAAAGTTTGTATGGAAAGCAGCGTTTTTCCACTGGTTCTACGTTATGTTCACCTTTACGTTCATTTTTGAAGGATTGTTAATTTACGGTGCCTACCGAACGTTAGTTAGTCAGACAATGCAGCTCCCACAGCTTGCGGTTCTTACAAGCATGATGGTTTCTACCACCTGGATTTTAATTGGCTTTACAGATTCGGTTACTGCTTGTTTTAAAAATGGTCTCTTTATGGATTACCTGCGAACGTTCCTTGAATACAAAGAAAAGATTCCGGAAGATTATGATGGAGCAGATCCGGGAACCACAATTGATTCTATAGAGTTCAGAAATGTCAGTTTTGCCTACAAGGATGTTCCTGTGTTGGAAGGACTTAACATGAAATTTGAAGGCGGTAAAACTTATGCGTTAGTCGGTCATAACGGAGCCGGTAAATCAACCATTATAAAGTTGTTGTTAAGATTTTATGACCCGACACAGGGCGAAATCCTTTTAAACGGCAGAAACATAAAAGAATATAATTTACAGAAATACCGCTCACTTTTTGCAACTGCTTTCCAGGACAACAGAATGTTTTCCATGACGGTGTCAGATAATGTCACTTTAGGTGAAAACATTTCTGATGATGAAAAAGAAGCAATTGTAACAGAAGCGCTCAAGCTTTCCGGTGTTTACGAAAAAGTAATGAGTTTACCAAAAGGAATGAACACTACATTGACCCGTGAGTTTGATGATGAAGGTGCAGTGCTTTCCGGCGGCGAGTTCCAGAAGATTGTAGTTGCAAGAGCGTTTGCACGTAACTGCCCTATCAAGGTTTTTGACGAACCTTCCAGTGCGCTTGACCCGATTGCCGAATACAAGCTTTTTGACAATATCTTAAAAGCCTGTAAGAAAAATACCCTGCTTTTTATTTCGCACAGACTTTCTTCCGTACAGAATGCAGACCATGTTTTCCTGCTGGAAAAAGGCGAAGTTAAGGAAGAAGGAACACACCGAGAGCTTATGGCAAAGAACGGACTTTATGCAGATATGTACAACAAGCAGGCAGAAAACTATCTTGCAGATAAAACAAAACAGACGGAGGGAATCTGGGCATGAAAAACAAAATGAAAACATCAGCAAAAAACACCGCAGAAAAAACAGCACAAAAACCAAAAGGTTCAGTTCTCAAAAATCAGGTTTTCCTCTGGAAGCTCTGTTTTAAAACCTGCCCGGGATATATGATTTATCATCTTTACGATGCCTTCCGTTATCAGGGAGTAATCTTTCTGGAGCACGTTCTTGGAATCCGTTATGTTCTCCGCTGTGCTGAGTTCCATGAGCCTTTTACAAAAGTATTGTTTTACATAGGTTTGATTCTGCTTATAAACATAATTCAAATTATTCCTGATGGATTTTTTATCTATGGCTGGCAGTATAAATATAAGCCCCGCCTTTACCGTGCACTAAAAGAGCAGATGTTCCAGAAGGCTTCGGAAATAGATTTACACTGCTACGATGACCCGGACTACTACAACGATTTTGTTTTAAGCGTTTCGGAATCGGAAGCTGCAATTGACAGATTCCTTAATCTTTTAAACATGACGGTGCAGGCAATCACTGTACTTTTTACAACCGGTGTGTTCTATCTGATGACAGACCCAATGGGTATTGCCTTTGTTTTTGTTTCGTTTATCCTGCGCTTTATAGTTTCCAAGAAACTGAACAAGGTTAATTATGCAAACCGTCTTAAAATCAATCCGCACATCAGAAAACGTGATTATGTAAGCCGAGTTTTTTATCTTAAGGATTTTGCAAAGGAACTGAGACTTCATCCGAATGCTGGGCTCCAGCTTGAAAAAGAGTTTGAAGAAGCCGACAATAACATAATCAGCGAGCACAAAAAAATTGCACCGAAACGTGTGCTGCTTCAATTCCTTAAAGATTATGGTGTAAGTGATTTTCTGATTGACGGACTTTACATTACTTATCTTGTTTACAAGGCAGCAGTACTTCATTCAATATGCTACAGTGATGCAGTTATTCTCTTCAACAGAACGGGAAGCCTTCGCGGAAGCATGAGCCGCTTTGCAGATTTAGGACCAGCCGCTCATGAAAACAGTATGTTCGTAGATAAGATCCGTTCATTCTTAAAATATGAACCTCGGATAAAAAATGATGTTGGTGAACCTGTTCCTGAAGGTAACGGTGAACTTTGCATTAAAAACGTTTCGTTCAAATATTCAGAAAATGGCCGCACAGTTCTTGATGATATTTCGCTCACTGTAAAATCGGGCGAACACATTGCAATTGTAGGCTACAATGGAGCCGGTAAGACAACGCTCATAAAGCTTTTGATGAGATTGTATGATCCGACTGACGGAACAATTTCTTATCACAACAAAAACATAAATACTCTTTGTCCGCATGAATATCACAAACGCATTGGTGTTGTTTTCCAGGACTTCCAGATGTTTGGTGCTAACCTTGCAGAAAATGTTGTGATGGATAATATGACGCAGACTGAACAAACAGAGCGTACACCACAAATAACAGCTGCACTTAATGCCGCAGGTTTTGCAGAAAAACTTTCCCGCCTGCCCGACGGACTTTTTACACAAGTTACAACAGAGTTCGATAAAAAGGGTGTTGATTTTTCAGGAGGTGAAAGTCAGAAGGTTGCAATCTCCCGTGCATTCTACAAAAATGCTGACATCCTGATTATGGATGAACCTTCAAGTGCGCTTGACCCGATTGCCGAATACGAATTGAACAAAGCCATGCAGACAGCTGCCAAAGGAAAAACTGTGTTCTATATTTCTCACCGTCTTTCTACTACACGTGATGCTGACCGAATCATCATGCTGGAACGCGGAAGAATTATTGAGGAAGGAACACATGCACAGCTGCTTGCACAGAAAGGTAAGTATGCCGAAATGTGGAATGCACAGGCTGGAAAGTATAATTAGACTTGTTAGCTAAAACTAATTTTTCCAGCTGTGCTTTATGTTCAGGGAAACTACGCCGCCCTGTTCAAGATAATTTGTTTCGAGCGTGAACAAGTCTGCAATGATTAAGTTCACGCTCTCTTTACCTTTTACACTTTTTGTCTGAATTGCAAATCTTGTTTTGTCTCCCAAGAATCTTACGCTCTGAACAGTTCCTTCTACATCACCCTGATTGCCGGATTTATTAAGCTCAAACCATTCAGGGCGGATAATGTGAGTTTCTCCATCAAGCTCAAGAAAGTTAGCGTGGCCTACAAAGTCGGCAGTAAAATTATCTTTTGGTTTAAAATATAAATCACGTGGAGTTCCGCACTGCAAAAGCTTACCGTTATTTATAACTGCAATTTTATCTGAAAGAGAAAGAGCTTCTTCCTGATCATGCGTAACATAAACTGTTGTAATTTTAAGCTCCTGCTGAATCGTACGCAACTCATCACGCACTTTTTCACGAAGCTTAGAATCAAGACTTGAAAGCGGTTCATCCATTAAAAGAATCTGCGGATTAAGAACAAGAGCACGGGCAAGCGCAACCCTCTGCTGCTGACCGCCGGAAAGCTCATCGGGGTAACGGTTTAATAAATCCTGAAGATTAAGATTTTCCGAAATCTGCTTTACCTTTGATTCTGCTTCCTTATCTTTATTAAGCTTAAGTCCAAACTGAATATTCTGCCTTACGGTAAGATGAGGAAAAAGTGCATAATCCTGAAACACCATTCCAATCTTCCGCTTATCAGGAGCAATCCCTTTCTGGTTCACACCATTCAATTCAATTTCGCCCTGCTGTGGTTCCAGAAAACCGGAGATAAGCCGAAGCAGAGTTGTTTTACCGCAGCCGCTCGGACCAAGCAAAGTGGTAAAGCTTCCTTTTTCAACTTCAAGCGAAAAACCACTGATAGTGTTGGTCTCGACTGAATTATGTGAACTTTTCAAACCACGTGAATCCCGCTGATTTTTTTTATACGCAAAAGTCAGATTATTCAAACGCAATGCAATCTGTTTTTCATCACTCATATTTCTTTCCCCACAAACGCAAAAGTTTTTTCCCGGCAAACAAAACAGCAAAAGTTATAACTGTAAGCAAGAGCGCAAGTGCAGCTGCATCTCCCCAAAAGCCCTGCTCTGCAAGATTCAAAATCTTAATTGAAGCAAGCGGTGTATTAAACGAAACCAGAAAGATTACAGCACTCATTGTTCCTACGCCGCGAACAAAATCATAAATAAAAGAATTGAAAACTCCTTCTTTAGCAATCGGTATAATCACAAAAAAAAGCACCCGAAGCTTGGAAGCACCAAGTACACTCGCGCCATCATCCAAAGTCATTTTAATTTGCGAATAAGCCGCCGTAATTGTCCTGTAGGAAAAAGGAATAAAACCGATTGTAATTGCTGTGATAATCAAAAGCGAAGAATTACGAAATCCTATTTTTGAAGAAGCAAGCAAAATTGCAAGACCAAAAAGTGTGCCCGGAATTGCAGCCGGTAATTGAATCACTGAATCCATATATTTTTTGAGCGGACATTTTGTTCTTGAAACAAGGAAAGCACAAAGGCTTGCAATCAATGTACTAAAAAATGCCGCATACAAAGAAAAGCGAACACTGTTCAAAAGTTCTTTTTTACAGCGGGCAATATTTTTTATATGATTCCAGGTAAAGGCAACATCAATTCCCCACAGCTTCTGAAAGCTTCCTGCAATGATTGCCGCAAATTGGGCAACAATACAAAGAGTAATAAATCCACAGAACACAGTAAGTAAAAGTCTTGTAAGGAATCCAGATTTATTATTTACAGAGGATGAAGCTGAGGACCGTCCACCGATTACCGCAACCTTTGTCATATTTTTTTCCGCAAACTTATTCTGTAAAACAAACAAAACGATGGAAGGAATTACAAGTATTATTCCAAGCACGGCACTTGTTCCTTTATTCATCCAGCCGGTAAGCTGCGTATAGATTTCCACCGCAAGCACTCTGTATCTTCCAGCAACAATCATTGGGTTACCAAAATCACTCATAACAGAAACTGCAACATACAAAACAGAAGAAATGATTCCAGGTGCAGCAAGCGGCAGAGTTATCTTTAAAAAAACTTTTCGTCTGCTTACTCCCAGAGATTTTGCAGCCTGCTCAAGTGTCGGGCTGATGTTTTCAAGAGTCTGCGCACAAATCATATAGGCCATTGGGAAAAAGCAAAGTGTCTGCGCAATCAAAAGGCCGGGGAAACCATAAAGTGAAATATCAAGACCAAGGAGTGTTTTTGTGATAAAGCCCTGGCGTCCCAAAAGTAAAATAAAGGCAAGTCCGCCGACAAAAGGTGGCGTAAGAAGATGAAGAAAGGGAATCATCGCGAAAAACTTTTTGCCGGGAATGTCCCCTTTTACAACAGCATACGCATAGATAAATCCAATCAGCACAGAAGTGAAGGTTGAACAGATTGCTTCGAGCAGAGTATTAAGTGCTGACTGTTTCCAGACTGATGATGAAAGGACTGTTTTAAAATCTGATGCACGTGGAGTTATAAAAACAAAAATGAGTGGAACCGTAATGCACAATGTAAGAAAAAGGCATACGGCAATCCACACAAAAGTTAGAGACCGACTTTTTTCTATTCTGATATTTTCTATTTTACTTCTGCCGTCCATTTTTTAAGAACTTCATCCTTTTGCTCCGAAGCCTTTTGCACATCGTAATTTATTAAATCGAGTGACTGGACTGGAACAGAACCTTCAACACCCTTTGCTTCAGGGTTTACCGGAATTGTAAAATCAATGGAACTCATAAGCTCCTGCGCTTCTTTTGAAAGCATAAAATCTACGAACTTCTGAGCAGCCTTAAGATTTTTTGTATTCTTCATGATTGAAATACAATCAACATCTCCAACTGTCTGCGGTGGAGCAATCACTGCAACTTTAAATCCTTCTGCCTTATATTTTGTAACTGCGTGGATGTAGGAAACCCCAAGTGCATATTCGCCGGTTCCAATAAGTTTAGCTGGAGCACTACCGCTGTTTGGAAACTGCCCAACGAGTGGTGCAAGCTGCAAGAGATAATCCCAACCTTTATCCCAGCCAAGGCGCTGTAGCTGGCCCTGAACGAACAGATATGATGTTGAAGAAGCAACCGGATTTGTAAGGACAATTTCTCCCTTGTAAGCCGGATTGAGCAAATCTTCCCAGGTTTTTGGAACAGGAATATTCGGAAACTTTTCTTTATAGCGGTCCTCGTTCAAGCCGATTCCAAGTGTAAGAACACAAAAGCCCGTCCAGGTATTATCGTCGGCAACTGCATAGTCAGGAAGATTTTTTGCAAGCGGAGATTTATAAGCTTCCAGAGCACCTTCCTTTGCTGCCTGAATATGGTAAGAGGATGCGCCTCCCAAAAGAATATCTGCATTAGGATTGTCTTTTTCGGCAATTACACGGTTTACAAGCTCGCCGGTTGAAGCTCGCAGGAACTTTACAGGAATGCCGGTTTTCTGTGTAAATAAATCGGTAAGTGCCAGAGTTTCTTCTTCGTGAATGATTGAATAAACGCTTAATTCTTCTGCCGTTGATTTTTTTGAACAGCCGGTAAATAAAAGTGATAATGATAATAAAACTAAAATGCCTGTTAAAAACTTTTTTCCGTTCATGGTAAGCCTCTCGTTTTTTGTTTTCATAAAATTACTACAAAACTGGTATTATAACTATACTCACTTCTAATATTTTTCTATAATACCAGATATGATTACTGTAGATTTTTCGGAACATTCTGATATTGGTTTATGCGAACAGCTTTACCGCACAATAAAGTCTCAAATCACAACAGCTGCGCTAAAGGCTGATTCAAAGCTGCCTTCTAAACGGGCACTGGCTTCTCATCTGGGGGTGAGCATAATTACGGTACAAAATGCGTATGCAAGATTGATTTCGGAAGGCTACATTTATTCAATAGAAAAAAAAGGTTTTTTCGTTACGGATTTTTCGGAGTTTAATTTCAATGAGCAAAACACTTTATTCCCGAGATTTTCACTTTTTACTTCTGGGCAGACAAAAGATTCTCCATCTCAAAATAACTTAAAAAATGCTCTTGCTGCTTCCCAAACGCAAGACTCCGAGCAGCAATTTTCCTGGTTCACCGACTTTACCAGCAATTCTACGAATGCACAGAAGTTTCCCTTTAATTTATGGAGCCATACTTTGCGGCAGGTTTTAAACTCCCAGGATGAAAAACTTTTGCAACGTGGCGATATAAGTGGAACTTATGAGTTGAGGTCTGCAATTTCTAAATATCTTTTTGCATTCAGGAACATGCAGGTTTTACCTGAGCAGATAATTATTGGCGCAGGAACAGAAGCCGTTTATTCTATGCTTGTGCAATACTTTGGTAGAAGTGCTGTTTACGGTGTGGAAAATCCAGGGTACAAAAAGGCAAAAGCAATTTTTGATTTGAACGGTGCTGAATGTATTCCAATTGAAATTGATTCGCAGGGAATTAATCCTGAAAAACTACTGAAAGATAACGTACAAATAATTCATCTTTCGCCCAACCATCATTTTCCTACAGGGACAGTTGTTCCAATAAGACGGCGCATGGAATTGTTAGCATGGGCTAACGAGAAAAATGAACGTTACATAATTGAAGATGATTATGACAGTGAGTTCCGTTTTAATGGAAAGCCCTTACCAACGCTTCAAAGTGCGGATTCTCAAAGTAAGGTTTTTTACATGAACACTTTTACCAAAACGCTCGCCCCATCCTTCCGTATAAGCTACCTTGTTCTGCCACCCGAGCTTGTAAAGGATTTTGAAAAAAAGCTTGCTGCCTATTCCTGCCAGGTTTCGGTTTTTGAGCAGCTTACACTTGCGCGTTTTATTTCTGAAGGCTTGTATGAAAAGCATATTAATAAAATGAAAAACTATTACAGAACCTTGCGAAATAATTTTATTAATGAGTTCCAGAAAAGCCCCGCAATGCCCTTTTGTAAAATCACTGAGCAGGAATCGGGCCTGCATTTTCTGCTTACAATTAAAACCGAAAAATCGCCGCAGGACATAAAGGCCGCAATGAAGCAGAACGGAATAAACGTTTCGTTGCTCAGCGATTATTATTACGGAGCGTATTCAAGCAGAGAATGTACGCTTGTAATAAATTATTCTGCGCTTAAAAAAGAGAAGATAACTGAAACTGTTGAGCGGATGTGCAAAAGTATCTTACTTTAAGCTAAGGAGCTGCGGTCAAGGCGGTCAAAGCCATCAGTGAGTTTGCGGGCAATTTCAACAAGCTTGGCAAGGTCACCTTTTCTACCACCTTCAATATTCATTGGCATAACTGGGTCGTGCAAGCTCATGCGGAGTAAAATCCAGCCCTGAACATCCTGGCCCTTAAAGCTCAAACGGATTCCTTCGTAAGAAGCCGGCATTTCGTAACCAGCAGCAGCCGCACGTTTTTTGAACTCTTCCAGAACCTTATTGCCGTATTCTTTAAAATCATCGCCGGAAATCTTAAAGCGGTATTCGCCTTCTTCTACCAATGGTGGAAGCTTTTCTATAAGGCTGTCCAGCTTTTTGCCGGCTTTAGCAGCACCTGCAAGAGCAATCACAAGCTTAACGGCAAGGAAAGCACCATCATCCAGGAAGTAGTTATCTTTAAGTGCTCCATGACCGGAAGTTTCCATTGCAAGTGGGGCAACTATTCCAGCAGCATTAAGCTCCTTCTGTTTGTTGATAACGTTCTTATAACCACGCATATAGCACAAGTGTTTAAGACCAAGAACATCCTGCAAAAAGTAAGTGAGTCGGTCGCTGGTTACGCTGTCGGTAATGATTGTGCTGCCAGGATATTCAGGTGCGAGGATTGCAGAAATCATAGCGATGATAGAGTCGCGGTTAACTTCACTTCCATCACTGAGAACTGCGCTCATTCGGTCAACGTCGGTATCAAAAATCAAACCTAAATCAGCCTTGTTTTTAAGAACTGCCTCGCGGATTGCTTCCATGGCCTGCTTGTTTTCCGGGTTAGGAATATGATTTGGGAACATTCCATCTGGCTCAAGAAACTGACTGCCTGTTGTATCTGCACCAAGCGGCTGTAAAATCTTATCTACAAAAAATCCTGAAGCACCGTTTCCGCTGTCTACAACAATGTGAAGTCCCTTCAGAGGAGTGTCACCTTTGCCAAGCCCTGTAAGAGCAGCGGCAATTTTATTTTTTAAGTATTCTGCATAAACAGAAAGCAAATCAAACTCTTTAACTTCATTATCAAAAACGCTGCAAACGGCTTCTTTTTCGTAATCATCTGGAACTTCGCCAGCAATTTTTAAGATGTCGGTAATATCTTCGTGT
>JAEETM010000221.1 GCA_016290335.1 Treponema sp. | reverse complement strand
TTTTCCAAAGACGATTACACTGTTGATGTTCAGCGCCCATTCGCCTTCCTTACGGTAACCCTGGTCATAAACGCAGAAGCTTGCCTTATCGTAGTTTTTTATGGCATCAATTTTGTGGCCTTCTTTTGCGCAGTGAAAATAAATCTTATTGTCTTCTTCGCTGTAAAGATGAGAAAGGGGAAGCCCGTAAGGATATCCGTCATCACCCAGGAGGGAAAGAACTCCGCGTTTTTCATTTTTCAAAATCTCTTTGCATTTGCTTTCCGCAATCTGCTGCTTGAATCTTCTCATTGGTCTAAACATATGTTGATTATAGCGCAAAAAGGGGAGTATGTCAGTTGGAATGGCAAAGCAGTTTTTCATATTGACAATTATCTATGTATCGTTTATGATATAACATATAGATAAATATCAATATGAGGTTGCTTATGAATGAATCAGAAATTGCTCTTATCTGTAAGGCTTTAGGAGATGAAAACCGCCTTCAGATTATTAAAATGCTGACAGGCGGAGAATTGTGTGCATGTAAAATTCTTGACGCTTTTAATATTACTCAGCCCACTCTTTCTCATCACATGAAGATTTTAACGGAATGCAATCTTGTTAATTCACGAAAAGAAGGTAAGTGGACTTATTATTCAATAAACGGCGAAAAGTTTTCAGAGTTTAACAGCGCTGTATCTGAGTTTACCTGCAAAACTCCTGCTGGGGAAAAATCAACTGGAAAGTGCTGCTGCAAGGGCTAGTGATTATGGGAAGTTTTATTCAAAACCAGATTCTGGGAATGCAGTGGCTGCAAATGCTCATCGGCGAAATGCTTTCTGCGTTTGGGCTTGATATAGAAAGTCGCATTGGCGGAAGCGTCCACTTTTTCCTTTATGATGTGATTAAAATCATTATTCTTCTTTTTGTGCTGATTTTTTTGATTTCCTACGTTCAGTCGTATTTTCCGCCGGAAAGAAGCAAAAAAATTCTGTCGCGCTGTAAAGGTTTCCCAGCTCGCCTGGTTGCGGCACTTTTAGGAACTGTAACATCATTTTGCTCATGCTCTTCAATTCCTCTTTTTATGGGGTTTACAACGGCAGGTCTCCCGCTTGGAGTAACATTCAGCTTTTTGATTTCTTCTCCCATGGTTGATTTTGCATCCCTCATTTTGCTGACCAGCATTTTTGGATGGAAAATTGCGATTGCCTATGTTGTTCTGGGACTTATTATTGCTGTTGCAGGCGGAACAATAATAGAGCATCTTCACATGGAAGACCAGGTTGTTGTGTTATTTACCCCAGTAAAATGTTGTTGTTCATGTTCAAAAGCAAAAACAACGCAGAAACAGAGGCTCATTTCTGCGCTGCAGTCTGTTACTGATACGCTCAAAAAAGTTTTTCCATATATTGTTTTGAGTGTGGCAGTGGGAGCTGTAATTCATAACTGGATTCCTGAAAATTGGATTATCAGTACGCTGGGGAAGAAAAATCCTTTTGGTGTAATTCTTGCGGTGTTTGCGGGTATTCCAATGTATTCAGATATTTTTGGTTGTATTTCAATTTCGGAAAGTCTGCTTGCAAAAGGCGCACTCTTGGGAGTTGTCCTGAGCTTTATGATGGCGGTTACGACTTTGAGTTTACCATCACTGATTATGTTGAAGAAAGTGATTAAAACGAAACTGCTGGTGGTTTTTGTTTCAATTTGTGTGGCAGGCATTATTCTTGTCGGATATTTTTTTAACGTTTTTCAGACGTTGTTTTTATAAATTGCGTGAGCGATAGCGAACGTCGCACGCCCAAAGGAGAAAAAAGATGAATCACAAAGAAAAAGCAGTGAATTATTTTTCACAGAAATTGCATTGCTCTCAGGCAGTTCTTGCGGCTTTTGCGGACGAATGCGGAATTACAGAAGAAGAGGCTTTTAAACTTGGAAGCTGTTTTGGAAGCGGTATGCGTAAAGGCCAGGTTTGTGGAGCTGTGACCGGAGCTTTGATGGTTTTAGGATTAATGTATGGCCAGAAAGCAGCCTGTGATACAGAAGGTCGGCAGCTTTCAAATAAAGTAAATGATTTAATGATGGACCGCTTCAAAGAAAAATGCGGCTCTTGTATCTGT
>JAEETM010000031.1 GCA_016290335.1 Treponema sp. | reverse complement strand
TACGTATGCATTTTTGCGCGAAGTTCATGCCTGCTTTGAAAGTGCTGCCGAAAACGGTTCCAGTGGAAAAATCCTTAAAAAACGCTTCTCAGATGTAGAAATCTTACTAAAAAAAGACATAGTTTTGTTTGAAAAAGCAAAAAAAAGCAATACGGACTTAGTTTTTTTTGGTATAATAGAAGAAACTGGAGAATATGATTTTCCCTTTGGTAAAGTCGAAGTCTTCAGAAAAGAAAATACACTTTATCAGCTGCGAATCAACGGCCTTGTAATGGAGCACTGTTTTTCGCTGCCGGTATGTATACAAAATGCACAGCCTGGTGACTGCATACAAAGCTCAGACGGCTCAATGCGGAAGCTCAGCGACATTTATTCGGACTGGCACGTTCCAGCCGAGTTACGCCCAATGATTCCGATTTTGCTTGAATTAAAGCAGAACGAGTTTGTGCCAACGTGTATTTTTGGAAAAATATCAGGATTTAAAGATTGGATTGTCTATGAAAAAAATTAAGCTTATTTGTTTCTTTGCCTTTTTTTGTATTTCCTGTAATTTTTTGTTTGCAGAAACTGTGGTAACTGTTGCAGCTCAATCAAGTGTGGAAGCTGTGCAAACGGTTTCCCCGGAAGTTTCAGCTTCAAACACCCGGATTGCAGAGCGGTATTTGAACTCTGCCGAAAAATATCTTTTTGCCGAAAACTGGAACAGTGCTTTTTCACAGGCAGAGCTTGGTCTTCACTACGACAATACTATTTCAGACTTGTATTATATTAAAGCCCTTGCAATGACAAAAAAAGGCGAAAAGCGGGCAGATGTATATGCTGTTATAAAACAGGCAATTGAAAAAGATAAATGGACTAACTACAACCGTAACGGTGCGCGAATCCTTTATGGCGATATTCTTTCTGATTTAGGACTTTATGATGAATCTCTTGCAGTTCTTGATCAGAAGCCTTTTATTTATTCTGCCGATGCCGAGTTTATACGAATCAAAAATTATTATAGAATGGGCACCGCAGATTCAATCAGTCAGGCACGCGCAAAGCTTAATTCCGTGCGAAAGGTTTATCCTGCCGATACACGTTTTCCAAAGCTTTTCTTTATTTTTGAAATGCTTTTTATGAACCGCGCCGAAATGGATTCAACAAGCAATTATGAAATACCGGAAATTGTAAAATCTATCTCTACGGACTATATAAACCGCATTCCAGATTATGATAATAATGACATTGATACAGAAGTAATGGCACTTTTGTTTGCCGACGGCCAGCAGCAGACACGACTGTTAAAAGCAGTTGGAGAAAAAAACAGCAATTCTCCTTTGTATGCATACGCAGGACTTAAAACCGGTATTCTTTCTGAAGAAAAAGCATATAATCTTTTCTTTGAATCATCTGCAGATAATTACAATCTTGATCTGTTAAAGGCTTTTGCAGCCTTAATACAAAATGAGGGCTTACAGGCAAATCTTCACGACAGGCTTAATTCCTTTACCGGCACACTTTTCGTAGACGAAGAGCTTGATCTGCGAATCGAGCTTACAATTCAGTATGAACGCGGCCGCCCGGTTAAAGTTTCTTATGATGCAGATAATGATGATGTGCTCGATTTACAGGCCGAATGTGATTTTGGTGTACCGGTTCGCCTTGAGTTCCATAATGCCGATATGACACTTGAATACAATTCATACCCGGCTGTTAAACAGATAGAAATGAATGAGCAGAAAATGCTTTTCAATTTCTTAGACAACGATTTTTCTTACGAGCCTTTTGACATGACTGCCGAAAAACTTTTTACACAGTTTAACGTAAACTTCTTTATTCCTTATATAAACAGGGAAGTTACAGTACCGGAAGAATATATGCTTGCAAAAAAGGCTTCTTCTGTGGTAGTCAAAACTAACGAGCGAAGAAACTCAGAGGTAAGATATTCTGTTTACGACGGAATGCCTGTTTATGCAGCCTTTTATGAAGCTTCAAAAAGATACGCTTATGCTTCAATGGAAGCCGGTTATCCTTTTGTGCGCTATGTAGATACAGATGGTGATGATTATTTTGAAACTATAGAAAGCTATGATTTTTCTTTCAGCAAAAAGTTTATTTCCGATGAATCCAAACAGCTTGTAAATAACGTATTTGGCGATAATGTTTTTTCTGCCGATATGTTCCTGTTGTCTGTAGAGATTGACCGTAACGGTAACACAATCAACGAGTTTAAAGAAGAGTACACCGCATACAATGGTAAAAAAACTTTCTGGGATAATGATGATGACGGTCACTGGGATTGTGCGTATATCCGTCATTCAGACGAAAGTAATTCCGGCATCCTGCGTGAAGAAGCAATTTTCTATGATAAAAAAGGAAACGAAATTGTTTCGCTTGTTTCGGAAAATGGAACTCCTTCCTTAATCAGCTATATGGGAAATCAGTATCCTGTAATTACTGGAGAGAAAAAATCATTGTACTGGCTTGAACAGAAAGGCGATTCAGAATGCGAAGAAATTATTGAAAAAGATAATTGGAAAGGCTATCTGAATGGAGCTGTAAAACTTATAGAATATAAAGATAATGTAAGGCTTTTTGTAATAAGAATAGATTCTTCTGTTTATTGCAGACTTGTGCCAGAATCATTATCTGAATAAATCAGGATAAATAAATGTGTAAAAATAAAATAAAAAACATTCTCAGAAAAAATCTGATTTTTTATATCATTGTTTTTTCTGTGGCAAGTCTTTTTTTCAGCTGTAAATCTGTAAAGCTTCCCGAAAACGTAGAAAAGCCTCTTGATTATACTGATGAAGATGTCGTTAAAAACGAAATTAAAAACATAACAACGCTTCTGGAAACTCTGCCTGTAAAAGCCTTGTGGCGTGCCTGTATACTTGGCGATGAAGAAGTTATTAAAAAGTGCAGGGAAGCAGTTGAAACTCAGCTGGCTCTTGCAATTCAGGAAAAGCGTTATTACGATGCAGCCCGTTTCGAAAAGTCTATTGCTTCCGTAGGTTTTGCAGTTAACGATGAAGAAATAAAAGCTGCTCTGGATGGTGCTGATTCTACTTATGATGTTCCGGGCTTTACTGTTGACGAATCACTTCTTCCTCAGACAATCAACGACTGTATAAATGCAACTGTTACGGTTTGGGTAGATAAAGGACTTAAAATAAAAGACGGCAGCGGTTATGCAGATGTTGTAATAGGTTCAGGTTTCTTTATAGACAAGCGCGGATATTTAATTACAAACCATCACGTTATTCAGGATTTGGTTGACCCAAAATATGAAGGCTTTGGCCGCTGCTACGTTAAGCTTCCTTCCGATATGGAAACTAAGATTCCTGCAAAAATTGTCGGTTATGATTCTGCTGTAGATATAGCTTTATTAAAAATAGAATCTGCACCTCAGTTTGTGTTTGAGCTTGGTTCAAGTTCCGATTTGGCGGTGGGCGATAAGGTTTCTGCAATCGGTACGCCAATCGGTCTGGAGGGTACTTTAACTTCCGGTATTATTTCTTCTACAGACAGAAAACTTAATACAATCGGTAATGTGTTCCAGCTTGATGCGGCCGTAAACTCAGGTAACTCCGGCGGTCCTTTGATTGATGAAAATCGTAAAGTACAGGCAATTGTTTTTGCAGGAATGCTTCAGTTCCAGGGTCTGAACTTTGCAATTCCAATTGAATATTTGCGCCAGCTTCTTCCTGCTTTATACGAAGGTGGAGAAGTTCAGCATTGCTGGATAGGGGCATTTGGTCATACAAAAAAAGAAAAGAATAAAAAAATCGGACTTGAAGTTCAGTACGTAATGCCTGGTGGAAGCGGTGCTTTTTCGGGCTTAAAAGAAGATGATGTAATTATCAATGCAGATAAAAAAGAAATTACTTCTGTTGATGATTTCCAGTATCTTCTTATGGGTAACCAGCCGGACACAATTGTTGAATGTACCTACAAAGATAATGAAGGTGAACTTCATACAATTCCTATTTACCTTGAAAAACGTCCTGAAAATCCTGTCCAGAAGTTTTTCTATAGTGATTTACCGGAAGAATCATTTATCCCGATTTTTGGCATGAAGCTTTCTCATTCATCGACAATAAACAGAAAATCCTATACAATAGTAAAAATATATAGCGGTACGAGTGCAGACGAAATGGGGTTGTCTGAAAACGACCCTGTTACAATTCAGGAATATAAGTTTGATTACGAAAACGAATATTTCCTTGCACTCTTACAGGTTCAGCGGCATAAAAGGGGCTTTATTGATGTAATGCTTACAATGGGAGCCACTTTTGACAGTCCGTATTATTTTTAAGACTACATTTGCAGTAAGCTGGAGTAAAACATGACCGAAATGAAATACAAGCGTAATTTCTGTATTGTCGCACACATTGACCATGGAAAATCAACCTTATCTGACCGCCTTATTCAAAAGGCAAAGATTATTGATGACCGTAAAATGGTTAATCAGATTCTTGATAATATGGATATTGAACGTGAGCGTGGTATTACAATTAAAAGCCAGGCGGTAACAATTCCCTATCATGCAAAGGACGGTCACGACTACGAGCTGAACTTTGTAGATACTCCGGGACACGTAGACTTCAGCTATGAAGTTTCCCGTGCAATTGCTTCGTGCGAAGGGGCACTTCTTCTTGTAGATGCAACACAGGGTGTAGAAAGCCAGACTGTAAGTAATATGTATATGGCACTTGAACACGATTTGACAATGGTGCCTGTAATCAACAAAATAGACCTTGCTTCTGCCGATATTGAAAGCTGTAAAAGACAAATTGATAATGAACTTGGTCTTGATTCCAGCGAAGCAATGTGTGTTTCTGCAAAAACAGGCGAAGGTATTGATGAGCTTCTGGAAGCAATTGTTACTAAGTTTCCGGCACCAACAGGCAACCCAGAAGGAAAGCTTGCCGCTCTTATTTTTGACTGCCACTATGATGTTTACCGTGGTGTTGTTGTTCACGTGCGTGTTATGGAAGGCCGCTTAAAAACCGGTGATATTATCAAAATGATGAGTACCGGTACTGAGTATAAGGTTGAACAGTGCGGTGTATTCAAAATAAATTATGAAGAAACAGGTGTGCTCGAAGCTGGTGATGTAGGGTACATTATTTCCGGTCTTAAAACTGTAAGCGATGTAAAAGTTGGTGATACAATTACAACTGCTGCAGACGGTGTAGATTCTCCGTTGCCTGGTTTTAAGGAAGTTAAGCCTGTTGTTTATTCTTCTATTTACCCAATGGATTCAAACGATTACGAAGAGCTTAAAGACAGCATGGAAAAGCTTAAGCTCAACGATGCAAGCCTTGTTTACGAAAAAGACAGTTCTCTTGCTTTGGGTAACGGTTTCCGCTGCGGCTTCCTTGGACTTCTTCATCTGGAAATTGTTCAGGAACGACTTGAACGTGATTTTGACCAGGCTGTTATTTTTACTGCTCCTTCTGTACGTTATCTGCTTCATCTTTCGAATGGTGAAGATATGTATATAGATAATCCTTCTGAATATCCGCAGGGACGAATAAAGGATTCTGAAGAGCCGTATATTAAAGCTTCAATTATTACTCCTTCAGAGTATCTGGGCTCGATTATGGCACTTTGTACCGAAAAGCGCGGTGCTCAGACAAATATGACTTATCTTGATACAAAGCGTGTTGAACTTTCTTATGAAATGCCTTTAGCCGAAGTTCTGTTTGATTTTTATGACAGGCTTAAGAGCTACAGCCGCGGTTATGCTTCTTTTGATTATGAAGTTATCGGTTACCGGCCAAGTGATCTTGTAAAGGTTGATATTCTTTTGAACGGAAAACAGGTTGATGCCCTTTCTCTTTTGTGCTTTAAGGATAATGCAGTTGCAAGAGCCAGAAAGGTTTGTGAACGCCTGAAGGATGAAATCTCACGACAGCAGTTTAAAATTGCAATTCAAGGTGCAATTGGCGGCCAGATTATTGCACGCGAAACTGTAAACCCTGTTCGAAAGGACGTTCTTGCAAAATGTTACGGCGGTGATATTACCCGTAAACGTAAGCTTCTTGAAAAACAGAAGGAAGGTAAAAAGCGCATGAAGATGATTGGTGATGTAGAGTTGCCTCAGAGCGCCTTCCTTGCAGTTCTTAAAGAAAAAGAAGAGTAACTTATTGACTTGTCGTTTTCGGACTGGACCCGAAAATCTTAATAAAAACCTCTATCTCTGCGCGCACTCGTTTTAAGAAAGATATATCTGTAGAAGCTTTCCATCCATCCGGGAAGTGCAGGTAAAGGTATTCCCTGTCATTAAGTAATTCAATTATTCTGTGGTTACGTTCTGTTTCCGGGAGCTTTGTTTCTCCAGTAAGTATGCTGCGTAATTCTGTAAGTGCGGCTGTTTCGTCTTTGAAGAATTGCAGGAGTTCTGTTTTATTTTTTTGAGATTCTCGTGTCGGGCACGAGAATGACAGGTTTTGAATTATGTCATAGTCGGGCTTGACCAGTCTATCTGCGTATACAGGCTTTTTTTGTGGAATCATCAAGGGTAGTCCATTATCAGCGGAATCAAAAAGATTTTTTTCATCCTGGAAAAGTGAATTAAACGTAATGGCGTAACTGCTTAGTATATGTGTGGTAAATGTTTTAGAACCGTTTTTATCTTCTGTTTTTTTTGTTGCGGAAGAAAAAGCTGAGCCGTAATTCTGCACAGGATTAAGTCTGTTTGCAGAAAGAAGCCTGTTTGTATGTGCCGGTGTACCTTTACCGTGTGTTATTCCTGCTGTAAAAGAAAAATCAAGACCGTAAATAAATACAGGTACTTCATCATTTTTTCTGAACTTTAGGGCATAATAAACTGCTGTTAGTCCTACCGAACCAAAAGGGTTGTTAGTCGGCGGTAACAGATTTGAATCCTGCAGATTATGAATAAAGTTTGCATCGGCATAAAGTGTTGTAAAAAAAGAAATGTCTTTAAGTGCAAATGTATGCGCCAGAGTAGGGATTGAAGAAAGACCTGCAAAAATATGAGTTCCAGCCTTGAGAGTTCCTATAAATGCTTTTGTTATTACCTGCTGGGCTTCTTCTATAAAAACTCCATCCGGTGTGATTCCGTTTTGCAGTAGCGGCTGAAGGGCAGTGTCTGCACAAAGAATAAAGTAATCTTTTTCATTACCTTTTAATTGAGCAATACCTTTGTCTATGCTTTGGCCTGCGCCAAAAACAATTATGCTTTTACAAACTGAATTAAAATAGTTTTCAATCGGAGTTGTCTGTGGTAACAGCCCAAGGTTTTTGAAAAAGTTTTTTGAATAATTGTGTCCGAACTTTGTAAGCGTAACTCTGTTTGACCAGAAGGTCATGATTGCATTTGTACATGCCTGTCCAAGCTGTGAATAAAATTGGACATTGAATTGAACTCCAGCCGAAAAGTTTAAGCATAAAACTCGTCTGAATGTTCCGGCTGGCGGAAGAGAAAATCCATTTTCTGTTACATACTTTTTCTTATTCAAAATCACAGGAAGATTATAGATTTCTTCTTTTGAAAGGAATGTGAACTTTCCGGTTTTATTCAACTGCTGCCAGTTTTGTGTGGTTTGAGTTTGAGAATCGTTTATAAAATCACTCAGGTTTGAATCAATCTCAACTCCAAGCATAATGCAGTTTTCCGGAAGCCTTTGTTCAAGCTCTAAAAGGCCGTAGGGAAGAACAGGGGAGAGGCAGAGAATGATTGTTCCCGGAAGAATGTTCAGAGTTGAAACTGTTTGTAATATTGCTTTATCTGGAGCGTATTTAGAATAGAGAAACTTATTTTGATAAGAAACAGAAAAGCCCTGCGCAGTATTAACGAGGCAGGGCTTTTGGTTAATAATGTTTTCCAATACTATAACAAATTACTGTAATAAGTTGAAATGAAATTATTTTCCAAATTAGGGCTGCTTGTTAATGCATCCTGTGCTGCATTATTGTCGTAATTAACGATTGCATTGATAACAGTAGGTTTGTCATCATCAGAGATTTCTTTGCTTTCAGATGAAGTATACTGAATTACAATTACATAGTCGCTCATTACGAGTGGATCTGAATATTCATTAAGCTTAAGCTTGAATGCTATTGTAAGGAAGTTTTCGTTTGTATCAGCACCGCGAAGACCATCGATTGATGTGTCTACAGTACCTGTAACGCTTGTGTTACCATAGTTTAATGGGAATGGAGCAACTTCTTTCTTTTCTACACCAAGCTTTTCGCAGGCTTCATCAAAAGAAGAAGCAGCAGCTTCTGACTTGAACATGTTAGCCTGTGCAATAAAGTAATCTTCAATTATACCGCTTTCATAAGAAGTCATATAATTTGAAACTCTTGTTTTCATTTCTTCGTTTTCAAAGTCTGGCTGAACTGGAGCTGCATTTGCCTTGAAGATTGAATAACCTGTTGTAGTCTGAATTACTGGACTTACAGAACCTGAAGCAAGGTCAGAAAGCTTTGCAAGGTCAGCTTTGTCGTTAAGAATGTTTTCAACCTGATATTGATAAGAGCTTGTAAGCTTGCCTTCTGTGTTGCTGTAGTTGTTTTCTGAATATTCAGTAACTGCATCTTCAAAAGTGATTTCTTCTTTGCTGATGCGTTTTGCAACCTTGTCTGCTGTTGATTTATCTTCAACAGTAATAACGCTCAAATCATAATTGATAAACTTAGCTTTATTATTTGCAGCATATTTAAGAACTTCTTCTTCCGGGAAATCAGCTTTTTTGTAAGCAACCATATTAAAGCCACGTTTTTCTGTACCATAATTCTGGAAAAAGTTAAGCTCTGCTTCTGCAATTTTTACACCGTAGAGGTTATCGATTCCTAAGAAATCTGATGATGAACCGAACATATCATCATGGAAACGAGATGTATAGAGACTGTTCTCAATGTTTTTTCTAAGATTTTCTACAGATGAAGGATCAGCCTGCTTATAAAGCTTAGAAGAGAACTTGCCGTTGTCGTCATAGAAGTAAGGACGGAGCTGTCTGTTAACAGCTTCTTTTGGAACTTTCCATCCGCTCTTTTTAACAGCATCTTCGTAAGCATACTTTGTTACAGTTGAGTTGAAGGCATACTGGAAGAGATAGTACTGTATAGAAGAATCAATCTGGATTCCCTGCTGGCGGTACATTTCTGCATACTGAGAAATGAAATTAGCAAAATCTGAGCCCTGCTCGTAAGTGATTTTACGGCCATTGTAGCTGCCGAACTCCAATGGTTTGTTGTTGGTTGCTCTGCCTAAAGAACTTGGCAAAACAAATGCTATAAGACAGATAATCAGGATGATGATAGAACCTGCTGTGTACATTACACCTTTTTTCATATACTAATCCTTGTAATTTTTATTTAAGATAATTATAAGATTTTAACATAGAGTTATTGAGGTGTCAATTAGCGGAATTAGCGTGTTTTGCTTATGTAAAACTGCACACTGAAGTATAACAAAAAAAAGATTTTTCTTTATTTTCTGGAAAAGTGGTATATAATTAAAATATACAATTTTTTTAAAGGAGTGCTTGGTATGGCAAAAAAAGGAAAAGATTATTTTGGTTTTGGAAGATTGGTTAGCATTATTTTCGCTATCATTCCTTTCACAGCATGGTTGTTTGGTATAATCACAAGATTCAAGGAAGGAAAACCTGTTGCAGGTATTATCAGAATCTTCTGCGGTTGGTTTGTTTGGGTTTGTGACTTAATCATGATGATTATTAAAGGTTCTATTTTAAGAGTATTGAACTGCTAGTTTTTTAGCATAGAAATAGAATAAGACCGTCCCTAAAGCTGAAAAAGCTTATAAAAAGGACGGTCTTTTTTTGTCAAACTTATTAAGAGATTTTAATAGTTTATAGTTGCATAAATTGAATATACATGCTTGTCTTTTGATTCTATGAGGTTTTTCAAATCTTCAATATAATTGTAACGCCAGCTGCCGGTTATTAAGAGTGTCTCAGATATTCCCGGTGAAATTGTAAGTCCAGCTTCTATTCCAAAAACGTTTGAAGAATTAGTGTTTCCGAACAGGGCCAGGTTTTCATTAGAATAGTATGAGCCTTGTAAAACTATGCCTAATCTGTATTGTCCATTCATAGAGAAAAGATGGCTTGCGGAAATACCTCCATAGGCTTCCGTAACATTTAATCCCGCAAACATATCTTCTACTGAGAATGTGATGCCTCCGTCCAATACAATTGAAGTAAAAAAATTATCGAAGGTATGGCTAAAATTAATAGGAATGTCAAAGCTCTTCCAATTGATTTGACTAACTTTAGAAAGTAATTCAATAATTTCCTTAGTTTTATACCAATACATACCGGCTTTGAGGGTGTCGTCGTAATGTAAAGGTTTACGGAGCAGTAAAAGGGTTGTCCTTAAAAAATCAAAAGACCAGTTAACACTCTGGACCTTAAAGTTTTTTGTTAAAAGCACATCATAGTTTAAAACTGTAGAAATATTTCCTTTTATTCCCCAATAATCTATAGAGGAGTTCTTTTTCTTAAAAGAAAGAATTCCGGTGTCATCCGGCGAATAATTTGATGAAGTAAAGAAATATCCGCCAAGCCATACAATATTTTTAATTCCAATCAAGCCGCTGAATATATCGGTCATTATCTGTGTACCGGTAAAATCGTTAACCGTTACACCTCTAACCGGATCGCCAGATGGTATGTTAAAATTAATGTCTGTAAGAAAAACTCCATAACGGCTTCCTGCAGTTCCAAAAGCAAAGGTTATATTTTTTCCTTTTCTGCCAAGAAGAAGGTCTGAGTATCCCTGTACTAAGCTTCCTTCCTGACTTCCAAAATCGGTATTTATTTCAAAGCCAGTGTAGTAAACAGCATCTAGACTTGTTCTAATCTTAAAAAAGCTGTCGCTTGAATCTCTACCAATTGGATAGGCAAGTTCATTTACAAAGGACGAAAATGTGTAGAAAAAAGTGTCTGCAAGATTTTTATTTTGGGAAATCTTGTTTGTAAGTGCTGAGGCATCAAAAGCCTCTGCTGTAAGAGGTTTAAGTAACAAAAAAAATGCAGAAAAGATAATTATAAGTTTTCTTTTCAATTTGAACCTCCCAAGCTTAACCAACCGCTTGTTTTATCAGAGAGAGAATAGGTCAGGCTTTCAGAATTACTTTCTTCTGAAACATAATGAGAGGAGCTAAGTGTAATTTTGCTGACTCTATAGTAGCAGGTACAATCAAGAGCCTTTTTATCTACAATATAACCGTCCGAACTGTAGCTAAGGTTCAGCTTTTCCTCATAAGGAATGTCAGGAGCATCTTCAGGAAGTGTAAAATCATACTTTTTATATTTTTTGCCTTCGTCAGTTGTATAATAACCTTCGTAAACACCAACGGCTGATGAAATGTAAACCCTTTTTATAAGTTTAAAATTATTATAAGGATTTTCCGTACTACGCCAGATATAATAAGCATAATCTCTGGACCAGTCCTGCGAATCATCTTTTGAAACATTTTTTTCGAAAGATAATGAATAGTAGATTTTTGCGCCTTCATCGGACATTTCAATTTGCGGTGTGAACTTTGGTGCAAAAGGAATTAGAGCCGCATTAAGTACAAAAGAACAGGATGTAAAACAGAAAATAAAAAAGCTGATTGAAAGAATAACTGCTGAATGTTTAAGTTTTCTTTTCAAGTATAATCCCCCAGATAAGTCTAAAAAAATATAATTATCTGCTTGTTACAAGTGCCTGCTTTGACTTATAGCGGGCAACAGCTTCATCGATAAGCAGCTGAACAAGTGCATTGAACTTTAAGCCTGCAGCTTCGCACATTTTTGGGAACATACTTATAGAAGTAAAGCCGGGCATTGTATTAATTTCGTTCAGGTAAACAGCTTTTGTATCTTTGTCTATAAAGAAATCTACGCGGGCAAGACCGGTTGCATCAAGAACCTTATAGGCAGCGCAGGCAGTTTTTCTTATTTTTTCCAGATCATTTTCAGAAAGCTGGGCTGGAATAATCAGTTCGGCACCGTCTGGATCATTGTATTTTGCATCAAAATCATAAAAATCATGGCTTGGAGCAATTTCACCAGGGATATATGCAGTTACTTCTTCAACAACGCTGTCTACCGGGAAGGTAACGGAGTTTCCTGTAACGGAACATTCAATTTCGCGGGCACCATTTAAGGATTTTTCAACAAGAACCTTGTCATCCCACTGAAAGGCTTCCATAAGTGCAAAGGAAAGTTCTTTTCTGTTGTTTGCTTTTGCAGTTCCGTTTGAGCTGCCTGCACAACAAGGCTTTACAAATAATGGATAACCTCCAAGCTCCTTTTCTGTAGATTCAATAACTGCATCATAAACAACAGAATCAAGAACTACACATCTTTTTATGCAAACATAAGGAACAACCGGAAGTCCAACGCTTTCCCAAATCATCTTTGTTTTTTCTTTATCCATTGTGATGGCGCTTGAAAGATGAGTGCAGCCAACGTAAGCAATATCGGCCATTTCGAAAAGTCCCTGGATTGTACCGTCTTCGCCGTAAGTTCCGTGAAGGGCAGGGAATACAACATCTATATCAAGTGATTTTCCGCCTGCAACAAATGCATTGTTTTTTCCGCCAGGAATTACGCTTACAGCCTTTGATTCATCAGCGGTAATTGTAAAGGTTGCTTTATCATCCTCGCGGATTCTTTTATATTCAGATTCCGGCTGCAGGTACCACTTGCCGGCTTTTGTAATACCGATGAGTGTTACTTTATCTTCTTCAGAAAAGCCTCTTGCAATTGAAGAAGCAGAAATTAAGCTGATTTCGTGTTCGCCGGATCTTCCGCCGTAAATAAGTGCTATATTCATTTTATCCTTCCTTTTTCCTGTTATTTCATTTCCTGTAATGCTTTTTTTGCTTCGGTAATTTCATCGTATGGCATTACATAATCCTTGTAGATTATGCTGTTTTCGTGTGATTTTCCAAGAAGCAGTACAATATCATTTTTCTGAGCCATTCTGAAGGCTTCGCGGATTGCTTTTGGTCTGTCGTGAATGATAAAGAGATTTTCGTTCATCTTCATTCCCTGTTTTTCAGCACCAACAGCAATCATTTTTAAAAGCTCAACTGGATCTTCGCCACGAGGGTCTTCATCTGCAAGAATTACATAATCGCAGAACTTGGCGGCAATTTCACCCTGGAGTGGCCGTTTTGTTAAATCGCGTTCGCCACCGCTTCCAAATATTGCAAAAATCCTTCCTGAACAGCGTTTGCGTAAAGGAGGGAAAATTGTTTCAAAGCTTGAAGGGGTGTGTGCATAATCAACAATTACTTCAAAAGGCTGGCCTTCATCAATAACTGTCATGCGCCCTTTGATTGGCGTGAGCTTTGTTGTATATGAAGCAACTTCTTCAAACGTGAGACCTGTAACGCTGCTTACCGCTGTAATTGCTGCCATAAGATTGTAAGCATTAAAAGCTCCCGGAAGAGCGGCCTTTACAGAAAAACGGCTTTTAGCACGCGGCATAACAGGATCATAATCATCTGCGTAAATTGCAGTTTCGCCATCAGCCTCAACATCAAAGGTAAGGCCGTAGGTTGCAGAAGCAATGTTTCTTGCTGTCATATAGCGCAGATTATCTGGAATCTTTGGAAGAGGAATTGCGCCGGCTCCATTTTCTGCCGCCGCTTTTCCAGCCTTGCCTTCTGTTGTAAAACCGTAAACGTTATGCTTTGTTGCAGCTATAAAATATTCTGCAGAAGGATCTTCAAGATTTACAATTCCAATAGAGTTTATTTTCCGCTTTTCGCCGGCAACTGTCTTAACATGATTGTGTTTGTCGAGTGCGCGGAAAAGGTTTGCTTTGTCTGCACGGTAGGTTTCAAAGTTTTTGTGGAACTCAAGGTGTTCAAGCGTTACGTTCATAAAAACGCCGCAGTCAAAAAGAATGTTGCCACAGCGGTTGAGCTTTGTTGAAAGTCCGTGGGATGAAGCTTCTACTACTGCATATTCACAGCCGTTATCGAGCATTTCGTTAAGGTGATGCTGGATGATTGGTGCTTCCGGTGTTGTCTGGTGCTGCGGGTTAGGAAGAGCTTCGCCGCCAAAGGAATATTCAACGGTAGAAATAAAGCCTGCCTTGTGTCCTGTGGCGCGTAAAAGCTGCCAGATAAACGATACGGTTGAGCTTTTTCCTTCTGTTCCGGTAACTCCAATTACAATGAGCCGCTCTGATGGAGAATCGTAAAAACGGTCGGCAATTGGAGCCATGGAAAAGCGTGCGTCCGGAACCTGAATAAGGGCTGGACTGAACTTAATTGTTTCATCAGAAAGGGCGTTGTCCATTGTCCGTTTTATTATTGCTTTTGCTGTTTCTTTTTGAATCTCCGGTGATAATTCTCCCTGGAATACTACAGCATTTGCGCCGTTTAAGATTGCCTGTGGAATGTAAAGTGTTCCGTCGGTATGAGTGCCGGGGAGTGCAAAGTAGAGTGAATCCTTTGTAACTTCGCGTGAATCGAAAACAAGATTTGAAACTGAAATATTTTCAAACTCAGATAAATCGTTAATAGCAGACATGTCTGCCGCAACTATTTTGTTCTGGAATGCCGGCAGAAGCTGTGATAAAAGTTTTGTCATAATATAATTTTAGTGATTATGGATTTGTTTTTCAATAAGTGTTGAAAATAACCTTTGGGAACATTATTATTGATGTATGTACGAAGTCAGGGTAGAAGCGGATTTTGCAGCCGCTCATTTTTTAAGAGATTATAACGGTAAGTGTGAAAATCTGCACGGTCACAATTATAAGGTTTATGCTCATGTTCGGGGCAACCAGCTTAATGAAGGCGGAATGCTTATGGATTTTTCTAAGCTGAAGGGTGCTCTGCGTTCTGTCTGTAAACAACTTGACCACACAAACTTAAACGATATGCCTGTTTTTGACCAGAATCCCAGCGCAGAACGAATTGCAATGTATATTTACACCGGAATCATAGAGGAGTTAAAAAAAGAAGGACAGGATTTGTCTTTCACCGAAGGAAAAACTTCTCCTGTCCTTTTTGCCGTAGATGTATTCGAAACCGATACATCGCGTGCTAGATATAGTCCTTGTTAAGTGACCCCAGTTTTGCTATTCAAAACTGGAAGCAGCCGCCGTTAGTGTTTACGGTAAAGATTTAATTACTTGTGGCTGCTTCTATTACTGCATCAAAAGCTGAATTAGTGTAGTAATTGCTTCCATCTCTGTTAAATAGTAATGGATACTGAGTTTGACCATTTCCTGTTTTTATCCAGGAATCCTGACTGCTTATTCCCCATACAGTTACGTTTGTAATTCTGTTGTTGCCGGAATACTTTTTACCGTATTTTTTCAGCATATTAAAGTATTGTTTGTAATTAGCTGCAGCTTCGTTCTGAGATTTTGCAGAAATGTCAAACTCTGTAACATGAACATCATAACCAGCGTTAAGATAACGCTTGAGTGCATTTTCATAGCTACCTACGCCTGGCCAGCTAGGACCAACATGTGATTGCATTCCTATTGCATCGATTCTTGGTTTTACACTCTGACCGTTTACAGTTTTTGCACTTCCATTACGGATTTCATCTGCAATATGAAGAATTGCACTTGTTTTCCAACCGCCATCGTAATCCATATATTCGTTGTAATCATTGTAGCAGAGTTTTACATCGCCTGGTGCATAAGCATTTGCAAAGCGGAAAGCATTTATAATGAACTCTTCGCTTCCATAAATCTGATACCATCTAGAACCGCCGTTAGAAGGAGCCTTGTCTTTAGTACCAGCTGTAGAACCTCGTAACCAGTTTTGAGAACTTCCTGTATATGATTTTCCTGCATCATCAGCCATTGCTTCATTTACAACGTCCCAAGCCCATACAATATGCTTACCATTATTGTTGTTCTTTTCCCATTCTGCTACGTGTTCAAGTACAGTTTTTATGTACCATTCGTGACGGGCTGTCATAGTTTCTTTATCAACAAGATTTGTTATTTTATCACCAGAGGTTTTTGGATCATAGTCAACAGCAAAGAAAGCTTCTGGAGTCTGAGAATGCCAGGTAAGAACGTGTCCTCTCATAATAAGACCAGAATCCTTACAGGCTTTTAAGATGTTATCCATTTGATTAAAACCATTAAGAACTGGTACATCAATTGTTTTACCATTACTTGCAGTAAACTTTGTTGAAGAAATTGCAGGCTTTGATTGTCCCCAGGTTATGCTGAATATTCCATCAGGTTTGAACTCGTTTCCCATAGTGATTGAATCAGCATGCTTTGAAAGACCTTCTCTTACAGAGGCCGAAGCAAGTTCTGAATGTCCCCATGGACTGTATTCACAGGCAATTCCGAATGAGTCAAATATATCCTTGTAAGCTTCTTTTATTGATGGAACTGAATCGTCTGTCCAGGTGTCAGCTCCTGCAATAACAGTCATTTTATAGGTGACTTTGATATTTACATTTGCAACATAAATTTTAAGATTAGTTTTGGTTGTTTCATGAGTTGAAAGATAGAATACATTTTCGCCATCAAGTTGTTTTGTAAGTCTTCCACTCAATGTTACCCATTCAGAAGTGCCTGTAGCAAATGTGTGTTCTGCAACTACAGGATAATCAGATGTGTTTAATTGCCACATCAGTCTGGCTGCATCACCTGTGTTTTCAACCTTCATGTCAGCAGAAAACTCAATTGTAATTTCTTTTGAACTGGCTTCTTTGATTGGATATGTAATGTAGGTCCAGTCATTAGATGGTACACTTTTTCCATCAATAATAATTACATCTGTTTTTTCATCAACAGTATTTCCATCAGTTACACCGTTTTTTGGATCATGAGTAGGATTATTGATGGTACCGGTTTTAGTTACCATTCGTTGATTATCTGTATTTGCATTCTGATTACAACCAGCTAAAAATATGGCTGAAATTGCAAAAAAGAATGCACAAAGCATTTGATTAAGTTTTTTCATAAAATTACCTCCAAAATTATATATAGATTGTCGCATCAAGTGCGATAATGACAATTTATTTTCAACAATGACATTTTTTTTTATAATGACATTTTTTTTTCGGCAAGGACTGTATTGTTAGCGTACTGGGATACCTTGTTTGCGTAAATCGTCTTTGATTGAGCCTACGGTGTACTGGCCGCTGTGGACCATTGTGGCGATTAGGGCAGCATCAGCTTTACCTTCGGTGAGGACAGTGGCAAGATGCTGTGGGGTTCCGCCGCCGCCTGAAGCAATTACAGGAACAGGTACGTTTTCAGCAATCATTCTTGTAAGATTTATTTCATAGCCGTCTTTTGTGCCGTCTGCATCCATGGAATTAAGTACGATTTCGCCGGCTCCAAGAGAAACTGCTTTTTTTGCCCATTCAAGTGCATCGATATCCGTTTTAATACGGCCACCGTTGATGTAAACTCTGTAACCGCTAGGCATTTCATCATCCTTTGCGGCATCCATGCCAAGTACAATACACTGGTTGCCAAAAATGCGTGCTCCTTCCGTAATCAGTGAAGGATTTTTTACTGCCTGACTGTTCAGGGAAACCTTTTCGGCCCCCGCCAGAATTGTGCTTCTTATATCGTCAATGGTTCCAATACCGCCGCCAACACAGAACGGAATGAATACCTGGCTGGCAACCTTTGCAATCAAATCAAGGATTGGGCCTCGTCCGCGGGCAGAAGCAATAATGTCGTAAAAAACAAGCTCGTCTACACCCTGGCGGTAATATTCGGCAGCCATTTCAACCGGGTCGCCAACATCAATATTATTCTGGAACTTAACGCCCTTTGTAGTGCGTCCATCCTTTACATCCAAACAAACTATAATTCTTTTCTTTAACATATTTCCTCTTTTAAAGCCCGCAGAAGTTCTTCAAAATCTTAAGACCAGGTTCACCGCTTTTTTCCGGGTGGAACTGGCATGCAAAAACATTACCGCTCTGAATTACAGCAGGAACTTTTATTCCATAATCTGCAGTTGCCTTAATCATTTTTTCATCATCAGGGCAGATTACATAGGAGTGAACAAAATAAAAATCTGAGTTTTCTGGGACGCCTTGAAGAATAGGGCAGGAACCGTTTTGCAGAGTGATATTGTTCCAGCCCATGTGAGGAACTTTTAAGCCGGCATTTTCCATTTCCGGAGAGATTTTATAAAAATGTTTGATTTTACCTTTTGCTAATCCAAGACAATTTGTATCGCCTTCTTCGGACCAGTCAAAAATAATCTGAGAACCAAGGCAGATGCCAAGAATTAGTTTGCCTTCTTCATTGCATTTTTTCAGGAAATTGTCGAAGCCTGATTTTTTGAGTTCTCCCATAGCATAAGCGGCATCGCCAACACCGGGAAAAATTACTTTATTGCAGTTTTTCAAATCGTCAGGATTTTTAGAAAGAATGTGCTCTATGCCGATATGGTCAAGGGCACGTCCAACGCTGGTAATGTTACCGGCATTGTAATCAATAATACCAATCATATTGTGTTAATGTAACTGAATATGATTGGTATTGCAATAGGGAAAAACTTACACTTATTGTAACAAACTCTACAATAAGTGTACGGAAACTTCTGCTGTTATACCTTGAATAAGTCGACCTGGGCGCCGATTTTGTCGATGGCTTGTTCTACGGTGCGGGAAATCTCGTTCAGGGAAGCGCCTGTTTCGTTAATTTTCTGGGCACCGATTGCCATTTCTTCCATGCTGACAGACATATCTTCGGTTGTTTCTTTAAGGGCAGACATATCGTTTACAACAGCATCACTCTGAACAGCCATATCCTTAGAAGAACTGCGAACTTCAACTGTATTGTCGTTCATGCTGCGAAGGGCATCTGTAATCTGTTTAGAACCGGCATTCTGTTCTTCCATTGCGGCATGAATCTGAAGCATAAGCTCGTCTGTTTCCTTAAGCTTAGTGGAAACAACTGCAAGAGAATCGCTGGCTTCTGAAGAAGAGGCTGCAACATCAGAAATAGAAGAACGGATGATGTTAAGCTGTTCTCCAATTTTCTTTGACTGAGCAGAAGATGTTTCTGAAAGCTTTCTGATTTCGTCTGCAACAACGGCAAAGCCTTTTCCTGCGTCACCGGCATGGGCAGCTTCGATTGCGGCGTTCATAGCCAGAAGGTTAGTTTGGGCTGCAATTGATGAAATAGCTGAGTTTGCTTCCTGCAGCATCTGTGACTGACTTTCAATCTGCTTGATTTTTTCGTTAACATCCTGCTGTTTAAGGATTCCTGCTTCTGCATTAGATTCAAGGCTTTCAAAAGATTTTGACATTTTTTCTACAGAAACATTTACAGAAGTGATGTTTCCAATCATTTCTTCTACAGCGGCAGAAGCCTGGGTAACGCTGGCAGACTGGTCTTCAATCATACTGTCAAGTTTAGAAATATCCTTTGAAATAAGGGTGACGTTATCGTTTGTATTTGTAACGCTATTATTCTGACTCTTAATCTGTTCGTGAATGCTTTCGATGTTTGCAATAATCTGAGTGATGGAGCTTGCAGTTTCTGTTGTACCTATTGCAAGATTGTTTCCGCTTGAACTGAGTTCAACCTTAGAATCCTTAAGATTTCTAACGATATCCTGGAGCTTATCCATAAACTTGTCGAACTCAATAATCAAATCACCAATTTCATCACGTTTAAAGAGTTTACAGCGTTTTGTAAGGTCTGCATCGCCACTTGCCAAATCGGTAAGGAATACAGTTACGTTTCTGATTCGGTACATAATCCAGTTTGTGAAGGAGAAGCTGATGATGGACAGGAATATAACGATTGCGATTACTACAGGAATTACAATCTGAATTGTCTTTGTTTGAACGGCTTTAATATCAGCTATTGATTTTGCTACGAAAAGCATACCGGTTACACTTCCGTCTGAATTAACAAGAGGACTGTAGCTTGTGTAGTAAGGGATTCCATTGATTGTATTGTTACCAGTGTATCTTACTCCATCATACAAAACCTGCTGTGTAATAGCCTTGTTGTCCAGCTGAGTTCCACGGAGTTTTTCTCCAAGGGTTGTAGCGGCACGGATGTTACCATTGAAAACAGTACATTCAACACCATAATTAGAATTAACTATGTAAATGAGAGAATCATCATCTGAATCGGAAAGGGAATAGCCTGTGATAACTGCACCAATTAGCTCTTTTTCATCGTAAATAGGGGCTGCAGAAACAAGTCCAAATTCACTGTTTCCAATTTGTGTATAGGCATAGGATACTTTTCCTGTAAAAGCTTCTTTTAGAAACTCTGTTGAAAAAAGCTTTGTACCTACTGCAATTCCATGACCTCCAACAACGTTTCCGTAATGGTCTGTAATTGCCATAATATCAAGACCGAATACTTTTGTGTTTTTATTCATCAAGGACTTTTTGATTACCGCCCTTTAAGGCTTCTATTGTTTCCGGTTCATAGGCAAGAATATTGGAATAGCGGATTACATTATCCGTCCAGTCTTCTACAAGATAGATAACTCCATTTGCAGTATATTCCAAATCTCTTTCTGTATTATGCATTTGATTTTTGCCAAAAATTGCAAGTGCTATGATTGAAATAAAAACTGCGCTGAAAATAACGGAACCAATCATCATTGCGATGAGCTTCCATTTTAACGGCATGTTACGTCGGGCATTTGTCTGAAATCTGTCCAGTTCTTTTACGTGTCTTGGCATATAAACCTCTTTGATGAAAATCTAAGTAATAATAATTTATTGCTAAATTATATTATCGCACCCTTTACCGGCTTTTGCAAATAAAATAATAAGCTGTTATTTTTTCTAATAAAGTTGTTATTTTTCTGTTTTAGAGGTTTATTTTGACACAACTAATATCTGGTTAAATCTGGCAGTTTATCGAGCGTGATTGCAAGGTCGCTTGTGTAAACTTCGATTTTATGGGCATCAGGATTTTTTGCCTGTCCGTTCCAGAAGTTTTCATTATTTTCGCCTTTATTGCCGTCGTTCCAGACCATAAAGAAAGACCACATGGCTCCGTCACTCTGCATCCGTTCAAGACTTGGAATAACACCGCATTCACTTAAAGCAACTGGTTTTAAAATATCCATAAGCTGGAACTTGGAAAAAGCAGAAGCCTGACCGGAATAATCTTTGTTGTTTGCATAAATATCATCGCCAATCATATCTACATATTCAGAGCCGGGGTAAAACTTTTTGTTCTGTCCGTTCCAGACCCAGATAAGATTGTGTAGGCCTTTTTCCTTTGTAAAATAGTCGTAAATGAGCTTCCAGAGGGCAACATAACATTCGGCACAAGTGTCTTCATCATTGGAAACTGAATATTCGCCTGTAAGCTTGTTGTACGTTGTTGAGTTACCGGCACCCCACCAGAACCAGGCTGTTCCTACGTTCAGGTAAAGACCGAGTGCCCCGGCACCTTCGTGTAGCGGACGCCAGAGAACAGGAACTTCTGCATACTGGAGCTTGAGCAGTTCGGCGGCAATGGTGTCTAAATCTGCCATCATTTCCTTATATTCCTGAGTTTCTGTTTTCCAGCAGTCATTGTCTGTATCATAAGGGATGCGGAAGCCTGTTTTTTTTGCATAAAACTCGCCGGTTTTGCCTCTTTCGGCCATTGGATCGCGCCAGTGCCAGCAGAATGCTACAATTCCGTGGTTCTGACTGATGGTGTTGCCTTCCCAATCCATACCGTTCCAGAAATTGATTGCACGGTTTATCTGCAGGTTGCGGGCAGACCAGGCAAGACTTGAATAGTTCATAAAATCAAAACCCATAAGGGCAGGGTATTTTTCTGTTTTATCGTATACCTGCTGAAGCTGGTTGTAGCTGTCGTCCCAGGCATTTTCCATCTGACCGGTAATTACTTTTTTGCCGTACATATCGCGGATATAGTTGTAAAGCCGTTTTGCGTTTATTGTTGCATCCGGGTCGGAAAGTCTGGAAACTACATCTTTTTCGGCGGTGATATGGGTTTGTGTCTGAGGGGCCTGAGATGCTGCTTTTTTGGTGGTGCTTGAATTGGAGGCGCAGGCGGTTAATAACGAAAGGGTTAGTGTCAGTAAAAAAGTGATGGAAATGATTTTTGTAGTTTTTTTCATAACAGCTCCATAAAGATTTATTATTCTAAGAATAACACACTTTTTACCGATAGTAAAAGTATGAAATTGCAGGATTTTTTAAACATAGTACTTCAAATACTCACAAACTGGTTTGTGATTGGTACTGTTGTAGCAATGTTATTGATAATCTCTTTTGCTAATTATGTAATCCGTTATAAACGTAAGCCTAAGAAGAAGAAAAAGAAGAACCTTGCAGAAAAGGCTCCTCCTAAGCCTCCTAAACCGGCACCAGCAGAAAGCAGTGAAGGTGAAGCAGAAGGGGACAAGGAAGAATAAAACACTGTAATGTTGCGAAAAGAACTGTAACGTTGCAAAAAACACTGTTATGTTGCGAAAAAATTAAAAAAGTTTCCGGAAAACTGCAGTTTTTCTTTAAGTTTTGACTATATTCTGTATATGGAAGAATCAGATAAACTGCAGATTGAAAATGACCCTGTTGCAAACGATGACCCTGTTGCAAACGATGACCCTGTTGCGAAAGCCGCTTACGAAAACTTTGGAATAAAGTACCTGTATCCATGGCAGCGGCTTGTAATTGCAAACATTCTTGAAGCTTACAGCTATAATCAATTTATAAAAAATCTGTCGCCCGAAGAAAAAAAGGTGTTTTGCGAAGAAAACAACGATTCTTTCTGTATGGGACGGCAGATTGTTCTGTTGCCGACGGGTGCCGGTAAATCACTCTGTTTTCAGATTCCGGCACTTATATTCGAAGGTCCATCCTTAATTATTTATCCTCTGCTTGCACTCATGACCGACCAGCAGCGGCGCATGGAAGAAGGTGCCTTGCGCAGTGTAACTTTTCGGGGCGGGCAGAGTGATACAGAACGCGAAGAATGCTTTAGAAAACTGAAGGATGGTGCAAAAATCATTCTTGCGAATCCTGAGGTTTTGCAGAGTGAGCAGCTTTTGGAAAGGCTTAAAAGTGTTGGTATTGTTCATATTGCGATTGATGAAGCTCATTGTGTTTCGGAATGGGGGGATTCCTTTAGACCGGCTTATTTGGGCTTGGGTAAGGTGATTGAAGTACTTAATCCGCCTGTGATAACTGCTTTTACGGCAACTGCTTCGCCCGAAGTTTTGTCGCGGGTTTCGGAAATCCTCTTTAAGGGCGAGGTTCATGTTGTTCGCAGTGAAAGTGACAGGCAGAATATCCATTATTATGTAAAATATGCGGCCGAAAAGAAAAAGAAGGCACTTTATCTGGCGGCAATAGAATTAAAGCCGATGATTATTTTTTGTGGCACACGTAACAATGCCGAGGATATGGCAAGAGAGCTTAATGTGTGTTTTGGGCGCGGTAAGGCTAAGTTTTACCATGCGGGGATGGAAAAGGCCGAAAAGGAAGCGGTAGAGAAGTGGTTTTACGAAAGCCGGGACGGGATATTGTGTGCGACGTGTGCCTATGGGATGGGCGTTGATAAAAAGGATATAAAAACTGTCGTACATATTGTTCCTTCGGCTACGGCAGAGGCCTATATACAGGAAGCCGGTCGCGGCGGTAGGGATGGCAGCATTGCTAAGGCAATTTTAATCTGGAGTCTTGATGACAGTCTTGCATACTCTGAGTTTAAGGCTGGTTCAAGAGAAGCGGCTATGAGGGAGTTTGCAGAAACAAAGGATTGCAGGCGCCAGGTTTTGCTTGATGCTTTGGGGGCGGAAAAAGCGGTTTGCAGTGGTTGTGATTTGTGTGATAATCGAGGAAAAAAGCTTGATGATGACAGGGATTGGGCTCTTGCGTATAAAATGATAAAAAAGGCTCCTCACTTTTATACAAAAGATTCGCTTGAACAGGAGCTTACGGTACGGATGAATGAGTTATTGCGCAGAACGATGGGTGTAAATATTTGGAATCATTCTGACAGCGCAGATTTAGTGAGGCAGCTTGAGGCGGGTGGTAAAATTCAAGCGAATAACCGTTTGTGGAAGGGAAGATATAAAGCCGTTACTCCATAATCGTAATTTCTACGCGGCGGTTTTTGATTCGGCCTTCTTCTGTTGCATTTGAGGCAACCGGTTCTGTAGAGCCCTTGCCCTGAGTAAAAATGTGGTATTCATCTCTAACGCCAAGCTCTTCCAGATAAGAAGCTACACTCTGGGCACGCTGTTCAGAAAGAAGCTGTCTTGCCTTTACAGTTCCTCGGTCTGCACAGTGGCCGGTGATAAGGAGGTCATTTGAAAACTGCTTTAGAATCTCTGCAATTTTTTCAAGTTTGAGCTTTTCGGAATCAAGCAGAATGTCGGAATCCGGTTCAAACTGAATCTTATCCAAACTGATTGTCAAACCTTTATCTGTCTTTTTAACAGAAATATTATCCAGCTTCATCCGCTTTACAGAATCCTGGATTGATTTTAATGTAGCCTCGTTGCTTACAACCTTATACTCAGTGATTTCTGCACTTGCCGTTCCTGTAAAAATGTATATATTGCCGTAAATATCAGTGATTCTAATTTCAAACTTTTCGGTGTAATGGTCAAGGAGTCCTTTGGCACTATCCCAATAAAGTACCTGCTTTGAATAACCGCTTGAAGAAGCTAAAGTTGTTCCATTTGCCAAATCATAATCACTGCTTTCATAATCAAAGGTATAATCCACTGTGATTACATTCAGCGTAGTTTTGTCCTGTACAAGGTCTTCCTTGTAAAGATAATTTGCTGTGAAGGGGAAAATGAGCGGCTTTTCCATTTTAAATGCTTTGCGGACATCCTGAACTTCTTTTCCTTCTGCTGTCCATTTTTCACCTTTTTTTACAGGTTTTTGCGGAAAAACAGGGACATTCCTTACTGTAGGCATAAAAATATCATCGGAGATTGTGAGTTCGCCACTTTTCTTCCGCGCAAACACGCTTGTGGATTCTTCTCCCCAGACAAGGTGGCGGCCTGTTTTATTGGAAATTGAATCATCAGTGGTCATGTAATCTGCAAAAATAAAAGCTTCGCCGTCTGCCGCTGCATTTACAACTCTGGAAGAAATTCGGTTAATAATCTGCGCATGATGATTCAGGTAGCCGTTGTAGTAAACATCTTCTTCGACGGTAGAAATATAGCTGTAAGCATCATCCTTATTCTGCTTAAATTCAAACTTTTTGCCGCTTTCCGCATTAACATAAATAATTGCTGCCATTAACAAAATGATGGAAGTAAGTGTTTTTTTCATAAAGTCTTGCTCCTGTACAAATAGTTCACCTAATTATCGGTAAAAAAAGAGATAATCAAGATACATCTAACATAAAACAAAATTATAGAATATACTGTTACTATGTTTGAAAAGCTTGAAAATCTAATAAAATCACCATATATTTTGCCGGTTTTGGGAATAATTTGCATTTTCCTCATCATTCTTTTGATTGTTCAAAGAATACGTTTTGGTCTGCGTATAAAAAGGGAGCGCCAGGATGCAATTAATAGGTCTAGGGCGGTTATTGCTGGTCAAATGACCGAACAGGTTGCACCCTTTTTGGAAGGTTTTCCCTGTAATCCTGCTGATGCAAGATTTATTGGTAAGCCTGTTGATTTTGTGGCTTTTCCGGGGCTGATGGAAAACGATGAAGTGCGTGAAGTTCTGCTGATTGAAGTGAAAACCGGTACGTCAACTCTGAGCAGCCGCGAAAAAGAGGTCAAAAAAGCTGTAGAGCAGGGGCGGGTGCGCTATATTGAATATAATCCGCAGATACAGTGATTTCAGTTACTGTAGATTGTGATAAGTGCCTTTTCGTTTCCGGCAAGATATTCTTCGCAGTTGCTGAGAGGCATTGGTTTTCCCTGTAAAAAGCCCTGAACAATGTTACAGTTGAACTTATTGAGTAAATCAAGCTGTTCGGGGTGTTCTACGCCTTCTGCAATTGTTTCAAGTCCCATATTTTTTACCATATTGATAATTGAACTTGTAATGTTTGCCTGCACGCCGTCATCAGAAGTAATGTTGTTAATAAAGGATTTATCGATTTTAAGCGTATTGAGTGGCAGCATCTGAAGATAGTTGAGAGAAGAATAACCGGTACCAAAATCATCAAGCGAAACACGGATTCCCATATCCTTTAAAGCCTGGAGCTTATCAATTGTTTCGTTCATGTTGTTTATCATTACGCCTTCTGTGATTTCAATTTCAAGAAGGTTTGGATTTACGCCATACTGGTCAATGAGTGCAGCCAGTTCAAAAATGAAGGTATCCTGATTAAGCTGGATTGGCGAAACATTGATTGACATAATGCCATTAAAGTTATACTTATCCTGCCATGATTTTATAGTTGCAAGAGCAGTGTTCAAAATCCAGCGGCCAATTGGTATTATGAGTCCCGATTCTTCTGCAAGCGGGATGAAGATTGAAGGCGGAATGTTTCCAAGCTCAGGATCCTTCCAGCGGATTAAAGCTTCAAAGCCACGCAGTTTGCCTGTATGAATATCAAATTGAGGCTGGTATACCTGATAAAAGGCTGAATCAAAAACAGCAGTCGTCATTTTTGTTTCGAGCGTTAGATGACGGAGAAAAACCTTCTGCATGTAATCTTCAAAATATACAAAATTGTTTTTGCCGTTCTTTTTTGCATAGCAAAGTGCCATATCTGCAAAGCGGATAAGCTCTTCTTTGTTCTTTGTGTGATAAGGGAATACCGAAACTCCACCGCTAATTCTTACTTTTTCCACCTGGAAGGCATTGAATAAATCATCAATTATAATTGCCGCTTCATCTTCATCCTCAAGATTAGACATAACGGCAACAAACTCATCGCCACCATAACGGAAAATGCTTGTATCATCATTCTGGAAACGCAGAAGAATGTTGGCAGTCCTGACTATAAGGGCATCTCCTTCCTTATCACCAAGAGAGTCGTTTATGTTTTTAAGATTGTCTATATCAAGAACCAGAAGGGCAAACGGTTTGTCCGGATATTTTGCAAGCACTTCATCTATGTGGCCCGCCAGCATTGATTTGTTCGGCAGCCCTGTAAGCGAGTCTGTTGTAAGCGAAGATTCAAGCTGCTTGCTGTATTTCCGTTCCGACGTAATATCTGTAAGGCTTACTACGATTATATCTTCGGAATCCTGATATACCATATCAATTTTGTACCAGGCTTTATTCGTTTCTGAATAATAAGCTACATCTTTAAATGTAAAGCCCTTTGTTACCTGGACAGCCATTCTGAAAAAAGAAAACTCTTTTGAAAAATGCTCGTCCACCTCAGACCAGAGACCGTCTTCTTTAATAATATTACCGGCTTTCTGTTTAAACTGAGAGTTTGTAAATGCGATTTTAAAATCTGTTATGGAATTGTCTTCTGACCTTATGGGTATACCCACCAATACAGGCGAGGTTATGCTGTTAATTATGAGAGATAAATTTGTTTTCACTTTCTTTACTACTTTTGTTAAATAAATTAGGATTACTATATATAATAACCTTATATATAATAATCCCATACAATTGCTAAAAAAGCAAGAAAATTATAACAATTTTTTTTCAGCAATAATTCTGCATTCTAAATTATGCATTATGAATTATTACTTATTCTGCTGTGAATCTGATTGTTTCCCACTTTTCGTTGAACTTCTCAAGGTCTTCGCCAACGTCAAGCTTGAGTTCACCCTTGTTCATATCTTCTGCCTTGTACATTGGAACAGTTGTGCGGAGCTTGTCTGCTTCGAGGTTTACAAAGCCAGGGAAGCGGAACTCGTCAAGGAACATAGCATAAACTTCCGGTCTGTGGATAAAGTTGATGAACTGCATGGCTCTGTCGTAGTGCTTTGCACCCTTAAGAATTACCATTGAGTCAAGATACTGTGGACCGCCTTCCTTTGGAATAAAGAAGTCAATCATAGCTTCCTGTTTGTCTTCCGGAACTTCACCATAAACTACTTCTGCGTAACCCTGACAAACCCAGAAGTCTCCTGAAGCGAATGATTTTCCAAAACCTTCTGCATCAAATTTAACAAGGTTTGGCTTCCACAAATTATTGATAAGGTCTGCAGCACCCTGGAGTTTTGCATCATCAACTGTATTTACAGAAAGTCCCTGGTAAGCAAGAGCATCACCAATAACTTCACGCATATCATCCATCATAGACATATGGCCCTTGAGGTCTGTTCGGGCAAAAATATTCCATGATTTTTCGTAGTCAGTTACCTTAAGCTTGTTTACTGCAACACCAGCCATACCCAGGTAGTAAGGAACCTGATAATCCATATTAGGGTCAAAAGTCATAAGCGGCTTACATGCAGGATTGATGTATTTTTCGTTTGTAAACTTTGTGTGGTCAATCTTCTGAATCATGTTCTGATTTATCATGATTGATGTGTAGTCCTGAGAAGGGAAGGTAATATCATATCCCTTAGCTCCGGCCTTGAGCTTTGCATACATAACTTCGTTTGAATCAAAGGTGTCAACCTTTACAGTACAGTTAAACTCTTTTTCAAACTTTTCCAGAACTGAATCTGGTGTATAGTATGTCCAGTTGTAAAGATAGAGGATTCCATCATCTTTGTCGTCTTTACAGCTTGTAAAAGATGTGCCAATGAGAACTGCAGCAAGTGCGATTGTAAGTGCAGATGCAATGATTTTTTTCATGTTTTATCTCCTGTGGATAAATATAATTTAGTGTCCGGCAGCGAATCCTTTCAAACCTTTTCTGCATACAAATGCAATAAGACAGGTTATCAGAATCATAACTACAGAAAGCGAATTGATTACTGGCGAAACTCCAAAACGAATCATTGAGTAAACGTAGAGTGGCAGAGTTGTAGAGCCAGGTCCAGAAACAAAGAATGTAATTACAAAGTCTTCAAGAGACATTGTAACAGCCATAAGAAAGCCCGACATAATGCCAGGGAAAATTGCAGGAACAACTACCTTGAACATTGTCTGTGCTTCTGTTGCACCAAGGTCGTGCGAAGCTTCGATGATTGAGTAATCAAACTCATCGAGGCGGGCATTTACCATAAGGAATACAAAAGGCAGACAGAAGGTTGTATGTGCTGCAAAAACCGTGAACAAACCGAGCGGCAGATGGATTCCGCTGAAGAAAATAACCATTGAAATACCGATGATTACTTCCGGCAAAACCATAGGCAGGTAGGTTAGTGCTACAATGAGCTTTTTACCGCGGAACTTGTACCAGTTTACACCGATAGAAGCCATTGTTCCCAATATTGTAGAAACTGCAGCAGAAGACAAAGCAACTATAAGGCTGTTCAAAAGTGCAGTCCAGAGGCTGTCTGAATCGCAGAAGAGCTTTTTGTACCAGATAAGGCTGAAGCCTGTGAACTCGGCACCCTTGCTTCCGTTAAATGAATAAATAACAATGATGAAAAGCGGAATGAAAAGGAAGAACAATGTAATCCACAAAACCAGCTTTGACATTGAAAAACGCTTCTGTCCTTTTTTCCAGGAACGGCGTGCGTGGCGTGCATTTTCGGAATTAGGCTTATCCTTAGCAGCAAATGCATCGTGAAGGAGCATAAACTTGTTTTTTGCCATTATTGTGCACCTCCTGCAGTTGAAGCTGCCTCTGGTGTAGAGGTTGAAACTGTCGCATTTGAAGCAGTCGCTGTTGTTGCAACTGCATTTGAAGCTGTTGCCGTAGTCGCAGCATTAAGCGGAGTAACGTAGTTATCCTCTTTATTGCTTGATTTTTTAAGCTGTGCTTCCTGGTTGTTGGAACGTGTAATCCAGATGATTCCTATTACAGAAATGATTGTAATTACCATTGAGAAGGCTGCAGAGAGCGGCCAGTTTCTTGTTTTCTGTACCTGGTCAACAATGATGTTACCGAGCATGTAGGAATCTTTACCGCCGACGAGCAACGGAACCGTATAAGCACCAAAAATCGGGATAAAAGTAAAAATCAGGGCAGAAACAATACCGCTCTTAATTCCAGGAATAAGGATTTTAAGCATAGACTGCATTTTTGTAGCACCTAAATCGCGTGCTGCTTCAATCAGAGAAAAATCAAAGCGGTCTACAGCCGTAAAAATAGGCAGAATTGCGTAAGGAATGTACATATATACGCTTACAAGAATTACAGCTTTTGTGTTATACAAAAACGGTATGTATTGCTTTGTAATATGCAGCGACATAAGAATCTGATTAAGAATACCGTCATTGTTCAAAATGCTCATCCAGGCAAAAATGCGGATAAGTGAGTTTGTCCAGAACGGAATGATTACCAGAAACAGGAACAGTGTCTGATGTTTTGAACGGGCCATTGCATAGGCACACGGAATTGAAACCAGAATTGTAATAACTGTGGAAATTACCGTGATTTTTAAAGTTCTAAGTACAATCAGACCGTATTCCGGCTTGCACATCTGTTTATAAGCCTTAAGTGTAAACTTCCATTCAACACCGCCGTAGGTACCTTTTTTCAAAAAGCTGTAGATAAAGATAATTACAAGCGGAGTAACAAAGAAGATGGCGAACCAGACACCCATCGGCCAACCGTAAACAGAGCCTGTAGAAAGAATAGGCTCCTTTGTTTTAGAAGATTTATCTTTCATACGCGCTATTTATTGATATCCTCTACGATATAGGCATCTTCTGCTGCCCAGGACACATAAACCCTGTCTTTCCACTGAATTACAGGACCGTCATCCATATAGTCTGTGTGCTGCTTGAAAACCTTAATAATTTTACCTGTATCAAGCTTTACATAGAACTTTGACTGGAAACCAGAATAAATTGGTTCTTCTACAATTCCGCTGAAAACGTTTACATCTGTTCTTCCGCCTGTTGCTGGAGGTTCAAGTGTAATGCGGATTTTTTCAGGGCGGATTGTAAAGGCAACCTTCTGTCCCTTATCTGTATGCTCGTAGTCTGTTACCTGCATATAGCGATCGAGTGCGGCTGTAGCTTCTGTGTCTGTTGCAAGAGGTGCCTGCTGACCAAGCTCCGGTACGGAAAGGGTAGCCATAAAGTCATCGTTTCCGTTTGCATCCTTGTGAGGAACACAGTCAACAACTTCTGCATCAAAAAGGTTTGTTTCGCCAATAAACTGGGCTACAAACTGAGTTGCAGGACTTTCATAAATCTCGTAAGGAGTACCAATCTGCAAAACATGACCGGCATTCATAACTGCAATTCTGTCTGAAACAGAAAGAGCTTCACTCTGGTCGTGTGTTACATAAATAAAGGTAATTCCGATTTTGTCGTGAAGACGGTCAAGGTCAATCAGGAGGTTTGCACGGAGCTTTGCATCAAGAGCAGAAAGTGGTTCATCAAGAAGGAGAACCTTTGGCTCGTTAATGAGCGCTCTGGCAATTGCTACACGCTGCTTCTGACCACCGGAAAGCTGGTTTGGTTTTTTGTTGATGTGCTGGTCCAGCTGTACCAGATGTACATATTCGCGTACTTTTTTGTCCAGTTCTTCCTTTGACAATGCTTCTGAACCTTTCTTTAAGCGCAATGGAAAAGCAACGTTTTCATACACTGTAAGGTGAGGAAATAATGCATAGGTCTGGAAAACTGTGTTTGATGGTCTTTTATCCGGCGGAAGAGAAATAATATTCTTATCATCAAAGAGTACAACACCGTCATCCGGGAACTCAAAACCTGCGATAATGCGAAGCAAGGTAGTCTTGCCGCATCCAGAAGGACCAAGGAGTGAAAAGAACTCTCCCGGTTCAATAGTAAAGTTGATGTCATCCAAAGCAACAAAGTCGCCAAATCTTTTGGATACATGATCAATGGTAACCTGACTTCCTTTCATTCAAGCAACCTCGACATAAAAATAATAACCCGCATCTTTACGATGTAGGAAAGTATATTTATTACAAAAACTTAGCTACGACTTTTGGTTTTATGCAGACGATATACCCAACTGTTTTGGTTCGTTTTCTTTTAATATAGCTCAAAAATAACATTTCAGCATATCTGTGATTTTTAAATGCTAAATAGTAAAATGCAATATAAAAGGGTTTATGTCAATGATTTTTTGGAAAATTATTAAAAAAAATGCGAGTTTTGCAAAAGCAAAACTCGCTGACAAAGCTGTATAAATGTATAGCTACCGACAAGCAAAGGCTTTGTTAAAAGCGATAGCGTACACCTGTACCGAAGCAGAAGCCGGCTTGGGTTTGGTTAGGGAACTCTCCGGAGAAACCAAACTGAATTGGGATAGACAGATGGTTCAGGAACATAATGTCAAAACCAAAACCTATTCCTAAAATTGCGTTTGATTTAAAGCCTGTCGGTTCGTAATAGCCGGGAACATAGCCTGGAGTATCCCAATCGCCTACAGCTTCTACCCATTTTGCATCTGAAAAACCGTGATAACCGCCCAGGAACCAGGCATAAAGAACTGAAGCGCTTTTAGTACCAAAAGGTGTTTCAAAAAGCTTTAGATGAAGCTCTCCAGAAAGTGAAAAAGAAACTCCACGATCCTGATTAATAGTGATTACAGGATCTGACTGGTCATACTGAACAAAGCCTGTTGTTTGGAAGCCAATTCGGTCTGTGCACCATCGCTGATACTGAAGACCTACAACAGGGGTTTGAAAAAGTCCATAAACACCAACTGAGTTTTTGTATTCAAGAGGTGTAGCCGAAAGTGAATGAAGTCCGCATAATGCGAGCACAGCCGTTACAGCCAGTAGTTTTAAGCTTTTTTTCATATTTATCATTCCTCCTGTGTTTCTTAAAATTATAAACCAACTTTATTTATTTGAGTTACTAACAAATTATTATATTTTCAGTATGGGAAAAAATCAATTATAAAAAAAGACTGCCCCAAAAGACAGTCTTTTAATCAGTAATTATTTATATTTTATAGAATTGCCTGATTATTCAGCAGCTTCTTCATCCTTTTCTTTAGAAAGCATTAAGTTTGTAAGAATACCAAGAATAAGTGCACAGGCTACTGTTCTGATTTCTACAGCACCAAAGCTTACTACCATGCCGCCTACACCAGTAATAAAGATAACTGAGGCAACGAAAAGGTTGCGGTTTTTGTTCAAATCTACCTTCTGGAACATCTTGAAGCCTGAAACAGCAATAAATCCGTACAAAGCAACGCAAACACCACCCATTACACAGGATGGAATTGTTTCAAGGAAACTTACGATTGGAGAAATCATAGAGAAGATAATACAGATGAAAGCACAGCCCCAGATTGAAAGTGTAGAAGCATTTCGTGTAATTGCTACACAACCAATTGATTCACCATAAGTAGTGTTAGGACATCCGCCGAATAATGCACCGAACATAGAGCCGATACCGTCACCAAGGAGTGTGCGTGTAAGACCTGGTTCTTCAAGAAGGTTTGTTCCAACGATAGCAGAAAGGTTTTTGTGGTCTGCAAGGTGCTCTGCAAATACTACGAAAGCAACTGGTACATAAGCAGAAAAGAGTGTAAGAATGTATTTTCCGTTTACAGCAGAAAGACCTTCTTTTCCACCAAGAAGGAATGTGAACTTAGGAAGAGTAAGGAAACCGCAGTTCTGGAGAGCAGAGTAGTTGATAACGATAAGAGCAGGATTGTCGCTGACCTGTCCGATTAACGCAAAAATTGAAGCAAGAAGATATCCTGCAAGGATTCCGAGAATAAAAGGAATAAGTTTTCCGATTCTCTTTCCATAAGTAGAAGAAATCATTGTAACTGCAAGAGTAAAGAGGCCGCAGATTAAAGCTACATAAGAGCTTCCGCCTTCAACACTTGATTTCATAAGATCACCGATAGCATTTCCGGAAAGTGAAAGTCCGATGATTGCAACTGTAGGACCAATGATTACAGGTGGCATGAGCTTGTCAATCCACTGAACACCGCAGAATTTAACAACAAGTGCGATGATTACATATACAAGACCTGCCATTAAAGCGCCGATTATAAGTCCCCAGTAGCCGGCTGCTTCTGCCAGACCGAGTGTTGCGGCGCCAGAAAAAGCACTGAACATTGAACCGATGAAGGCGAATGAGCTTCCCAGAAAAACAGGGCTTGAGCTCTTTGTAAAAAGCAGGTAGATGATTGTTCCTGCTCCCGCACCGAACAATGCAGCTGAAGCTGACAATCCGTGTCCTATAATTGCAGGAACGGCGATTGTAGCTGCCATAATGGCGAGCAATTGCTGTAAAGCAAACAGTACGATTTTTCCAAACTTTGGTTTGTCCTTAATTCCGTAAATAAGGTCCATTTTTTTACTCCTTTTATTTTTTAAGCGTTTAAAACTGTTTAATTATAATCACTCAATGTGAACTGCACAACTATTTTTTTAATTTTTTATAGCTTATAAATCGTCCCGTCAGCAATAATGGAAATCATTACAGGTACAATATCAGGGTCAAACTGCTTGCCGGCACAACGTTCAAGCTCTTTTATAATTCTTTCCTCCGAAAACTTAAGCCTGTAGCATCTGTTTGTAGCCATTGCATCATAAGAGTCGGCAATACACACAACTCGTGCAATCAGCGGAATGTTTTCTCCCTTTAATCTGTTAATGTAACCGTTACCGTCATATCTTTCGTGATGATATAAAACCGCATCGTTTATAAGCGGCAGAATCGTAAAGTTTTTAAGAAGCTCAGCTCCGTTTGTAGTATGTTTTTGAATCATTTCCCACTCATCGGTAGAAAGTCGCGTAGTTTTGTTCAAAACTTCATCCTTTATTGTGATTTTACCGATATCGTGCATCAAGCCTGCATAGTAGGCATACTGCTGGTCACTTGGAGAGTATCCCATCCTCTTAATCATTTCCCTTGTATAATTTGCTACACGCTGTGAATGTCCTCTTGTATACGGGTCCTTATTATCAATAAAGGATGAAAAAGTACTCATCGTCTGCTGAATAATTGTATTTTCATGGCGAAGCTGCTCCATTGCCTGGTGCATTCTATCTCTGTAAAACTTATACAAAACAGACAGGGCAAACATTCCAAGAATGAGCAGCCCGATCAGCGTAAGGATTATGACAAAAGACTTTGTGTAGAAAAGCCTCTGGCGGAACTTTCCATATATTTTAGCGGTATTAAACGTAATTGCCTTGTCGGAAACAAGCATAAAGCTGAATGTTCTTTCCGTGTTATGCCTTATTACAGTATTTTCATCACCTCTTGGCGTAATTGAAAGAATCTGGTTGTCCAGAGTGATGTTGCAGTTCCAGGCATTACCGATTTTTGTATTTTCCGGCACCTTAAGTTGAATTGTCCAGGCAGAAAAATCGTAATGCTTTGTATTAAGCAGGGAACAATCCATAATTGTAATAAAGGCGCCTGTTTCATTTTCCCATGTTTCTGTAGGATTTGCAGAAAAATGAATGCGGTTTGTTAAATCCAAAGGACGTTTAAGCGAAATCTGTGAATAAAACTCTGTTTTCTGGTTATTCCTGTAAATATTAAAGGCAATCAGAATATCAGCACACACAAGTGCACTTAATATGGAAAAAAGAAAAAGAAGAAGTGTTTTGTATTTACCTAAACTTTTTTTCATAGTCTTTAAGAATAAAGTATAAATCAGGAACTTTTAGAAGTCAATTTTTTTACAAACCAGCGATAAAAACCAGCGATATATTGGGTGAATAATCAACAATAACAAGTTGTTTTAAAAACATTTGTGGACAATTGCCCAAAATGGATTATAATTATTGTATAGATTCTACTTATAAATGTGGAGAAAAATATGGCCAATTTCACAGCTAATGAAAATGAAACAAAGAAAACTAGTCTTGCAAGACGTATGGGCGCGCTTATTCTTTGCGTTACAATCGTTCTTATGGCAATTCTTCTTTTAATCACCTCCAGTGTAGTCAAAAAACAAACTACTGCTTCCTACAATGACCTTGCAGAAGAGCTTGCAAACGGTAGAAGTGAGGAAATTGAAAAATGGCTTAATGTCTATATAAATGACCTGCGTATCTATTCCGATGCAGATGTTGTAAAAACAGGTGATGCAGAAGCTGTAATTGCATGGCTTCATGAGCATACAGAATTGAGAAATCCTGATTATGACTATATGTTCTTCTGTACACCGGAAGGTACTTCTTACCGAGATACAGGTCTTGTTGGTGGAAAGGGTGCTCTTGTTGAAAGAGATTATCACCAGGCAATGATGGTTCAGGGAAAAGATACTTTTGTTGGTAACATGGTTCTTTCCAAGACTTCAGGACAGTATGTACTTCCAATTGCAAGAGTTGCAAAGGATGAACACGGAAAGCGCTTCGGCTACTTTGTAGGTATGCTTGGTGTAAATCAGATTAAGGAAGAGATTTCTAAATATCAGGTTGGTGCTACAGGTAACTTCCTTCTTGCAGACAAATCAAATCAGATTATTGCACACAAAAATCCTGATATAGTTTTAAAATATCTTGAGATTTATCCGGAAATAAATGAGCTTGCTTCAAAACACGAAAAGGCATTTGTAAACCTTAAGATTGACGGTGTAGATTCAATGGCTTACATTGCACCTGTAAAAAATCTTGAGTTTACAATCTGTTATACCGTTTCTGTTAAACAGATTCATGTTGCATCCAGAGAAGCAGAAAAAACCATCTTACTCATTGGTATAATCATTGGTATTCTGATGTTTGTTCTGTTCTATGTTGTGCTTAAAGTTATACTAAAACGAATGACCAAAATTACAGGTATTATCGATGAGCTTTCTACCGGTGATGCAGACCTTACAAGACGTCTTGAGGCTGGTAAAAATGATGAAATTGGACGGCTTGTAACCTCAGTAAACAAATTCCTTGAAAAGTTCCACTCAATCATGTCTACAATCAAGAGTTCTCAGAAGAACCTCAACGAAGCTGGCGAAGTTCTTTCCCGCGAAATTGAATCTTCTACAACAACTGTAAGCCAGATGTCCGACAATATTGGCCTTGTAAACAATCAGGTTAAGAACCAGGCAGAAAGTGTAGACAGCTCTGCAAGTGCAATTACTCAGATTTCTCAGAGCATTGAATCTCTTGATTCTATGATTCAGAGCCAGGCTTCTTCTGTAGTAGAAGCTTCTGCAGCCGTAGAAGAAATGATTGGAAACATCAATTCTGTAGACCGCTCGGTTGTTCAAATGGTAGGTGAGTTTACAGTTCTTGAACAGGATACAAAGAATGGTATTGAACAGAACTCTTCTGTAAACAGCCTCATCCAGAAAATTGCAGAACAGTCAACCTCAATGTACGATGCAAACACAACAATTCAGAGTATTGCAGAACAGACAAACCTCCTTGCCATGAATGCCGCAATCGAAGCTGCACACGCCGGCGAAGCAGGAAAGGGCTTCTCTGTAGTTGCAGATGAAATCAGAAAGCTTGCCGAAACCTCTGCCGAACAGTCAAACAAAATTGGCGAAGAGCTTACAAATATCCAGAACGGTATTACAAAGGTTGTTGCCGCTTCTTCAGAATCAGAAAAATCATTCCAGGCTGTATCTGCAAGAATTAACGTTACTGCCGAACTCATCACTCAGATTAAGGGTGCAATGGAAGAGCAGCAGTCAGGTTCAAAACAGATTCTCGAAGCCTTGCAGGCTATGAACGACAGTACAAGCGAAGTTCGAAGCTCTGCCTCAGAAATGACAAAGAGTGGCGAATCTATGATGAAGGATGTTGTAACGCTTAAGGATAGTATGAAAGACATTGAAAATGCAGTATCAGAAATCCACAGCGGAACAGACTATGTAAATTCAAGTACAGAAAGACTTAGAGAAGTTTCTGTATCATTAACACGTTCTATCAGGCAGATTGAAAACGACGTAGACTTATTCAAAGTTTAATTCATTTGTGCTATAATATGCTTTTGAGAGAGCTGTTATAGCACAAGGCTGGAATAACGGCCTGATGAATGAAGGTTTTGAAATGAAAGAAAAGTTTGCAGATATGCTTGATTATCTACAATGGAGAGGAGATTTGTCTTTTGACGAATCTCCTTTTTGTGCTGTAGATGCTTTAATCCTATGCCAGATGTCTTATATTCATCTGGATGGGCTTGTTGAACCATCCTTTAATGGTGGAAAAACGCTCGCCGCCCTCTACGAAGATTTTACGGACGATAGCAATTATATTGCCCGCTGCGATATGGGTGCGGTAATCAATCCAAAAACAATAGATTTGTTCAAGGAATGCGTAAAATCAAAGCGTTTCAGCGAAGTAACAATCTGCGGTTATCAGACAATTCTTGACGAAGAAAGAGTAGAGCAGTTTGCTGCAATGGTATTTATAATAGACCACAAGACTGCTGTTGCAGTTTTCCGCGGAACTGATGATACACTGATTGGCTGGCAGGAAGACTTTAACATCACCTTTCTGGACAATATTCCATCCCAGCTTTCGGGAATAGAATACCTTAATCAGATAGACAAGCATTTTGGCGGTAAAATTATTGTTGCAGGCCATTCAAAGGGTGGAAACGTAGCCGTATATGCTTCTATAAGCTGCAATATGTTTATGCGCAAGAAGATTTGCGATATTTACAACTTTGATGGTCCCGGCTTTTGCGAAGAGTTTTTCTTTAAGCGTGCCTACCGTGAACAGAGAGCCAAAATACATTCCTTCTATCCGCAGTTCTGTGTAGTTGGAATGACATTCAATCATCCTGAAGAATACAAAATTGTAGACAGTTCGGGGCAGAATGTTTTCCAGCACGATGCCTTTTCCTGGAATATAATTGGTACAAGCTTTGTTTTCCGCGATTCCTTTACCGAAGAAAGCAAGTTCTTCTATGTTGCATTTAACGACTGGATGAACGATATGACAAAAGAGGACCTGAAAAGATTTACAAAGGTTTTCTTCAATGTTGTATATGCCAGCGGTGCAAAAACAAACAGCGATATAGAAAAAAACAAGCTGCAGGCTTCTAAAAAAATGTTTGCAGAAATTGCAAAGCTTGATTCTGATTCAAAAAAGCATGTTTTAAAAATTGTTCATTTATTGCTTGATGTTGGAAGAGAAAATATACCTATGCTTAACGTATTTAAAACAAAAAGAATGTTTAAAGATGAGCTGCTAAAATTAGAAACATTCTTAGATAAATACAAGGATAAGGAGAAGAAATAGTATGAATGAAACAATCGAAACAAAAACACCTATCGGTAAGCAGTTAAAATCAATGGGAGAATGGAAGCCCGCTTCCTATCTTGTATTCAACAAAAAAAAGGTTGAGCTTGTTGCCAAAATTACAATTGGACGCGAATCTGATAATGATGTAGTTGTGGACAACAAGCTTGCAAGCCGCCATCACGCAATTATCCAGAAAATCAAGGATGCCTATTTCTTAAAGGATGAAAAAAGCACCAACGGAACTTATGTAAACGGTGTAAAAATCCCTGCAGAAAAATATGTAAAGCTTAATCCGGGTGATAAAATCACAATCGGAAACATGACTTTAGTTGTTTCTTAACGAAAAATCAGCCAATGAATAGATACAAGCTTCAACCCGAATTGCAGAAGTGTCTCTCCATGACGGAGCTGCCGTCGCACGAATACATTTCTACCTTATCTGAAAATGCTTCTTCCATTCTTGAAAATGAACTTACACAATACAGACCTGCTGACACAAACGGAAAACCGGGCAGTCTTCTGGAGCTTAGTGATTTACCAGCCCTTATAATTCCGGACCTTCACGCACGGCCTGATTTTATTAAAGATATTTTGAATTATAAACTGCCGTATTCCTTCTGCGGTACAGATGATTTTGTTTTTGAAACAATAACGGTTGAACAGGCACTTGAAGAAAAGCTTATAAACGTAATCTGTGTAGGAGATGCCATTCACTCTGAGTTAACTTCAGACCGCTGGGCATGCATAGAAAATGAGTTTGAATGTGGAAATCACCGCGGTTCGTTTATGAAAGCAGAAATGAAAGCCTGCCTTTCAACACTCTGTGCCGTAATGACCTTAAAGTGCATTCACCGCGAAAACTTTCATTTCTTAAAGGGAAACCACGAAAACATTCTGAACGAAACAGCCGGCGGTGACTATGCCTTCTGTAAATATGCCGATGAAGGTGAAATGGTAAAAATCTTCATTTCGGAATATTACGGCGATGATGTCCTTTACCTTATTTCCTGCTGGGAAAAGGCACTCCCTCTTGTGGCCTGCGGCAGTAACTATGTTATTTCGCACGCAGAACCAAATGCTGCTTATACAAGGCAGCAGCTTATAGATGCAAGATATGATGAAAATGTTGTAAGCGGCTTAATCTGGACAAAAAATGACCAGGTTAAAGAAAATACCGCAGAAAAAATCATAAACAATCTGCTGGACTCAAAAAATGCAGGACGAAGCTTTTATTTTGCCGGTCACCGGCCTGTGTATTCAAAATATGCTTTAAGGCAGAACGGCAGATTCATCCAGATTCATAATCCAAGATGCGAAAATATAGCTCTTGTTTCCAATAAAAAGATTTTTAATCCTGATACTGACATTGTAGGAGTAAGGCATGAGCAATGAAATACCTCAGGTAATAGGAAAGTATAAGGTAGTCGGTGAAATTGCAAAGGGCGGAATGGGTGTAGTTTATAAAGCAATTCATCCGTCACTAAAGCGTTATGTTGTAAT
>JAEETM010000030.1 GCA_016290335.1 Treponema sp. | reverse complement strand
TACCCGTTTCAGATCGGCATGCCATTTTCCCAGTTGACTTTGATTTCCTGGATGTCAAGGGTGTAAATTCCGTATTCGTTCAGATACTTTTCTTCGATTTCGTCCATCTCCTTGCCGAAGAGGATCGGATCTTTGTTGACTTCCTGGCCGAAGGACGCAATATTGTAGTATTTTTTGAGGATCTTACGTAATACGGAAGGCACTTCTTCCGGCTTTGTGATGGTTTCGTCCACGCCAAAGATGATGCTGTCCTGCAGTATGTCATCATCCATGGAATTAATTTCGATGGCCTTAATTTCTACGTATTTCATTTTATCCCTCTTTTCTGACGAGGTCCTGTCCAGACCCGCCGGTATCATGAACTGTCGGAACGTATTGCTCTTCAACAATTAAATAATATCATTTACATAAAAATGTTTCAAGCAAAACAGAGGATTGTGGAGTTATATATTTATAAACTCAACGCAAAACAAACCCTGTCTCCAAGAATGAGAAACAAGCAAAAAAATCTCCGCCATTACTGACGGAGATTTTTTAGTTTTTTATTTTTTACTCCAGCTCTCTTTGCGTTCCCTGCGCAGCATCCTGTCGGGATCCAGGTGTTTCTGTTCAACGCCCGATGCCAGTTCCGCCACGCCGGTCAGCGGGTTCAGCGGTTTCTTTTTTCCTTCACAAACCGGGCAATGGCATTCGTTCTTGTAGTTTTCCGGTTCCGTGTAAGTCGTGATTACACCTTCGTAATTCCGCAGGATCACTTTCCGCGGCGTCTGGGAAATCAGGTAGTTCGGCATAACAGGTGTCTTTCCGCCGCCGCCGGGGGCATCCACCACAAAGGTCGGAATGCAGAAGCCGGAGGTATGGCCCCGCAGCGCTTCCATGATTTCGATACCTTTGGAAACCGGAGTCCGGAAATGGCTCAGACCAAGACTCGGATCGCAATTGTAAATATAGTAAGGACGTACCCGCGCGCGTACCAGTGCGTTAACGAGCTCTTTCATAACATGCACACAGTCGTTCACGCCGGCCAGCAATACGCTCTGGTTCCCCAGGGGGATACCGGCGTCGGCAAGGCGGGCGCAGGCCCGGCGGGCTTCGTCGGTCAGTTCGTTGGGATGGTTAAAGTGGGTGTTGCACCATACCGGATGATATTTTTTGATCATGTTGCACAGTTCCGGCGTAATCCGCTGGGGGCAGACCACCGGCGTCCGGGTGCCGAAACGGATGATCTCCACGTGTTCGATGGCCCGTAATTCCGACATGACTTTTTCCAGCACCGCATCGCTGAGCATCAGCGCGTCGCCGCCGGAAATGAGCACGTCACGGATATGTTCATTATTTCTGATGTATTCAATTCCCCGCATGATCTGTTCCATGGGAACGTTCTGGTCATGCTGCCCCGCGAATCTTCTTCTGGTGCAGTGACGGCAGTACATGGAGCACTGGTCCGTAACAAGGAGCAGAACCCGGTCCGGATAACGATGGGTCACGCCCGGAACGGGGCTGAACTCATCTTCAGCCAGGGGATCCGCGTCTTCATACGGCGCAAAATTCAATTCATTCGCAGTGGGAATCGCCTGTTTCCTGACAGGGTCGTAAGGATTGTCAAGATCAATCAGCGAAAGATAATAAGGGGTCACCGCCATTCTGAGCCGCCCCAGGGTCGCTTCGATCCCGTTGCGCTCTTCCTCGGTCAGTACAATGCCGTAGTCCTCAAGATCCTTTACGGTTGTGGCCCGGTGAATGACCTGCCAGCGCCAGTCGTTCCAGTCCGACTCGGCGACGTCTGCAAACAGTCCGTTTCTTGTCTTCATTGTTTCCCCTCCAGATTACGTTAGGTTAAAAATAGTTACCACTATTATACAGGCGAATTTAAAAATAATCTACTGCTTTTTTATATAAAAAGCGGCCCCGGAAGGGAGCCGCTCTTCTTATGTTGTAACTTTTGCGCTTTTTAAACTGTTAAGCTGTTACCAGACTGCGCCAACGTTACGGTACAATCGGTCTGTACCGCTTACCAGAGACCAACCATCTTCCACCACATCGGGCCAATGCCCAGGAAGCAGATCAGGAACAGGATGGAGCAGATGAAACCAACTTTCCACCATTCCGGCTGGGTAATGTAACCGGAGCCGAAGTAAATGGGAGCCGGGCCGGTTGCGTAATGGGTTAAGCAACCCATGATACCGGTTTCAACGCCCAGCGCGATAGCGGAAAGCATCGGGGGAGCGCCTGCGGCAACTGCCACTGCCAGGAACGCGGCGTATACTGCGCTGACGTGTGCGGACAGGGAAGCGAATGCGTAATGCACGTACATATTGATGAGGCACAGAATGAGCAGGGTGGTCATGGGATCGATCCCCTTCAGACTTCCGGAGATGCCCGTTGCAATCCATTTTACGAAGCCCAGTTTTGCCAGGCCGGTAGCCAGGCTCATCAGACCGCCCATCCATACCAGCGTATCCCACGCGCCTTTTTCGGTGATGATATCATTCCATTCCAGTGCGCCGCGCACCAGCATGAAGCCGATGCAGACCAGAGCGATCATGGTTGCGTTCAGACCGGTGAAAGATGTGGTTGCCCACATGGCAAGCGCTGCCAGGAACGCAATCAGCACGGTGGTTTCCGCGCCGCTCATGGGACCCATCTTCTGCAGTTCGTCTTTGGCCAGCTGCGGAGCTTCCGGTGTCTGGGTCAGTTCCGGGGTGGCTAATTTATAAACCAGATACGGAGTGATAATCAGGGCGATAATACCGGGGAGAATGGTGGCCAGCGCGTAAGTGCCCCACGTGATGTCCAGCCCGGTCACGTCTTTGGCCAGCTTCGCTACCAGCAGGTTCGGCGCCACAGAGGTCAGGAACAGAGATGAAGTGATGCAGTCGCATTCGAAAGTGGAGAGCATCAGGTAGTTACCGATTCTCTTGCGGGTGCCGTCATCCGGTTCCGACTGGAACGCAGTGCAGAGGGACCGTACGATAGGATACAGAATGCCGCCGCCGCGGGCCGTGTTGGACGGGGTCGCCGGCGAAACGATAAAGTCGGTGATAGCCAGAGAATAACCAAGTTTCAAAGAGCTTGTGGCAATCTGTGACATGATGACATAAGCGATACGACGGCCCAGGCCGGTTTTGATGAAGCCTTTGGCAAACATGTACGCGCCAACAATCAGCCAGATGGTTGCATTACCGAAGCCGGACAGGGCTTCCGCCGGTTTCAGTACTTTCAGGAACCCGGTGAGACCTACTGCAATCAGCGCTACGCCGCCGATTGGAATGGGATGCAGGATAAAGCCGATAATGGTCGCAACAAAGATTGCGAACATATGCCAGGCTTCCGGCTTCAGGCCTGCCGGTACCGGCAGGAACCAGAGTACGATACCCACCAGTATGGTGAACATACCCTTTTGAAAGTTTGTCTTCAACATGATAACTATCCCCCTTTTAATTCTTTTTACCGGAAAGGAAATGCACGGAGCGCCAATATAAAATTTGCGCCTCTTAATCCTTTGTATCTATTATAACTGTAATCACAATATTAGCAAAGACTATTTTTCATTTATTGTACGTTTTTTGTGTTTTGTAGTCACTTTTTGTATAGTTTTTACGATTTTTCCTGCTTTTAGCGAAACGGATTTATGCAATGCCGGATAAACACTACGCTTTGCCTGCTGAAATACTAAAAAGCTGCCGAGCGATTATCGACAGCTTTATGATTTCAAGAATTCTTCTTTCAGTTATATACGCTCACTCTTCATCCGGCGCTTCCGTTTTCAGTTCCGCAAACTTGGCGGCCATGGTAGGATTGCCACGCACCAGTTTCTTGATAGTAATGTCCTGTAGCTTATTGTCGGCAAGCTTCAGATGGCTGACAGTCAGCTGCAGTTCTTTTTTGATCTTTTCCAAATTTTTAATGGTTTTATCAATGTCATTGATGGCATCTTCAAAATTTTTATCCGCCAGCCTGCAGTCGCGGTCAAATTTTTCTTTAAACCCGTTAAGCTTTTCTTCAAAATTCGTAATATCGATATTCTGATTCTGGACGACTGCCAGTTCTTTGCGGTACTTCAGCGAATTCCGCGCCGCATTCCGCAACAGCGTGATGATGGGGATGAAGAACTGAGGGCGCACCACATACATCTTTTCATATTTGTAAGATACGTCCACGATGCCGTTGTTATACAAATCGTTTTCTGGTTCCAGCAGCGTCACCAGAACGGCATACTCGCATTTCTTTTCCCGGCGGTCCTTGTCCAGTTCTTTAAAGAAATCTTCATTTTTGTGTTTGGTGGCCGTGGTATCCATCTCATTCTTCATTTCAAACATAATGGAAATAAATTCCACGCCCTCTTCGGTTTCCCGGAAAATGAAGTCTCCCTTGCTCCCCGATTCGCTGATTTTGTTGTCCTTCTCAAAAGTTGCGTTTTGGAATCCTACGGGACGCATTTTGTCAAATTCATTTTTGCAGAACACTTCCAGGCTCTCGCCAATCATTTTTGTGGACTGCTTTGCCTTGAAATCTTTGTAGCGCTCAATCTCCTCATCTTTGAATTTGAGTTGCTGCTCATAGCTTGCTTTCAGATTGTTCTGCGCCAGTTCTGCTTCTTTTGTTTTGCTGTCTATCTGGCCTTTCAGCTGCTCGATTTCAATCACTTTTCGATTGAGCTCATCGGCTTTTTCAGCAACAGCATTTTTGATAGCCAGCTCTTGCTCTGTTTCTTTTGAATTAATCTGGGCTTTCAGTTTTGTAATTTCTGTTTCTTTTTCCGCAATTTTACGCTGCGCTCTTGCAATAATTGACGCTTCTGCAATTTTCACTGCATCCTGTTTACGCTGCTCAAAATCTCTTTCCCGTTCATGCAGTGCCGCCACGAATTCCTGGTCGCGCAGCTGTGCCCTAATCGATTTATATTCTTCTTCACTGATAGTAAAAGTCGCATGACATTTCGGACAGGTAATTTCTGCCATTTGAATTCCTCCTGCTATTTCATCTGCTTTTCTATTTCCGCAATCAATGTCATATCCGCCGGCAGCCATTTCACACTGTAAAGCTTCTCCTTTGTCAGCCACTTTGCATCTTCAGCCTCCAGCAGCTTCAGTTCGCCCTGCTTCACTTCGCACCAGAAACAGTCCATGGATAAGTGAAACGCCGGGTAATCGTATTCAACAGTAGTAATCAGATTGCCCACCCGGACCTTCGTTGCCAGCTCTTCCTGAATTTCCCTTACAAGAGCCTGTTGCGGCGTTTCACCGGTTTCCACCTTACCGCCGGGGAATTCCCACTTGCCTTTAAATTCTCCGTAGCCTTTTGCCGTGGCAAAGATTTTTTGTTTTTTATCAAATGAGTCGCAGATTACCGCGGCCACAACATGTATTGTGTTCATTATATCACACTTTTAATATTTATTAATTGCAAGATTAAACGATACCTGTTCCAAGCAATTTCAGCACACTTGTGTTTTTTAAGACTTAATTATATCAACTCATTTTGGGATTTTCAACGACAAAATTTCTATAACTTGATTTTTTTGGCAGTTATAGAAATTTTACATATTTGTTCCATCCTCTAAAATGGCCCGTACGGCCCCTTATCGTTTTATGCAACCATCTTTCAACCCTCAAAACATGCTGCTATTCTTTCTATGCTCACCGGCGTAAAATCGTTGGCATCCACGCCCACATCATAGCACCGCAGTTTCGCCTGCACCTGCTGATGGTTATAAACTTTTTGGTTATGCTGATGTCCGTGCAGATGGATAGCGCCTTTATAAAAGTCCGCCCACTCTACAATAGGGTAATGGAACAATACAAATTTGTGATTGTGCCAAACTAATTCGTAGTAGTCTTTCACCCATTGGAACACCCAAGAATACTGTTGCCAGTCAACATTATCCACAAAATAATCGTGGTTGCCTTTCACCAAATATTTTTTCCCGGATAAACGGGACAACACTGCAAAGGCCTGCTCCGGCCCTTTCATGGTCACGTCGCCTAAAATATACACTTCATCGTCAGGCAGCACTACGTTATTCCAATTATTAATTATTTTTTCGTTCATCTCCTGCGCATCCCGGAACGGTCTGTTGCAGTGATGAATGATTTTTTCATGATAAAAATGCAAATCAGAAGTAAAGTAGATCATATTCAATAACCCTCATCATATTCTGTCAACTATACGCCAAGTTCGTCGTTTTCCATTTCATTAATTATAACACAAATACTTCGTAAATTATTCTCTTAAACACGTTTGTCATCTTGCATCGTTATAAGCTTTTCATTTTCAATATATTTCTGAATGCGGGCTAAACGTTTCTTTGCAGCAGGATGGGTAGACCAAAGGCTGTCAAAGAATCCTAACTTCCAATCATCCCGAGTGATTATTGACAAACCTTCATATATTTCAGTACTCAGCCCGAGTTCACAGGCATAACGGTCTGCGTTGTATTCATCCCGGCGGAAAAAGAAAAGCACTATAAAATCAACGGGTTTAATGACCAGATAAGTTATCAGCATAATAAGAGTACTTTCCACAAAATCGAATGCAGCTATTCCTAAGTTCAAAATGGGAATCCAGGTAAACCATGACAGTACATACATGATACCTCCGAGGATGTTTACAGACATTTCGCCAAAAAAGGACATGCAAGCAGTAAAACTCAAGATCCTTGTGTCTCCATGGCGAATGTGTCCCGCCTCATGAGCCAGTATGCCTGCAAGCTGTCTGGTATTTACAGACGCAAGCAAGGGAGCCGTCACCATGATACGCTTACTCCCAAAGGCACATGCATTCAGGGCCTTTTCATCTTTATGTACATATAATTTGTATTTATCTATACTCGTACCTTCCTGTTGACAAACAACCTGCATGGCTTCTTTAATTTTTATCAAATCCTTATCCTTTGCTTTTCTTGCTCCCATCATCCAAAACGTAAGCGCCTGCATCGGTTCCGTGCGATAAAAGAAACAGGGAACGATCACGGTAAAAAGCGAAAGGCTGATCACTATATTTTCCGGGGTAGACGGAACCTGAAGAATCACCAGCGCTTCCTTAACCCTATCCCAGAAAAAATCCGGCGTACAGTACCATGCCGTTGCCCAAAAAAGCAACAGCAAAGCCATATTGCTCACAAAGCATAACGCTACAATAAATAATGTTTTAATCAAAGTTAACATGACAGTGCTCTCCTTATCGTTTGGTTTTTGAGTGTTTTATTGATTGTTATTTCCCGAAACATTTTCAATATAACTGGATGCCCTTACCTTTTTCCATCCAGCAGCCACATTTCCTGCAGACCGGTAGCTTCGCGAAGGTAATTGGAGGGATCGTATTTAGGTGCAATCACATTAGAAATTGAAAACCCATTTGCCACAAACCGGTTCCCGTAATCATCATGTGCCAAAATTTCCCATTCGGTTTCCCTGTCATCACTTTCTCTGTTTAAATTCAACATGTCGCTTATCATTGCACAGAGCACCCAAATCTTGATAGACGGAAGCAGCCGAACCCATGTTAGCTCATGACCGTTCCTCTGCCCGTCAAAACGAAATAATCCGTTACCGGCCAGAAACACTGTCTGTTTTAAACCTGCTGTACCATCGGCAGATTTTTTGTGTGTGATAATCCGGATATCTCTTGCTTTCTCGCAATCCAGTTCAGTAAATTTATATTCCACTTTTCTATGCCTCCTATCTTTTCATTTACGTAAAGATGAACTAAATGTAATATTTTTGGTTTTTCATTATTAAACTTATTCTTCTATTCCGGATCGTTCTGTCTGTTCCGAAACAAATATTCTTTCACATGAGCCATCTCTTCCCGGCTGGCCCAAATCGTCCAGTGCCGTCGCGCAACTTTGCTCCGTCGCCTACCGGCTCGCGGGCGTTTGCCACCTTGTTTTTGATCTGCATGTAACTCAATTTCAGGTAAAGGATTTCCTAATTTATTCATGGTCATCTCCTGTTACAAAATATTTTCCATTAATAGAACTTCACTAAAACAATTTTCTTTTCATTTCCTCCTGCCGCTTATTGCAGCCCTTATTCTTGCTATTTCAGCTAATTTTTTATTTCTTTCTCTCTCAATTCGTAAACGTATCTTTGCGAACCTGTCCACTTTATGCAACAACGGCGGCTTGTGTGCCCGCATCTCCTTTCCGCGCAACAAACAATGATGACACGGTTCACCTGAAAGTTCAAACATTGTATCCTGCAACAATTCACTAAAAATGTTCCGTAGTCCCCGTGCCCCGGTTCCACGCTCTACCGCAATTCGCGAAATTTCTTTCAGCGCATCACGGTTACAAAGCAGTTTATGACCATTCACGACAAAGCGTTGCTGGTACTCCCGGTATGCTGACGTCTCGCAATGGAGTAAAATATCAAACAACACATCTTCTTTCAGCGGTTTATATACGGTACGGACTGAAATTCTGCCAACCAGTTCACGCATAAACCCAAATTGAATGATATCTTCCTGTGTAGGGATGAGCTGCTCATATGTGTATTCCACTGGCTCTTCCTTCTTTGCCAGCTGAGGAACTGTCAAGAACCCCAACTGCGTATCCTGATACATGGTGCGTGCGGGCAAGTCTTTTTCTTCCTTGTTTAGCCTCTCTTCTTCTAACCGGCCTCGCGTAATTTCTTCAATACCGTCAAATGCCCCCATAAAAACGAACATCATATTGGTTGTGTCAACCTCATTGCTATTGATTTCCACATCCTCTTCATTGTCCTTCTGCCCGTCATCTTTTTCTGCGGTTTCCTTGCGTAAATCTTTTAAAGTAATGTCATCTACTTCATATGTGTTGCCTTCAACCATTTTGAGCAAAACCGACTGATACTCTGTTAAAAAATGCCTGTTATTCCCTTCCCCACGAATCCTCAATTTGTCAATCTCATCCAGCACGATAATGGCGTTGTTAGCAATCTTGGTAATACTTTCTTTTTGCTTTTCCACGTCCTTTTCAGTATCAAACTTTTCAAAATATACTTCAGCTGCTTGCCGGAAAACCTCGGTAAAAATTGAGGCTAAACATTTTGAACCTTTCCAGGAATCGGTGGGTGCAAAATCAAGCGCATTGAACAGACATACAGGAACGCCAAACTCTTCTGCCATAGATTTTAAAACGCGAAACGTTTCTGTTTTTCCGCAACCGGTTGGCCCGACCAACAGAACATTATCCTTTGTAATCTTACGACCACTGTAATATTCACTTGCCTCAATTCGTAGAAAGTGTTGCGCAAAAGCCATTGCGATAGCCCGCGTCCCCTGTTCCTGACCCATAACAAAATTGTCCAGTTTTTTCTTTATTAATTTAGCATTACAGTACTTGTTGTGCATTTGAATCTCCTTTTCAGTCTTAACAACCAAAATCTGTAAAGAAACAATATTCACTTTTTAAAACGGAACCTCTTCATCAAAAGGTACTTCTTTCCCCATATCGGAAATAGCAGTCTGCATTTGAGCCTCTGAAGAAGCTGCAATTTCTGACTTGCGTTCGAGAAATTCGATACGATCTCCAATTACCTCTGTAATCCATACTGTTCTTTTATCTTTATTCTCATAAGTGCGGACTTGAACACGTCCCTCAACGCACAACCGATGGCCTTTGGCACAGCTGTTTCCAACCAGTTCTGCAGTTTTACCCCACAATACTACGGGGATAAAATCAGTTTCGCGCAATCCCTGCTGATTTACAAACGGCCTATCCACCGCCAGGATAAAGGAGCATACCACTTTTTGATTTGCGGTATAGCGCACTTCCGGATTCTTCGTCAAACGACCAGTTAAAATAATTCTATTCATAACTCTTATGCCTCCTGTTCATCATTTCCCGTAAAGGGTCATTATTAATTATGGTAAATTATTTTCAAATTTTCTCGCAATCACAATTCAAAAAGACCATTAATGTACAAGAAAAGTGTTTGTTAAACAATTTTTGATATCAAGCAACTTCATCAGGAATACAGTATGGATCCAAACGCCCATTCCTCTTAGAAAGCTTTCCTTTAAAATACGGATCATGTGGTTCATATATTTGAGACTTTCCTTGATAAATTTTCTGATGTCTTTCTTTTTTCTTTTTTAAAACAAAGCTTGCCGTCTCCACACTTTCCGGGAAAAGTGATATAATTTCAAATTGCATACCACCGTTTTTATTCATTAAAGTTTTAACCATTATTTTACTTATCTCCCTTCATCTGTTGTTATATCTATTTCTGTTGCAATAATAGTTTACTATTTCAGGACTGCCTGCTTCTTCTTCGGTCAGATATCCGATTTCTACCAGTTCCCCGAGATCGCCATTTACTACTTTCAATACATCATTCAAATATTTTCCCATGTCCATTTTCGCCCATCCTTTCAAAACAAAAACGCTTCTGCAGCAATCATTCACCAACCCTGGCGATACATTGCTTCAGAAGCGTTTTGTTTTACTTCTTTTCCGTGTTCCAAGCGTGATTGCTGGTAATGGCATTTTTTATGCCTCGGATAATAAGCAACTATCTTGTCTGTTGATGAATCGATTGACTTTATATGTGCTTCAAACACATAGAACAAGTTTACAAAAATCTAATTTTTAGGAAAACAAAAAGCAAAGATATAAAACCGCTTATACCTTTGCTTTACAAGATTCTTTTTTTCATAACGCACCTCCGTTGTGGAAAGACCTCCGATTGCGGATAGCCTCGGATAATAATAATGATTGTAATCAGTTTAACTGTCAAGCTGAATTGTGTTGCGTTTATTCTGTTTGGTTAATAATAACATAAAGTTAAGAGTTTGTCAATACCATATCACTACAAATTGTTTTTGATCTACAACTGAACTACTAGTAATTGTATTGTCAGCGAATAGAATTAATCCGTTCAAAAGAACCACGTGCTAACAAACATCAACCTATTCTTCAAAACCGTAAAATTTATAAAAATCATTATCATTCATTATTTTATAATTTTCCTTACAACAGCAATTCTGTTTGCATGTGTTCCTAATGCTGAAACTTATATTTAGCCCGTTTGACTCATTTAAACCTTCAACCAATTTCTTCAAATACTCTTTTGCTTGGATAAATAACTTCTGATGCTGTTCGTTATCATCGGGTTCATCCAATCTAATACCATCCAAACGTGTAAAAGATAACGGATCATGCATATTTACGATGGTTACATGCTGCTTAAAATTATCCAAAGTAAAACCATCCACTGGAGATTGTATGCTTGTTTCATTAAAGTAATGTTCCTCTCTGTTTGAATAATCGTTATTGTCCCAAGAAATAGGATTGCTTTTCGTTACTTCAATAATCTTTCTTTCTGCGTCCAAATCATCTAATAAGTCAACATTATAGCGAAACGACACCGGGCCATAATAACAATAATTTCCACACATATAATGTATATCACAAGAATCTAAGAACACATCGTAATATATTCCAAACGCTTTATCTTTAGCATCTGTCTGTTGTTCAGTCTGCTTTAATCCAAGCTCTTCAACAGCACCTCTTGACAGCAAACCATTATTATTTAAAAATGTAATTGCCGTTTGTACCGTATTTACGTGATATAAATATGGGCCCTTTTTACGTTTTGTATTCTTAAATTCATTAATCATCAAATCCTTTAGAAAACTTCCAAGTATCGCCATAAATAATACCCCTTTCTTAAAACTTACAAAAAATTGTACTAACGAATCGAAACACCGAAAAAGCGAATCATAATATTCTTTTCTTTATAAGGTCATCATAATAATTTTTAATTTCTGAATAACCTTCTTCAGGAATTAACTTTTTTTCTTTTAGTTCTTCTTTACATATCTTGATCAAGTTCTTATCTTCTGATGGTTCAATTCCTAGAAGTATCTGCAATACCGTAATCTGTTTTTTTCTTTCTTCTTCGAAATAAGATAAACTGTAATAATCTTTAATTATCTCATATAGTTCTTTTTTCCACAAAAGTTTGAATTTTTCAACCGATTTACTATCCTTTTGGTTTTTGCTATCCTTTTCTTTAATTTTAATAAAACAATTCTTTTCTAAATCCTTTTTCTTTCTTTTATTAAGTAAATAGCCATACAAGTCTATAATGTAATCATCCGTCATGCTTGCTATAAAATCAACCACTATCTCATCTGCTGTCTTTTCTATATTATCCTTAGTATATTTCCAGTACCATTTTTTATCTTGATACCTATAGCATTTTTTAAATTCCTTAGCAAAAATATGATGAACAAAAATCGGGCTGTCCCATTTTTCTTCTTTTATCCCATCTATGCACTCTTTACGCATCTGCGCATAAACGGCCATGAAAATTGGCAGAATGAAAGGGTCTATCTCTTTATCAATAGGAATATACATATACTTTTTATTATCATTTTTTAAACCATCTACTATTTTAAAATTATCTTTTGTTATTGCCAAATATGGTTTGTTAGTTTTTTCGTCAATTCCGCTATGTGTAACAATATCATCAAGAACTGATGGAATAAAATTTACATTCAAATCATCGAATTTGTCATACATATTATCAAATTCGTAAACTGTTTTTTCTTCAGTCTCTGGCTGCACTACGACTTCATCATATTTTATCTTTTTTCCTTTTTTAACTTCCCAATACTTCGATTTTATAGCATCTTGTCGATCTTTATATGCATATGCCAGTATATCGCAAATGCGTACTACGCAACCTTCCAGCGTAGAGGCTGAATATTTTTCTACTAAATTGCTTTTTGTACATTCATCTAAAAATGCATCAAAAAGTTTCGCATCATATTCTTCCCATTTCACATCTTGCCAATCGCCTTCTTTACAAAATACTCCTTTTTCGTTTTTTGATATTTTCCCTGACGGAACCCATTTAAGTATTTTTACCTCTTTTCCGTCTTCCTGTATAACATATTCTCCCTTGTTAACATCAAATTTTTCTCCATTATGAAACAGTATTCCATCAAACGTCTGTACAGTTAAATTCCTCGTCAAAGCATAAATATTCCTTAGTGCCCGTACACTGTGAACATTATGAAAAAATCTGCGGGGAACGCCTGCAAACGTTTTTGTATAACCATAATATAAACTGTCAAGAAAACGCTCTCCTGCATGTCCGAATGGCGTGTGCCCAATATCGTGTCCTAACGCAATAGCTTGTATTAATTCTGTATTCAAGCCTAATCTATCGCCAATGATATAAGCCATTCTCGCCACAAATTGAACATGTGTAGCTCGCCTTGTAAGATCATCATTCTTCCTAAGGGAAAAGACCTGCGTCTTATCCGAATATCTATTAAAAAAAGGGCAGTGCATGATTCTGTGCACGTCATAATCATAGAAGTCTTTTTTACTCTTATCATTTTTGTAAATTCGATGAGCGTCTTCATTGCGTGCGGCAAAGTTCGCAAATATCTTTGTGTCTTGTTCCATATTCTTTTTCCTCCCAATAATTAATATGTGCTACCATTCTTTCATCATACATGCAAGTGTTTATTATTTGTTGAATCTTGCTTATTCTTTAATTTTCTTTTGTGTAATTTGCCTTGTCTTAATATGTTTGCTTTGCAGAAATACGTATAGTCCTTTTTTATCAACCTTATTTGATTCCAACATTATTTATGGTAATATATTACTAAAATTTTATAGGCAATGTAAATAACAGTTTTCTGTAAACTGTTATTTAATGAAGTGTTTCAAAGGGCTAATTTGATGAATTGTTGAAACTCCAAACAGCTTACTGTTCCAAATACTTCTTTAGCTTTTCCAATCCTGCCTCTGTAATAAATTCCGAATAATGCAATCCCTCGTACGTTGAGTGCAATACAGGGTAATCACCTTTAGTCCGCAGAATAAAATGTTCCGTTATCATCCACCCAACAATGTTTTTAACTTTTTCGAATGGCAATTCCTTATACATGCCATATTCCGGTATTTTATCTAATTTATTACCAGAAATCTTTTTGCTTACCACGCCTCGAAGGACATCGCAAAGAACATTTGTGCCATAATATTTAACGCGGCTAATATTTTGAAGGGCTTTAACCGCATTAAAAACAAAATCATTTAAATCAATCCCAAAATATAGAACCGGTTTAACATCAGCTCGCACAACCTTAACGTAATCATCATGAGTCGCTTTCCATTTATTCTCATTTTGTTTATTCGGTATAACCGTTTTCGCTTCATTAAGGGAGATCGTTTTGACATCTTCATAGTCTGGCTTTTTAAAATCAGTCATGACTTGAACATTTGCGGTTTCCGTTTTAGGTGTTTCCATTTTATAACCCATCGTCTTATAATAGCCCGGCTTGTTTATCATATGATTACAGCCAGTATTATCCCGGTTATAATTTGTACAACCCAAAAAGAAATTACCATCGCTTCCCTTCACAATTAAGTAACCGTCGCTACACCTGTCACACTTTTGTATTGCTAATTTTCCAGCCTTATAATTGTTAGTCATAAACCCGCAAATTTCAGGTTCATTTGTGCAAATATATAAACGTAATCCGTATGCCCTTTTGTATTTTAATTGCATCGGATAGCCACACAAAGGACAAGACTTCTTTGCATAATTAATTGGTTCAGTTTCATTCCATTGCCCCAAAAGTTTTACATTCTTATAAGAATGTTTTAATTCTAAAAGGAACTCCGATGGGTTAGCTTCCGGGGCAACAAAAAACACCCTGTTCTTAGTCCTTGTCATTGCAACATAAAATAATCGGCGCTCTTCTGCATAATCTATAGAACGGTCACCTTTTATAACAAAAGCAAGAACAGGATCGTCTTCCACTTTAGACGGAAATCCGTATGTTTCATTTTTCCCGTTAATTACAATTACATCATCGTATCCAAGTCCTTTGGAGGAATGTGCCGTCATAAATGTTATGTCTAACTTCGGATATTTGACAGACCTGACTTTATTTGTTTTATTAATATATTCAAATAGACCCGTTTTTTCTAAATTGTCACCATCAAAGCCATAACGGCCAAGCAACAATATGGAACCCGGTTTAATTCCTTCTTTCCTTTTATACTCCAAGAGATCCGTAAGCACGCTTTCAATTGCACAGGCTAATTCATAGTTGCTGCCACTTTTTCTGTCCGTATTCCTGGCTTTCCGGGAACTATCATAAGTATAGATAAGCACAGGGTCTTTAATATGTTTAGGGGAAATCAGCTGTTTACTTATCTGTTCTTTATTTTTTTGTATAAAGTTGCCTGCAATGTCAATCACTTCTTGAGAATTACGATATGTCCTCACAATTTTTAGCATCTTAGCATATCCCATCTTCTCCGCAAATTTTGTGAAAAGACTGATATCGGATCCACTAAAAGCATAAATTGATTGCCAGTCATCGCCTACGGCGATAATCTTTGCGTCTGTAACCTCGGACAATATCTTTGTAAGATCAAACCTCTGCCTGGAAATATCCTGATATTCATCTACAATAATGTATTTGAAATCAAGCTTCTTTTTCATTTCTTTTACTTCACGAAGAAGCCTGGCAGATTCATTTATCATGTCTTCAAAGTCAACTGCCCTATGCTGTTTCAGCCATCTTTCATACTCAAGGTAGCAATCATTACAGATGTTCAAGAACAATCTGCTTCTCACGTTCTGCGTAGAATGAAACATTCTGCTAAAATCATCCACCTGAAACGCATTAACCTTAAAATTAGAAATGAAACGGCAAATTAAACTGACAAGCTTACGGATATATCGGTTTTCCTCTCCGGTTACCAGCAAATCCATTATTTCTTTATTAGAACGAGGCCTGAGTTCAAAGCCCTTGCTTTCCAGTTTTTCCTTTAAGTGTTCTAAAAGTGACCGGCCATCCTTGTATGCGGAAAATGTGTAAAGCAACGTAGTATTATGCTCTTTATGTAAATTGATTTTATCCCTTACCGCTGCTTTATACCGCTCAATTTCCTGTTGGGTAAACCTATTATTTTTACCGGCTTCGGTTATTCCAAAATGTTCTATATAAGCCGTCTTATTTCCTTGCGAAATGATGAAGTCAGGCGTATATGGCTTTTTTGAATACGGAATTTCATAAGGGTAGATAGGCTCATATTCGTAGTCAATGCTGTTCAGATACAAAAAATTTGCAATGGAAACCTCCTGATACGATCTTAAAATCTCATTTTGGATTGTGACATGCTTCTTTGTACGTGCATCTATGATTTCTCGCTTAAAATCCTCCAGCTCGCTTCGCATGGTAGTGAAATTCGCTTTGGCAATATTATTAAAAAAAGCGTTTAAGTCCGATCCCTCGTAAGGAGCATCAAAGTAAGACGCAAAAAAAAGTATAAGATTATTGACCGCGCTTTCTTTTTTCATAATTGAGTTGCGGAAATAATCTCTGATTACAAAATACAACTTCGATGGATCAACTATATTCAGCTTTTCTTCCGGGGAATTTTTACGGATAATAGCATTGCCAGTAGAATGAAACGTCGCAATAGGACATGGTATCTTAAGCTGTTTCTGTATACGATCCTTTAACTCATTGACGGCTTTGTTCGTAAACGAAACAACAAGAATCTGTAAAGGGTCTATTCCTTTCTTATCTACAAGATATTTAACTTTTGCCGCAATGGTAGTCGTTTTGCCAGCGCCGGCACCTGCTACAACCAAACAATAATCTTCATCTGTCAAAATCACGCGGCGTTGATCTTCATCCAAAACTATGCCGGGGTCTACAGCTTGTAATATACTGTCAAGATAATTCCGCTCTTGAATCAAGGCTGTTTTCACATACTTTTCGTTATGGTGTTCCACTAAAGTTTCAATATGTGTATACGAATCTAAAATGTGTGCTATAGTCTGTTCAGAGAATTGGTATTTATGACAAAATTCATTTAACATGCCACTATTTTTCAAAACAGAAAAGAAGTCAAAGCTTGGAGCATATTCACCCATCATATTTTGATAGTCACTGCGTGCAATGTATCTGCATTCGTTTAACATCGTGCTTAAAATACTACCAAATTGCAAAAAGTTATTGTATTTTTCTATAACACCAGCCAAAGTCGCAGAATTATCTTGGGATTTATTTGTATGTTGTTTATTAACAGTGCTTCTATCAAATCCCATAGATTGACATTCCTTTCCTAATTCATTAATTACCTTTGCTAACGGCAGAAATTTTAGTCACAAAAAGGGAGCGGCAAAAATCGCCGTATGACGTATTTACCATAATTGGTTAAAAAAGCCAAATCCGTTTAAAATGCAAGGCCAGCCTTTCCGTAAAGCAACTTAAAACCTTCTCTTAATCGAGACCTTTCCTATGTAATAAAACCCTTCGCAAACGGCTTGCATTGTCCCTCTCGTTAGGGCAATCTATGCATACAAAAGGAAGACGTCGAAAAAATTGCGAATTTTTTTAATTATATCATATTTGCAACATTACTGTCATCATTATCTCAACAGAGCATTTCTATCTGAACATGGTTTTCATGCATAAAAAACGGGTATGCATTATGTAAATATTGCATAAAATAAGGGTGCTGTTTTGATAAAAATTGCATAAAAATCGGGTTAGGAGGTCCTTGCAACTACTGTTATTCCGACTCCAAAAATAATCGCCCTCTAAAATGCCCTGTACGGTCCGATATTGTTTTTAGCCATGCGGCCATGTTTTTTATCTTAAAACGGCAAAACGGCTCAGAGGGCAAATACGGGCGTCTCAGGGGTATATGTGAAAAATTCAACTTTTTAATCCTTTGATTTTTTGACTTTTTGGCAGGCTTTCAACGGACTCGATATTAGAAAATAATAGCAATTTAGTGTATTTTAAAGTATTTTAATTAAATCTTAATATAACCTTTGATAATCACTATATTTAACTAAAATTAGCTAAATATAGTGATTTTATTAATTCACTTAACTATTTTTGAGCAAAAAATACAGGGTTTGGGGCGCCAATCCGAATTTTTTCAATTTCCCAGCAACAGCGAAACTTTTGTCCTCTTGTAATAGACAACCCATGTGGATACACGAGCAGTTCTTCCCACGGATTGAATTTTATTTTTTTCAGCAGTAATTTCAGTTTTTTAAATTCGCCGTGAATGTCGCCAATGGCAAGAATACGTTTAAAGTCAGGCATCGTATCTTCCTATTTCCTTATAACACAGGAATCGCCGGTAAAACCAAAAGAAACAAGTCTTGGCTGAATATCCGGCGTTACCTGGTTCCATTCATCTTTTTGATCCAAATACCATATCTTTTCGCGACCTTCAAACCAATGCAACAGCCAGGGACGGTTTGTATCTACCGGGACAACCGCTACATGAAATCCAAACAGTTTGTCACGCCAGCTTTTTTCATACACATAAACAGAAATCTCAGCCCGCTTTTCTGAAAGATATTCTTCACCGTAATTTTCCAGCCATTCAGCAAATGCTTTTCTGCTTTGAAAATCATCATTTACATATTCTTTTGGGCAACCTTCCGGCGCCTCACGAAACAAGCCATAAGAATCAAAAATTGCAATTTTCATTTTGTGTTCCCTTTATTCATTCTTTTCCAAAAACCGAAGCACAGCCATACGAGTTTGTGCCAGTGTAATACCATAACAAATTCCCCTAACGCCACCCTCGCTTCACAGTCCACATCCGGTAATACGCCATAACTGATAACAATACGTTTGTACGCTATCGGGGCAAAACAATGCTTACGTGCCCGCCCACAGCACACAGACATCTGGCATATTTAAGAACGCAACTTAGGGCAGTTGCCACCGCGACATGCGCCCTGCAAAGCTACCATCTAATTTTTATTCTTCCAGTAAATCTGTCTGCCAATTTGTTTTTTGCAACAGATTGTCAAGCAATCGGATTTCTTTGGCCAGCTTATCCACTGTCTTTTGCATTTCAGAAACTTTTATTACAGGTTTAATTTTGATTTCCGTTCCCCTGGCACGGTCATTGCTCCTGCCAGCCCTGAAAACAAGATTCTTATAAATCGAATATTGTAAAGACAGCGCATCTTTCTTTGCAATCAGTTCAGTTAGCTTCATACCGTCAGCCACCGTGTTGCAATTCGTTAAATTAACGGCCGCCATGAGTTTTTCCAAACGTTCTACCGAGCCATCTAATTCACGCAAGAGTTGAACCGGATCCTCAACCGGTTCTTCACCTTCCTGCACCAACAGGCAATTCTCCAGCCTGTTCTGCAACTCGGCAATATTTTTGTTCAAATCAGCCCGTTCCTGTAATGCTTCTGCTAATTTCATCTTTTTACTCCTTTCTTGGCGTAATCATCAAACTTTTTTCGCATTTAACTACATTTTTAACTTTCATTCCTTTTATACTGTGCCCCCTGCTGTAAATCCAATAGCTTCAGAAAAACAAAAGAGGGACTACAACAAAACAACGTGATGTTCATTCACAAAATTTTGTTTAGTCCCTTACTCTTCTTGTTCTTTGTGGAGTTCGGTTCGTAAAAATTATTTATGCGCAGCAGCTTTTTTCTGTTTCGCCACTGTTTTATCTGCTATAATTCGTCCTCTACCCTTTTTATCTTTTTCGGGTAAGGTTTCAGTAACTTCTTCCCCTGTCGTTACTGTTTTAGCTTGACGTTGTTATATCAGATACTCTTTCATAATACAAGCCCAAAATCTGCAATTGGCTTCTTTAATCAGAAATATATGATATAGAGTCTCGCATCACATCGTTTTTATATTTTTCAGCTGCTATTCAATTTTCTTCAAAAAATTTTACAATCATTTCCAAGCTCACCGGCTTACGCCTGCCAAAATTTTCCTGTCAGCACATCCACGCAGCTTAACTTGCCACCTTCCATGAATGCGCCGGTATCGCACATGATGATATTATTATCTAAAAACTGCGGCGTTGCGGGCGGCTGACCATCCGTCCAGTGTTTTCGTTTCAGCTCCTGCACCGGCGTGTGACCGATTACGATTGTTCCGGCTCTGCCATCATACAGTTCAAAAAATCCTTCCCGCATCCAGACCAGGTCGCCTTCCCGTTGTCTGTCCAAAGGGATAAATGGCTGGATTCCCGCATGGCAGAAATAAAATTTATCAACCTGATAATGATTGGACAGCATACGCATCCAGCGCAAACGTTTTTGTAACTCCGGTCGTTTCAGCTTTTTAAACTGCCGCTTCGTTTTATCGCCGCCATTATCCAGCCAAACGTGTGCCATTTCATAATCTAAACCATCCATCATGAAGCTCCTACTCTGTTCCTTGTAACGGTAATAGTTCAGGCACATCACTTCATGATTGCCAAGCAGAGGAACGACCCGCCCAGGATGTGTAATACTCAACGCTTTTACATAATCCAGACACTCCAACGGTTGTGAGCCGCGGTCAATGTAATCCCCAAGAAAAATCAGCAAATCTTCTGCAGGATTGAATTGGATTTTTTCCATTAAAGTTATTAACTTTTCATACATGCCGTGAACATCACCTACGGCAAGGATACGTTTATATTCCATAATTATTTCTACCAAAAAACACTATTCAGATATATTTGCACATTTCAGCACAACCTGTTAAGCAAACTATTTCTTCCAAATGGAATTTTTCCTCATTTACATTTTCAAAAAATACATTTCCCCATTGGCAGTAGTTTTGTACTCTTCCAGATCACGATACAGCTCCATTTTTTTATGATAGCTCAGATTTCTGAAGCTCCTGTCTCTAAACTCTGATTCCAGCGCCCGCATGAACTGGCCGTGAGTAAACATCAAAATGTTTTTTGCATCTGTATCTTTTAGCTTTTTCAGCACAACATCAATTCGCTGCACAAATTGAGAAAAACTTTCCGCCTCTTCCCCGTCAACATAGTACGGATTGGCAGCCTTCCAGTATGCCGCCACTCTTTCTTTGCGTTCTTCCACAGTTGTGCCTGCACAGGAAGCCGGTGATAAGTAGGTAAACTCCCGCACCTCCGGCCATCGCTCCACTTTAACCTGCGGGAAATGTTTTATTGTTGGTTCGGCAGTCTGCCGCGCCCGTAAATATGGGGAAACAATAATCAAATCCGGTGTAATCGTCAATTTTTCAGCAATTTGTTCTGCCTGCTGTCTGCCTTTTTCAGTCAGCGGAATGCTCGCTGGATCGGATGTAGGCAGTCCGACGTTTGCTTCACTTTCCCCATGACGGATCAGTACAACTTTTTTATTGATGTCTTCCAGCAGCTTTTTCCGGAATTGTTCAAGCAACTTGATTTCCTGAGCGGAATAATATTCCTCAAATCCTTTAATACTGAACGTAACCGGATCGCTTAGCAAAAACCGGAGAGCCCCATTAAAATCATGCGCATGCTCATGATAGTCCTGATTGCCAATCCAAAACGAGAAAAACAAACCGCCTTTCACATACTCGCTCACTACATAATCCAGCGGGCCTTCCTCTACAGGGTAAAACAATCCTCCCTTTTCCCGGTCTTTCAATCTCACGCGCCATAAATTTTTCTTTTTATCATAATACGGTATTGTTTTCTGCATAATAATCACCTTAACACCGTTTCCCGGTTCACTCTCATTACAAAATCCTCAATCTGTTCCCAGTCAGGCTTGTCCGGAAGAACCGTGTTTTCAGACGCATAGAGGAACTTTTTTTCCAGATCATCGACCAACTCGAAAAATTCCTGCTTAAACGTATGATCGTTATTCTGGAATTTTCCATTCCGGATATCCATCAAAAGATTATGCTCTTTGTCACGGTATGTCCGCATCTTCCCGGTCTCCAGCAGTTCAGTGCCAGTAAAATACAGACGGACCAGGTGCATCGCGTGTTTGTTCAGATGCCTGTCGTCTTTTTTCCGGTTCCGGTGGTTCAGCTTTTCATACTCCCGGATAACCGAAACATTTCCGAGAGCATCCCATGGGCCTGTTTGAGCGGATACCCTTTCACTTCTATATCTGTCAAAACTGAATTCCCTTTGATAGCCAAACCGCGGCTATGGACAGGCATCTTGCATAAAATCCCAATTATAACGTACTACTATTTTACCTGTTATCCCTTGTAAAAACAATATTTGGCGTATACCAAAATCAAAGATGGATAAGAGCAGAAAGCCCCGCACAGACTTCCCGCTCTTATGACCGCTAATTACGATTCTATTAAGTTTCCTCATCTACCGGGTCGTTGATACGGTTACGCAGCAAGTATTCCGTAATTTTCTTTTCTTCTTCATCGCTGACCCAAAAGGTCTTGTGCCGGCGTACCACTTGAGATGGTTTTCGTCCCGCGCGGGGCCGCCAGCCGCCCCGTTTTCTTTTTCCTTCCCGCTTACTTTTTTTATCGTTAACCAAGGGCGCCTCCTCTTTTTACACAGCTCTTATTCAGTTTCCGTAACTGAGGCGGACGTTTGCTTTTAATGTCGCATCCCCGCAATAGACATTCTGTAGGTTCCGCAGTACCGGAAAGCACATACATTGTCGGAGACAAAAGGTCATTGAAAATATTGGCGAGACCTCGCGCACCGGTTTTTCTTTCTACCGCCATACGGGCAATCTCCCTGAACGCAGCATTGTCAAGAATCAGTCTGTGCCCCATATTTTCAAAACGTTCCTGATACTCAAAGAATACAGACGTTTTGGATTCTTTCATAATTTTTATAATGTTGGCAACAGACAGCGCCCTGTAATTGACCCGGATAGCGATGCGTCCGGCCAACTCACGCAGGATGCCGTATTCAATCATGTCTTCAAGGTTAGGTGTGAGATCCGTACCAGGAGGCAATTCTTCTTTTTCAGTGGAATCGGTTTTGTTGGCAACCGATTTGATTTCCGCAGTGAAACCGATACCACCAGTAACATTTTCCTTGGTCTCGGCTACCTTGTCTTCTTCCTTCTGCCTTGCCAGTAAAAGCCGACGGCGGGTAATTCTTTCCATACCATCGAAGGCGCCAAGGAAAACAAACATTACGCTACCGGTATCTACCTTTAGCTCATAACCGCCGTCGTCTCCATCCCCGGTATTATGATTTTTAAGTTTTACGCTTCCTGCGGGATACTCGCTCCCCTCTGTCATTTTCAAAAGCGCAGCCTGATAATCCCTGCAAAAAATTACTGTGTTCCCCTGCTCAATAATACGCATCTTGTCAAATTCGTCCAGCAGAATGATACCATTTGACGCCATGCGACAGACTTCCCTGAAATCTTCTTCCGTGCGGGGCATGTGATGCAGCTTACGGTAAAGGTCTAATGCTTCTTTACATAAGTCCCGGATCAACCAGGTCAGGTCTTTTTCTCCTTTCCAGCTGTCGTTTGGCGTATAATCCGGCGCATTGCGCATGATGACCGGTATTCCCAGCTTTTCTTCCAGCCGTTGCAGAACGCGGAAGGTCTCCGTCTTGCCGCAACCGGTAGGCCCAGCCAGTAACACGTTGTCCTTGCGGATACGGGAATCTTTGTTATGTTCATGTGCGAAAATACGGTACAGATGGGAAGACACAGCCATAGCAATGCGCCGCGCTCCTTCATCCTGCCCCAGAACATAACCGTCGAGTTCAGCCTTCAGTACAGCTGCGTTAAAGTATTTTCTTTCTGTCATTTCTATGCTCCTCCCTTCTTTTTTACGGCCTCTTGTCCACTATGGTGTCGATGATGCCGTAGTCCAACGCTTCGCAGGCAGTCAAATAGGTATCACGGTCAGTATCTGCTACTATTTTTTCCCTGGCCTGCCCCGTGTGAAGCATGATTACCTTGTACATCTCTTCGCGGATGCGCAAAATGTGTTTTGCATGGATCTCTATATCCGAAGCCTGTCCCATAGTACCACCCAAAGGCTGGTGGATCAGAACCTCGGAATGTGAAAGAGCAAAGCGTTTTCCTTTGGTTCCCGCCATCAGAAGAACAGAAGCCATGCTGGCCGCCACGCCGACACAGATAGTAGCCACATCCGGCTTGATAAACTGCATAGTATCGTAAATAGCCATGCCGGCTGTTACACTGCCGCCCGGACTGTTAATGTACAAGTTGATATCCTTGTCCGGATCCTGCGATTCCAAAAACAACATCTGCGCAATGACTATATTAGCAACAGCGTCATCAATTTCCCCAATCAGGAAAATAATCCGGTCATTGAGAAGTCTTGAAAAAATATCATAGCATCGTTCCCCGTGGGAATTATTTTCAATTACATTAGGTACATAAAACATATCCTCATTCTCCTTTCGCAAACTGAAATTTCAATATCAATATAAATCATATTGCGGACACGCTCTTGCAATTTTCTCAGAAGAGTTTGGAAGCGTTTGAAACATTTTCAAATCTTTTCCAGGAATTCTTACAAGGCGCGCCGCAAAATTTTAAGAAATCAAAACCAAATTGTCAGCTTGCCTTTATGGGCAAAAGCTTTGGAGCCTTACCGGCAGTGAAGCATTCCGGTTGCAGGCGCAGCGTCATGCGTTTGCGGTTGCCTGCCAGCCGGAACATGACAGGCGTTATCGCCTTTTCCAAAATACTGGCAAGTGCGTGAGCGCCCATTTTCTGTTCCAGCGATTTGTCCGCCACAGTTTCCAGTACTTGAACCGGAATTTGCAGCGTAACGTTGTGCATGCGCAGCATTTTTTGATACTGCTGCACAGGGGAAGCATCGGAGTGAGCCAGGATGTTTACCAAATCGCTGCGGCTCGGCGACTTCGTCCGGCAGACAGAAGTGACATGTTCCAGCATTTCCATCGGAACGCCCCACTCCTTTAAATCTGCCAATACAGCTTCCGGCATGTCACGCATGGAAAACAGATTGTGGTTCAAGGGCCTCTCCCTGTCCCGACAGCGAATCAGCTCTTCATCGCTGATCATGATAGCGTTTCCATCCGCATCCTGCTTTAAGATACTTTTGACTACGATAAATGTCTGCAGCTTTGTCAGCCCCAGAGCAATCGGTTGTTCTGCGTCTTTTACATGCAGAACCAAAATTGAATCAAATTCTCTTTCCTCCGCCGTTTCCATCCCGGTGTCGTTCTGAATTGCGGGTACGTTGGTAGCGGTTTCCATTTTTTCCATGCTATCGCATCCTTTCTCTTCACTGAATGAATCGGTAAAACGGATTGTCTGTGTCCACCTTTCGGCGAGGTCTTTCTGTAGGCAGGGAAATCCCCGCCAGGCTCTTTTCAGTTTTCAAGGTTCAATCTAGTATAATAACGATAGTTAAATTCTATATTTATAGAATTTTATTATCATCGAAAATTATATTAGCATGATTCCATGTCCTTGTCAACACCTTTTAGCCTTTTTTTATAGTTTTTTTTATAAAATTATCTTTACTTATTCTTTTTACATGATATAATACAGACAAGGAGGTACTTTACCATGCCAACAAGAACTGAAATAAAGGAAATAGAAGAAATCCGGGATCCCTACCCTAAAGACTTTGCAGGAAGACTGCGCGCTTTCCGCAAAAAGCTGAAGATCAAACAGACTGAATTTGCCGAAATGCTACATATTGACATTCAGAAATGCAGACGATATGAAAGCATAGGCACAGAGCCGGATGTAGAAACTTTAAAGAAAATGGCTTCCATATTAAAGATTACTGTAGACGAATTGGTAGGTTACAAACCGGCTGCTATTAATATCGCGACAGATATTTTGGATAAATCAGGTATCGTCTTCAAAAAAGTTGAAGACGAAGACGCCTACATTTTGTACCGTTATAAAACCGACGATGAAATCGGACATCCGGACCTGAACGACTTGCCATATTTTGTCTGTTTTTCCAAAGAAAATAATATATTGAGTCCCGCTGATGCCTTACTGTCTGTAAAAGATAGCCGAACTGATGACTTGTGTATTTTCTTCGGACCAGAAAGATCCGAGGATAATAAAATCGATATAAATGAATTTCTTAATTACATAGTAGAAACGAAGCTTTCTACTGCTGAACTCAAAATCTGCGTGTTCGAAGCCAAGCGGCGAACAGATTCCATCATCAAAACAGCGCTGAACGAGACTTATGCAGCATTCTATCCAACCGTTTTCCGGAATTATGTGAATGATGAAAAATATTCCATTTCGAGCGTGGAAATAAGGGATATTTTACCAGAAATATTCCCAGAACGCCTTCGCGCATTGCGCGAAGGCTGTCACTTCAGCCAATCAGAAATGGCAGATGAAGTGGGACTGAGCCTGCAAACCTACAACCGCTACGAAACAAAAAACGCACAACCAAGCATTGACATGTTGAAACGGTTAGCCTTAAAATTAGGCGTATCAGTCAATGTTCTGACAGGTTTTAAACTTGATTATCTCAACGAAGCATTGTTTTTTTTGGAAAAAGTTCATATTAAATGCTCGCTTGATAAAGAAACCCAATTGTATTACGTCGAAGCGCCAGACAAGGAAAATGCTAAAAAATTGAATGCAAAAGCTTTGCACTTTTGCACCTACCAGGCCAAGCATGATGTCGACCTAAAAATCAAAGATGATTTAAAGAATATTTTTGATGAAACTTTTACCCCCATCTTTTGGGAACTGGTTAATAACCATCAAAATCTTAAGCTTGATACGATCATTGACGAAAACGATTACGAACCTTTCTTATACGAACTGGACTTAATGAACAAACCAGTTTTTTCCGAAAAAGATACCAACGAAGATCCGGACGACTAATCTCTCTTCATTTTTTCTTCTTAACAAATTGCCAATCAGGGCACAAAAAAACTTCGGCCCAAATAACATCCAGAGAATTACAAACTAACTTACACAATTACTATTTGGAGTTTGCAGACTAACGGTTATCGTTTTCAGCTGTTATCCTCCAATAATTGTTAAAAAGTATTTTCGTTAAAATCTCTGTTACTGTTATTTGGCCGAAGTTTTGTTTTTGTGCGACACATACAAGTTTTAGGGAATGAATGGAAAAGAGGTAAAAAGCGAAACTTCGCTTTTTACCTCTGAAACCACAGGATTATTGATAGCCAAACCACAATAATTTATAGCCTGACCACAGGATAATTTATAGGCTGACCACAGACTGGTTATAGGTCCGACCACAATGCCGTAAGAGGGTCAACCACAGGATTATTTACATACCCAAAAACAAAAACTCCTATCTCAATAGCAACTTTTATATTTATTTGTTAAAAAGCCTATTTTACGTTTTGGTATTTTTATTTCTTTAGCTTTCGTTTGTTTTGAAATTTCCATACACTTCCAACACAGTTGTTCCTTTTTTTCTTTTTTGATTTTTAAATAATCACAAATGTGTATTCTTGTCATTGCACTGTTGTCAAGTACTGCATGAATTGACCTCATTTTATTTTTTTCTATAAATATTTTTGATAATCTGAACTGTATCTCTTCCATCCAGTAAAAATTCTCCGGTACAGGTTTATCATCATCTTCTAATGTGTCATCAAGAATTTCAACAACAAATTCTTCATGGTATTCATTTCTAAAATTATAATAAAGCTCTTTTGGATATAAAAATTTAATCTCATAATATACTGGTGTTCCAGTATCATCTGCAATTATTAAATCAAGATTTGGACGTATACCACTTCTATAATAATCTGGATAAAACAGGCTGAAATATTCAAAGCAATAGTATATTTTCAAAATATTTCTAGCTTTCTCTTCTAATTTATCATGCCTTTTCAACCATTTTATACATTTTGCTGTTTCTTTATCACTTTTTTTGTATCCCTCTTCTAACCGCCTTAAGCATCCTATATTAATTAATTTTTCTTTTATTTTCTCTACTAAACTGTTTTCTATTCCAGTTTTTTGTGCTTTATAAATTAATTCAATAATATCATCTTCTAATTTCCGTTTCTTGCATTTGAATGAATTTTTGTTCATTAACCAGTGTTTTATAATCGTAGCATCAATCAATATTTCTTTTTCAACACGTGAAGATAAGTGTGTTTTCAACTTTTTCCAATTTCTAATCTTCAATTTACCATTTTCGAATACTAATTGTTTGCAATAAATCTTTTTATCTTTATCATATAAATCAGTAATTATTTCTCTATCTAATTTATTTAATTTGTTTTTTAGAATAACAAATATTATCTCTTTATATTGATCAGCAGTCCCGCCTTCATGTTTGGCAAAACACCACCAATCTACAGTATACCAATCTTTAGATAATACTTCATCTTTATGCATTTCTTGATACTTATTTAAGAAAAGTTCTTCAGTAATATTGCCGCAAATATAATCACTTTCATAGGTTTTAATAATTTTTTCTGCAGCTTTCTGTGAGAAAGATTCATTAAAAAACACCATTTTTATTATCATTATCCATTCTATTTCCATTATATGCTTAAGCCATTCACACCAACTATTTCCGTCTAATTGTTTCTTGTACGAACCGTTTCAATTGTTTCTTTAATACTTGGCGCAAGCGGAATATTATATTGTTTGCATAATCCTATCAACATATCCATGTATTGTAATGCTGCTTTCCAGTATTCCTTTTGTTTTATGTTTTGATAAATACCAGATATAGATTTTTCCCATATTTCTTTATAAATAGTTTTCGCTTCAGTGCTACGATTAATTTCCTTCACTACCATTGGTGCAACACGATAATATTCCCGAATCAATACTGCCATATCTTTGTCTTCTGATTGAATCTTATCCCTGTACCAACGCATGGTCATCAATTCATCACAGTCATCGGGTTTATTAAGGGAATCGCATACTGCGGTTGTAATAAAGCAACCGCTTTTATTTAGTTCTTCCAGCTTTTTCTTTGCGTCTGCATGACCACGTGCCGCAGCTCTTTCATACCATTGCTTCGCAATTTTGATATCCTTTTTTACGCCCCAGCCATTTTCATACATGCTACCCAAATTCCACGGTGAGTAAATATTACCTTGCGCATCTGCTTTCCGAAACAAAACTATAGCTTTATCATAATTCTTGTTTGTGCCTCTGCCTTCCATATACAGAAGGCCTAAATTGTTTTGTGCGTTCACATTACCTTGTTCTGCTGCCATAGTACTCCATTTAAATGCATCTATATTATTTTGTTCAACACCTCGTCCTAAATAACAAAGCCATCCCAAATTTGTTTGTGCTTCAGCATGGCCCTGTATTGCTGCTTCGCGAAACCATTTCACCGCTTCTGTATAATCCTGCGCTACGCCACGACCATTTAAATACATCATACCTAAATTATTTTGTGCATATGCATTTCCTTGTTCAGCAGCCTTGTAATACCATTTCACCGCTTCTGTATAATCCTGCGCTACGCCATGTCCTTCAGAATACATCCAACCTAAATTACATTGCGCATTTGCATTACCCTGTTCAGCAGCCTTGTAATACCATTTCACCGCTTCCTCATAATCCTTAGCTACGCCACGTCCTTCAGAATACATCGCACCTAAATCAAATTGCGCATTTGCATGCCCTTGTACCGCTGCTTCTCTAAACCATTTCACTCCTTCCGTGTCATTCCTCTCTACACCACGCCCATTACAATACATCATACCTAAATTCCATTGACCCCAAGTATTACCTTGTTCAGCAGCCTTGTAATACCATTTTACCGCTTCTATATAATCCAGCTCTACTCCAAAACCTTTTTGATACATAACGCCTAAATAATTTTGCGCATCTGCATGCCCCTGTGTTGCTGCTTTGCTATATCTTTTCAATGCCTCTGTATAATCCTTTGCATTGTAATACTTTAAACCTTCTTGATAAAGTTGCTCTGCATCATTATCGGTAGCAATGTTATCTTGTTTATTTCTAATTTCTTTCTTTTCTTCTGGCACGCCCTTAGTTTCTACTACTATATTATTTTCTTTAAAATAATCCTTTAACTCTATTTCATCCCAGCCAAAAGCGTATACAAAAGAAGTAATAATAGTTTTTTGAGCTTCTTCAGCAACCATGCCTTCCATAGCATTAATCGCTTTATGGATATTCATGGTTCTGTCTTTCTCTGCACAATTTAAAAAATACGTGCCAATCTCAAAATTCTGTAAAGCCATTTTCAACAAGCGTTGCTCGTTTTGCAGGCCTGGTGCAAAATCTTTAAATAACGAAATGCATTTACCAGAATTAGAAATAACACTCACACCAAATTCGTCAACCATTCGCTTCAAAACTGTTGCCATGGATACTTCTTGCAACGAATCATCCATTTCTTTTGCCAGTTCTTCTCCACAAAAAGGACAATCCGTCAATTGATTTGTACTGTTACTTAGCGTCCATTCTGCACCACATTTGTTACATTTCATCTAAACCTCCAAAGTAAGCCACAATAATATACGTCTTGTCACCAAGTAAATATTAGTTATCCCGCTTCTGCATCTCTTCAATTTTAGCTTGAATCAGTTTTTTTTCTTCTTCAATTTTTATGTATGTAGCATCGTATTCTTCAAACTTACTTTTTGCTTCAAGATACTTTTCCGCTTTTATTTTTAAGTCAACTATTTTTGTTATATATGTTTTTGGTTGCATCTCTGTATCATTAACTATTCCTTTGGCCACTTCCAACTCAGCTTTTGCTTCATCCATTCGTTTATGCAAAATTCCATGCTTTCGCATTTTCCCACGCAACTCATCTTCTTTCCAGAAAAGCTGTTCTTCCAGGTCATAGATTTCAGTATCCACTTTGAATTGGTCAATGTGTCTTCGTACAGCTTTTATGTCAACAATGCCGGCAACAGAAATATCATCACCGCTTCCTGTACGGCTAAACCGTCCATTAGCACTGAATTTCGGTAACATTTCTGTAAGATAAACATTAAAATCTTCCTGCGACTTGGTTCCAAGCTGGCAAGTTAAGTCCTTATAAAAGGTATGCACACCACCCATCAGTGAATGCATTTTCCCATCTACAGCTTCATAAGTATCCCGGTATGCATCCTCTACACCGTCAGAACCCAAATAACAGGCTATAATTTTTTTATCTATTATGTTTAATACGCAATGCCGGATACTTGTTAAAGCATCTTCATCGCACAAAGACGTAACTGCCGTATCTACACAACGTTTGTCCCAAGGCACCGGTTGGTCTACTGTCCCATCATCATAAAAAACGTCACAGCGTCCATCCCCCTGATGGACAACAAGCAGACAACACGGTAACCAAAGAGCGGCCATCAACGTTGTTCCGTAAATTTGTGCAACATTATTGGCCTCTCTATTACTATGTTCCTCAGTTTTTTGCAATTCATCCTCTGTTGGCGGATTATTTTGATAGTCTTCTTCCACATAATCGTGCCATCTACTGATAATGCTGTCAGTTAACTGGCGCATCGTCATTGCTTGATAACGCGGATTTGTAAATATATCGCAATAGAACCGTTCTTCCGTTCCCGGAGATTCCAGTACAGCTTCTGCAAAATCTTTCAGTTTGGCAAGTGCAATATCTACTGCTGCCTTTGAACCGAAAGCGCTTCTGAAACATTCCTCCGAACCATGACCATCCGCAACAATGGCAATATGATACCTGCCATTCTTCTCCGAGAATGAAGCAGAATAATCTTCACATGGGATGTCTTTCAATATATGAACGTGTCCTATAACACTTTTGTGAAAAGTAAACATCTGCCCCACACATTACTCCTTTTAAATTACCAATCCGAAGCTCCGTCATCTTCGTATTCGTCATCAGCATCCTTTGTGTTTGTAACTGGTTCCTTATTATACTGATCATCATTTAAATTAGGTGTTATATCGTCAGTCAAGCCCAGTTCTTCTTTCGCCGCTTTAACAATTGCGTCGCCACTGGTTTCGGTTTTTGTAGTATGAGACTGAGAAGCAAGCATAGACGCACGCACCGAAACAAATTTCATAAGACGTTTAAATATTTCAAGATTCGTTGTCTTAATAACAGCTTCTTTATCGCCAACAACAGAAGCAAGCATTACCTCATCAGGATCATCACCAATTGCAAATCCTATTTTTGTCCCATGTTTAAACCATTTGTTCTGGCGTATCTGTTCCAGCGCATCAGCATACTCGTCAGAAGCATAACCATCTGTCATAAAAATAATAACCGGCATCAACGCACCTACCATAGACTTTAAATAAGCATGGCGGGATAACTTGCTGTCTAACTCTTTTAACGCTGCGCCAATGTCTGTCTGTCCTCCAGCTGTTAAATACTCCCACTCAAAATCTTCTGCAGTTTCCGGCCCGTTTACGGTAATCCATCTGCAGCCAGAATTGAACTCCATAACCGCAATTTTTAGATCCGCATCACCATTGCTCTGCGCTAATGATCTTAACGCTTCTGTAGTTTCTTCAACCGCATGGTTTAACGCGCTTATGGGAGCACCATCCATACTGCCTGACGTATCCAGAATATAAAAAACATGTAATTCTTTACGGGTAGTTTTTTTTAAATCACTTGTTCTTGGCATAACAACAACCTCCTCGTTTTTACTTATTTTCTTCAATAATAATTGTTGCTCCTGCTACGGTGAACTTAATGCCGTCTTTTAGTGGAATAACTTCTTCCGGCGCAACTTTTCTGGCAATGCCTTTAGTTGTAACTGCGTCCCACCGTTTCTCAGTTAAATTTTTAATTCCATAGGCATTCTCATTTTTCTTTTTCAATACACGGGCAATCGGTGACAGCGCTTCGGTTTCATCACATACACCAAGCTGGCATCGATAAATACGTGTATCACGAATTGCGGGTATACTGTAATTGCTTAATACCAGTTTAAAAGACACATCCGTTTTTCGCCCACATTCCTCACAAGTTCTTGATTCTCCTTGCTGTGTAAATATTTCATTTCCGCACACACACGGAACAATATCGCTTCTGAATCGCGTAAATACATTAAGCCATTCAATTTCTCTTGGACGCGATGAAGGTTTTTCAAATGCTTTTTTACTGAATGCATTAATAAAAATTTCTCTAATATAATCAGGTAACTGCGGCCAAACCATTCGTGAATTTTTATGAACAATTTTATGAGGACGATTACGATCATCATTAGGATCCATCATAAAAATCGGTTCACTTCCATACAGCTTTTCCTGAAGAGCTGCCGTTAAGGCCGGAACTAAATAACGTTTCCCTTCCAGCGGATGATCCAAACAAAAAAGGATGTAAAGAATCAAAGACATGGAAAATCTATCGGAAAGACTGTTAGGTTTGCTTTTTCCCAATACAATTTCAGGCGCCATGTAGCGCGGCTTACCGATAATGCCCGTTTCCATGCCATCAGGCGCAACATTATCATTATCACAGATTAATACTTTCCCATTCTCCGGATTGATAAAAAAGTTACCATCGTTCAAATCCTGATAACTGTAGCCACGGTTATGCAAAATTCTAAAAGCAGAAACAATTTTTAATGCAGCATCAATAATTGTACGATATGATTTGAATCTGACCTTACATAGCATAAAATCTGTAATTTCGTGATAACCTTCGGGTTTTAAATCCATTACATAGCCAAATGTCCCATCAACCCATTCTGTAATATCTAACGGCCAAAGAAACTCATCACTTGGCGTACCGCGCATAATATTTTGTTTTATATTATCATAAAACTTTTCCGGTTTTCTGCCTAAACCAGTATTCTTATACCACTTTAGCGCTTTCTTTTCACCTTTGTACTTCACAAGGAAAACTCTTCCCTGACCGCCTTCCGCCAAATACTTTTCAACAGTCAGCGTTCCACCAAACAAAGTTTTAATTTTTTTACCAACTTCAAGTGTATCTTCCATGCTATCATCTCCTGTATATAAATGACACTTTTCCAATTATAACTATGTCAAAATGGTAAATATTTTTAACAGACTATCTCCCACTATTTCTGCCAGAGTTGTTATATTGATTTTCTTTTGTGCCACGATCAGTAGGCTTTGTAGGTTTCGCTTTGCGTCTTTTCAATATATCGCTAAAATCAATCTCAGTTCTTTTATCTTGTTCGTTTTGTTGCTTATGTTCATCCATGTTCTGCACCACCTTTTTCGATAATATGATTTAATACATAAAACTCCGCTTTCATCTATATATTATCAGTGTTCTCTCCTTCCTCACCTTCGTCCAAATAAACCTCTTTCAATTTTTTATTTGTATAACAACTAAACAGACCATCGTTCAGTTTTTATCCCAACGTGTTTTCAATTAATGCCATCTGCATCACAGTCAAAGGGATCCTTGTACATTGCTTGCCTGAGAAATAACAAATCAATTCAGCTCTTATCATCTGTGATAATTTATAATGGCCCCCTTGTCAAGACCACGTTTTAAAAATTTATCGTGAACATGTTACGAGCATTTCATAATCTATTATCGTTTTAGATTACCATGGTTTTTCTTGTTTTTTATCCACCTCACGCTGCAGCAACAAAACAGGCTGCAAATAAGTATAAGTCAACGCCTCATGCGGGCGTACATCATTGTATTCCCGGATGAAGTCCGCAATATCCTTCCGGAGTTCTTTGGGGCTGCGGCATTCATTAATAGAAATCTTCTCCGTCTTGAGCGTGCGGAACCACCGCTCAATCATGATATTGTCCGCCCACCGGGACTTGCCGCCCATGCTCTGGCAGATGTGTTGCCCCTTAAGATACGCTATATATTCTTCACTGGTAAACTGGCTGCTCTGGTCGCTGTTCAGGATGGCAGGTACACCATACGTTGCTACTGCATCCTTCACGGCAACAAGAGCAGAAACGGTATCTAAAGATAGTGCTTTATCTTGCGATAATTAGTGTTTGGTCAACAACTCACTTTTTTCAAAAATTGACCAATATAAATGCCTAAATCATCCAGCTTTTATGGACTTCAATTTTTCATTTTCGAATTCCTCAACTGCAAGCTTAAATGTTCCAAATATATTAGTTATCAACACGGACATTGCAATAGTAGAAAGAGAAGTATCTTCCCTTTTTCTTGCAATACGTCCCATGCCATTCCGGCGTTTTGCGGTGCTAAAATACCGCTCTATTTCAATTCGGTCGGTATTGTCCTTAGCAGCTGTTTTGCGGTTTTCCTAAGAGTTTTCTCATCTTTGAAAGGTCTGCCAAGCTTTGGCCCGCTTATCCGGATTCCATTTTCATTGCAGAACCGGATGTTGTCTTTGGTACGATATATTTTATCCACAAGAACTCTCTTGGGATAAAATCCATTGCGGTACCGGTAGGCGTTCAGAACGTCTATCAGCATAGGGCCTTCATTAAATGCATTGAATGAGAGGTACTCAATCCGGCCAAAACCGGTTTCATCAATACTGAGATGAAGCTTTGCGCCAAATTCTGTCGGGGCTTTTGCCTTACCGCGGACAACCGGACGGACATAGGGCTGACTTATGCTTACAATCCGGTTATCCACCGAATGCGTCTTGTTGTCATACATGTACTTCTGTTGTTTATACATCAGATGGATGGTAATAATCTGGTCGATGAACTTCGTCGCCGGGGCATAGCCTAATTACAATTAACTGCTCCGCAGTCATTTCCATAAAAATAAATGTATATCGTTACTTCATATTGATTCGGAGCAACCGTTTGTATGCTTGTTGAGTCAAATAATCTTACGGCTTGTTCATCTTTAAACCATTCTACCACCTGCCAGCGGTTTCGATCCAATTTGCAATCTTTCAATACCTCGTCAAGGCTTTCCGCACAGGCGGAAGAACAAACAGTAAGCAACAGCATAGCTAACATCATAAGTTTTTTCATAGTGTGGCCTCCCGATAAATGGTGTTGGAATTTTCTTTATTTATTATTATGTTTATTATATCATATGAATTTGTTTTAAACTACCTGTCTTTAACAATTCAGTTTTTGTATATGTCTGTATTTATGTGCAACAGGCGTAGAGAATACGGAAAAAGCGATATTTAAAGTTGGTGCGCCAATTTCAAATATCACAAATGAAATATGCTGTTTTATGTTAACAGGGTGTCATCAGATTGTCTTTGTTCTGTGTTGTACTTCGGAATATATCTTTTTCGAAAAAAAATTGGAGGGTAACGAGCGCTATATTGATGAAGAAAGTAATTTTAGCAAGTTTAACCCATAAGTGCCAAAATTCTTGCATGTTGTAGAAGTTATGAATGATTGTATTGATGTAAGCCATACTTCGTCCTCCTGTAGTAAGTTGTTCGCTTTTCTTTTCGTTACAGTAGCGGCCTACAGCCTCTTTGGCGGTTTTAACGAAGTCAATTGTGTCGCCCCTTATTCTAAATTAAATCGATTATTTAAATTTGATATTTGTATTATTACTATCATTCAACTACACGCATTGTAACAGATATCTTTTTGTTTGTCAATAGGTTGTTGTAATTTTTTTATAATTTTTTATAAAGTGTTTTTATTTTATTATCATTTTAGTATTTGTTCATGATAATAAAAAACGCTCAATTCAGCATAAAAACTGTATTTGAGCGTTATATAACAATTATAATAAACTTTTCTCCACTCACCTGGTCGTATTTACGACCAACTTAGAACTGCCAACCCGTATGGATGCTGGCGTCTGGTTCCCCTAACCCTTATGTCTATAAAGGCAGAATCCTTTCCACGCTGGCCATGTGCAGGATGATATCCTGGTGGAGATTTTACTCGCTTTACAAAAACATCACCATATAATGCGGCAACGTTTCCTTAGCACCGTCTTTTCCGTTTCGTCCGCCAATCAGTTTGAACGCAACGGAAGGAGAAAATTCTTTAATAAAATTGTTCAAGGATGGAGAAGCGTTGTTTCCCGCCTTCACCTCCACCGGCACAACCTCACCTTTTTCTTCTATCAGGAACTCCACTTCATGCTCATTATCAGGCTTGTAATAATACAACGTATAGCCACGTTTGAGAAGACATTCGGAAATGCTGTTTTCATAAATGCCGCCGCGGGCGTTTCCTTTAATTGTATTATTCAGCACTGCCAGCTTGGTTTCCTTGCCATACATGCAGCAGAGCAACCCCGTATCATTAATGTAAAGCTTAAATTGATCTTCGTTGGCGTTTGCCATCAGCGGCAGATACGGTTCGCGAATGTTATAACAGGCGTTCACGATTCCGGAATCTTTCAGCCACTGTATGCTGCCTCCAAATTTTCTGCGCGTCTGCCCTTTTTCAACGGTAGAGTACTGGAATTTTTTCAGTTCTTTGGCAAGCTGTTTAGGTACTGCGTCATAACACATACGGACGAGTTGCTTTTCTTTCCCCTTTGCATGCTTTGCAATATCGTCCCTGTATTCCGCAAGGATTTCATTTTGTATCCTGTCCACCCGGTTGAAGTCTTTATGTACAGAAAAATCCGCAACCACTTCCGGCATACCGCCCACCACCATAAACTCACGGAAGAGATTTTCGTATTTGATATGTACAGCTTCCGGTATCGTTTCACCGGTTTCATAATATGAACGCAAAACATCCGTAGCTTTTTCGTCATAACCATACGCCCACAGGAATTCTTCAAAATCCAGTGAGTACATCATAATCTGGGATTCATAACCTACTGGAACAGATGCCGGCACTTCAACGGATTCATCGTCATCCTCTCCATACGTCAGGCCCATTAAAGAACCGGATGAAATTACATCATAACGCATATCTTCCGCAAGAAATTTTATTGCAGTCCGCGCATTTCCACAGCACTGGATCTCATCCAGAAAAATCAGCGTATCGCCCGGAATCAGCGTAACGCCCGGCATGTACGCAGTCAGGCGTTTCATGACTTCTTCTGCAGTCATCTCTCCGTCAAAAATACCCTTCAAATCCGGCTGACGGTAAAAATCAATATTTATAAAAGAAGCGTACTCTGATTTCCCAAATTCCTGCACGATATAGGACTTGCCAACCTGGCGGGCGCCTTTAATAAGCAGGCATTTTTTTATTCGATCTTTCTTTCTTTGGTTTTTCCACTCCAACAGTTTATCGTAAATCTTTCGACGTAGCAACATAATATCACCCTTCCGTACATGCTTCTGCATTACTTCTGATTATAGTATGCATAAAATAAGGGTGCTCGTCAAGAAAAATTTACATAAAATAAGGGTTCCTGTATAAGAAAATTTGCATAAAAATCATTTTTGTTTTCTTGTCTTCCTTCTTTGCAACTGGCGGTCTGCCCAAAGCATAAAATCAATACGGTACACCACCCTTTCAGCATTTTTATTTATTTACCCCTGCCAGCTGCGACTTGGTGTGGGCTTTTAATCGTTCCACGCTGGCCATGTTGCGGATAATGTCTTTAACAATGATATCCAGTTGGGAATTCTCGCTGTAATCCGTCGGCTCAATAAAGTTCACTCGCTGATCTTTGATCAGATCTTTCACTTTATTGCGCTTGCCTGCCTGATACACCGCGATAGAGTAGCCGCCGTTCACCTTTACCAGCTTCATGCAGGGCACGTCTGTTAATCCGTCGCCAATGTAAATCATGTTGCGGAAAGGAACGGGCCGGTCTTCCTCCGGCTTGAACCGGTTCAGGTCGTCATCGTTGGAAAGGTTCAACACTCCCTTGTTGATGCGGAACAGAAACTGCGTCTTGGTAGTGTAATTCACCACATTTTTTGGCCAGCAGGCCACGCCGTTTTCATCGTAGAGGAACTCGCCGGCAAACACATCGTCAAACTCTTTGAAAATAGAAGAACCTTCAATGATTTCCCGCAGACCGGAGGAAATAATGTAGTGTTTAATAACTACGCCCTGCTCCTTACCGAACTGGTTGATGCGACCGAACCACCCCTCCACTCCGTCGTACAGCTTCAAGTCTTTGCCCAGCGCCACAAAGTCGCTGCGGCGGATGGGCTGCCTGTGAATATGGGCTTCGTCCAGCATCAGATACATATAGGCCAGGATGCGGTCCATCTTTTTATTTTCTGCCAAGTCAGACGCTTTTTTCCAAAAGGCATCAGCAGACATGCCCAGGTTCGGAATGAAAGTGTAAGCCTGCATATCCGTGGTGCATAAGGTCTTATCAAAATCATACATTAATGCAATAATCGGTTTTTTGGCTGCCATCGTTTATTCCCCTCTACTATTTCTGAAATTTTCGTTCTGTTATCCTTATGCTGTTGTTAATGCAACACAAGCTTGCGCTTTTTATATTTAAAAAACCTTTTTTATTCCTGAACTATTCACAAATCAATTTAAGGAGACGCTGATTAATTCTTTTCCCATGTTCTTGCCAACGCAGCAAATTCTTCCAGGCTTAATGTCTCCGCTCTGCGTGTTCCGTCAATATCGGCCCGGTCCAGCCAGGCTTTTACCTGTTCGCTGGTGAGGCCACCCATATTTTTTAAACTGTTGGTCAGCATTTTGCGGCGGACGGAAAAGGCTGCCGCCACCACTTTGAAAAAGATTTTTTCATCAGGCACATCCACCGGCGGAACGGTTCTGCGTTTGCAGACCAACACCGCGCTGTCCACTTTGGGCGCCGGCAAAAAAGAACCCGCTTTCACAATGAAGGCAATCTTCGGCTCCGTATAATACTGCATGGCTACAGAGATAGCGCCATAGTCCCTGCCGCCCGGTTTGGCTATCATCCGCTCCGCCACTTCCTTCTGCACCATCACCACCAGCCGTTCCAGCGGAAGCTTCTGCTCCAGCAGATACATGATGATGGGCGTCGTAATATAATAGGGAAGATTTGCACAGACTTTGAAAGGAGCTGTACTTTTATTATTGTTTACAGAACACTCTGCACTGCCTTCAGTTGTCAGTGCTGGGTTATCTGCAATTTCCTGCGCATCACTTTCATTTACATCGTTATGGTCACTGCTCTTTGCATTATCGCAAAGGGCCCGTGTTTCCTCAATAACTTTTAAAATATCTACTTTTAAAATATCCCCCTGCACGATGCGGACATTTTCATAAGCGCCCACCGTCTCCTTCAGCACCGGAATCAGCCGTTTGTCCAGTTCCACAGACACCACTGACGCGCCGGTCATGGCCAAAGCCTGGGTCAGGGTGCCGATACCGGGACCGATTTCCAGCACCGTATCCTCCGGAGCCAGCTCCGTTGCCTTGGCAATGCGGTTCACCACAGACTCTTCTACCAGAAAGTTCTGCCCCAGATTCTTATCCGCTTTTAAATGAAATGCCTGCAGGATGCGCGTTGTTACTTCCCGCCGGGCGATAATAGGTTGAATGTCTTCCATGTGTGCCTCATTCTTCTTCCACTTTTTTCAGAGCAGCTGCGAACTCTTCTCTTGTAATCCCATACGTATTCAACCGACGCAAAAACGCTTTGGCCGTACCGTACCCGATGCCCAGTTCAGCCCCCAGCAAATCCCGCTTGCGACTGGCATCCGCACTGCCGGACAGTCCGTTGTCACGCAAGTCTGCCACACTGAATACCGGTTCCGGATTATATTCATGATGGTGCACCTTGCTCAGCGCCAGCAGAATGGCTTCCGGTTTCGCCTGCTCGATGCCCACATCATCGGGCACCCGCGCGTCTTTTTTGGGCACAAAGGCCTGCCCTGCATCCGGAAAACGCTCTGTCAGAAACTTGCGGATCCGTTCCCCGGAGCCGTCCGGGTCTGTGAGGATAATGATGCCCCGCTTTTTGTACGCCGCTTCAATCTTCTTTAATGTATGGGAGTTAAGGGCGAAGCCGCCGGTTTCAATGGTGTCGCATTCCAGCGCCCGCTTCACCGCCACCGTATCCATTTTTCCTTCAACTATGATGACTTCTTTTAGCAATATGAGT
>JAEETM010000100.1 GCA_016290335.1 Treponema sp. | reverse complement strand
GGACTCTTCAGTGATGAAGAAATCATTATAGCAGAGATTTTGTCTGCTGACCCTGATAATATGACGCCGCTCGATGCGTTGAAAACTATAAGCCGCTGGAAAAAAGAGCTTTCCGGTCTATAATTCAGATGACATTGTAGAACTTGCTCCGGCAATCATTTCTCACATTAATTCACATTTTTTTTATTTTTCTTCACATTTTTCCATAAAAAACTTCCTGTTTTATTCATGTTTTGACTATTAATAGTATGTGAACAGAATGTCATTTGTGGTTGTCAGGTTCCTGAAGGCTTTGCTGCGCCTGCTTTTTGTTTTTATTTCTGGTGGCGAACATTGTGTGGTGTGCGGTAAAACAACCTGGTATTATCCGCTCTGCAGGGAGTGTCGAAACAATTCTTTTTCCATTTTTTACTCCTTTAACGCGGAAAGATGCCGTAAGTGTGGCAAGGAGCTGATTTCTGCAAATGATGTCTGTTTGCAATGCCGCGAAACACCGGTTCTTGTTCATACAGATTCGGTGTGGCCGCTTTTTTCATACAGGCTGTGGAATAAGGATTTAATGTTTTTGTGGAAATCAGTCGGTGTAAGGTCATTGTCGGACATTTTTGCAAAGTTTGTGGCAGAAGCACTTAAAATGAAAAATGTGAAAGTTGTTGTTCCTGTGCCACCCCGACCAGGCAAAATACAGGAAAAAGGGTGGGACCAGATTGACGAGCTTTGCGGGCAGCTTAAATACAGGTTTGGATTTACAGTCCTGCCTCTGCTTGAACGCAAATCTACAGGCCAGCAGAAAAAACTGGACAGGGAAGAGAGACTTAAAACAATCGGCAAGTCCTATTTTCTTGTCGGACAAAAGGAGGTACAAAAGCTATTAAAACCGTTCAAAGGTGAGTTCCCACCCCATGTCTGCATCATCGATGACGTCTGCACCACCGGTTCCACCCTGGAAAACTGCGCTCAGGTACTGAAAGAGGCTGGAATTAAAGTTGTGGATGCAATTACGCTGTTTTCTGTTGATTAAACCAGGCTGTATTATTTGCACTTTATGTTGCAAAACCTTAATTTTCAGAGTATTATTAAAGGTGATAAAAAAAGAAGAAATCTTTTTTATTTAGGAGTAATTATGGCTGATGAATCTCAATTTCAATTAGTAACATTCCAGCTTGGAGAAGAGTTATATGGTGTCAATATCATGGATGTAAAAGAGATAGTAAGACTCCAGAATGTGCGTGTTATTCCAAATGCACCGTACTATGTTGAAGGTATTATCAATCTTCGTGGAGAAATTATTCCTATTATTGATTTGCATAAGCGATTCAGAATACAGGCAATGTCTCGAGACGCCGTTGATTTTGAAGGTGGATTCATTATCCTCAATATCGATAACAGCAAAATCGGTATTATTATTGATAAGGTTGCACGCGTTGTAACAGTAAAAGCAGAGGATGTAAAAGATCCTCCGCAGATGCTCAGTGGAATTGGTTCCGAATATATTGAAGGAGTAATCAGGGAAGAAACAGGTTATCTGATTATGCTCAATATACGGAAGTTATTTAATGCAAAAGAATTGCAGAAAATTATCGAAATACAATAAATGATACAGACTTACAGTACAACTATTCGTAGAAAAGAAATGGATGCCGTACTTACCTGTATGGTTGATGAAAAAATCGGACCAGGTGAGTTGAACGGCAGATTAATCCAGCAGGTTAAGGAATTCACTAAATGCGACGGGGCTATTGCCCTTAGAAGTCCCTCTGTAGCCTTAAAATATGCACTCCAGTCTCTTGGTGTTGAGCGAGCTTCTAAAATTATGATGTCTGCGCTTGCTCCGGCCTGGCAGTATCAGACAGTTGTTTCTCTGGAAATGGAGCCGGTAGTTCTTGATGTTGATGAAACTACGGGTGTACTTACTGAAGAAATAGTTCAGAAGGGCGTAGAAAAGGGTGGAAGAGTCCTGCTTTTGCATGAAACAGAAGGTATTGTTCCAAAGCTTGATGAAATCTGCAGAATCGGAATCCCGGTAATTGAAGATATTTCGCAGAGTGCAGGTGCTTATTATTCTGTGCGCGATGAAAATGATGTTGAAACAGAAAAGAAGCTTGTTGGTTCATTCGGGCTTTACACAATAATGGGGCTTGAGGAACGCGATGTAATTACAGCAGGTGGTGGTGCAGTTTTGTTTGCTCCCGGTAGACGTGAATGGATTGTTTTGAAAAAATACGTTGATGAAGCACCTAAAACTGATCTTTTGCCTGATATTAACTGTGCGCTTGCCTGTGTTCAGATTAAAGAATATGAGCGTAATGAAAAGGCCCGCAAAGAGATTTTTGCAATGTATCAGCATTCCTGCATGGCCGGCAGACATAAAATGTTTGCCCGCGAGCTTGAAGAGTATACAACAATAAGCTCTTTCCCTCTTATTCTGAACAGTCCGTTTAAGGATGTAAAACAGTATGCTGCAAGAAAGGAAATTGAAATTGAGCCGGCATTTGCAGATTCAATCATCGCAAAATACGATGAATTGTCTGAAGAATGTCTGCATTCAAAATCACTTTATCTGCGCTGTGCACATATTCCTTTGTATTCACGCCTCACTCATTCAGAAACTGCAAAAATAGCAAAGGTTTTGGGAACTTTACCATAAAGTACCAATAAAGTAACGGAAAATAGTAAAAAGGATTGCATGAAAAAAGTTTTAATCATTATTAATTTGAGTAAGGAAGAATCAAAATCTCTGGCAGAAAAAATATCAGCCTATTTGAATGAGCGTGGTATAAGTACTGTCCTTTTTAGTTTTGATGGCTTTTGCGAAAACACTCCTTTTTCCGAATATGATTTTGTAATTACTCTTGGTGGTGACGGTACTGTTCTTTATGCTGCCCGCAATTGTGTTGAATATGGTGTTCCTGTTTTTCCTGTAAATCTTGGTCAGTTCGGTTTTATGGCTTCCGTTCAGCAGGCAGACTGGAAGAATGCGCTTGATTTATATCTGGACGGAAAATCTCCATACCAGGAACGTTGTCTGATTAAAGCTACATTAATCAGGGAAGGCAAAGAAGTCGAAAGCTTGCTTGCCCTTAATGATGTAGTTGTAAGTGCTAAAAACACTGCGCGGACGGTTGCCTTACAGGTACGTTACGACAATACTCATCTTTGTAATCTAAAATCTGATGGTGTTATTATCAGCACACCTACCGGTTCTACAGCTTATTCTGCTTCGGCAGGCGGCCCGATTGTAGACCCTGTACTTGATGCAATTGTAATGACACCTATAAACTCGTTTTCTCTGTCTTCAAGACCAATAGTTTTAAATCCAAACGGAATAATGGAGATTTTGATTCAGCCCTGCAGGACAAAAGAAATCTGCATGATTGTAGACGGACAGAAGCCTGAAAGCCTTCAGGCCGGCGACTGCATAAGAATTAATCGTATAGAAAAGAAAATTAAGCTGATTGCCTGTACTCAGGAGCAATTCTACAATGCGCTGCGTTCAAAACTGAACTGGCGGGGAGAGCCTTATGCTTGAGGAACTTACAATAAAAGATTTTGCCCTGATTGAATCTGATTATCTTGAGTTTTCTGACGGACTTACGGTTCTTTCCGGAGAAACAGGTGCGGGTAAATCAATACTTATAGGTGCGTTATCCTTTTTGCTTGGTGGAAAAGCTGAACTTTCGCAGATTAGAAGCGGTAAAAGTGAGGCGAGTGTAAGCGGAGTTTTTGTAATTAAACAGCCGGAGCAAAACGGACAGAGTGGAGCAGCACCAGAAAGAGAGCTTACAGAAGATGATGAAGCTCAGAATGCAGCTGAATGGTTAGACCAGCACGGAATCACACTGGAAAACAACCGTGTTTTATTGCGGCGGTTTATACGCGATAACGGTAAGTCCGGGGCCTGGATAAATGATACTCCTGTTACACGAGGTGACCTTGCCCAGTTTTCATCATTTTTAGTTGATATTCACGGACAGCACGAGCACCAGTCCTTGATGAAGGTACCTGAACACAGAAAGTTCCTGGACAGCAGGGCAGGCATTACAGCAGAAGCAGAAGATTTTAAGAAACGCTATGCGGTTCTTGTTGCTAAAAGAAAAGAATATGATGAATATGTTTCTACAATAAACGAGCGGCTCAGAAAGCTTGAAATGATGACTTATGCCATAAAAGAGATTTCGGAAGCAAAGTTAAAGGCTGATGAAGACCTGCAGCTTGAGGAAGAGGAAAACAGGCTTTCGTCGTTCGAAAAGCTTTACTCTGATGTAGATTCAATAAACTCTATACTTACAGGCTCGGAAGATTCTGTTGTAGATTTGCTCAAAAAGCTCAGACGTACAGCATCTTATGCAGCAGAGACCGATAAATCACTGGCCGGTTTAAGTGAACGTCTTGATTCTGCATTCTACGAGCTTTCTGATATTGCTGATGAATACAATGATTATGAACAGAAGCTTGTTTTTGATCCTGCACGCTTAAAGGAAATACAGGACAGGCTTTCTTTAATCTATAATCTTAAGAAAAAATATGCATCTTCGGTAAATGCGCCGCTTTCTGAACTTCTTGCTTTCTATGATGAAGCCCAGAAGTTTGTAGAAGAAAACTCAGAAGGAAGCGGTAAAGAAAAAAAGCTTGCTGCAGAAATCAAAGAAATAGAAAAAGATGTAAAAAACAGAGCCGAAAGTCTTTCTCAAAAGCGAAAAGCCGCTGCAATCCAGCTTAAAACCGAAGTCGATGAGATTTTAAGTAAGCTTGGAATGAACGGCACTAGCTTTGGAGTAAGCATAACCGAAAAGCAGAGTACAAGCGAAACCTGGACCTGCGGGCCTTACGGTAAAGACGACATTGAGTTCCTTATAAGTGCCAACCCTGGAAATCCGCTGCTGCCACTTGCCAAAATTGCTTCCGGCGGTGAGCTTTCAAGAGTAATGCTTGCCTTGAAAACCATATTTGCAAGGAGTGATTCTGTTGATACTTTAATCTTTGATGAGATTGATACCGGTATTGGAGGCGAAGTTGCGGTTGCTGTAGGTGCACATTTAAAGAATTTAGCCCAAAATCATCAAATTTTTTGCATTACACATCTTGCGAGTATCGCAGTTTATGCCGATAATCAAATTAAGATTGAAAAAGCTGTTGCCGGTGGCATTACCTCATCAAACGTATTCCTGCTTGATAAAGAGCAGCGTGTAAGCGAAATTGCAAGAATGTTATCCGGAGATTCAAATACAGAACAATCCCTTGAGCATGCACGAGCTATGCTGAATAAATACGCAGGAGGTTTCTGATGTTTAAAGTCTCAGAAGAAGCAAGAGTTCAATATAATTCTTCAATTGAACCTTACAAAGAGAAGATAAACGCAATTATGGAAAAAGAGAAGGCTGTTAAAAACACCATGCAGAATAGTGCTGGTGCCGAATACAAAAAGCTTCTTCTTTGCGAGGATATGATAAACGCTGCTTCCCTTTATATTGCTCAGAACAGCCTGTCTCTCAAAATCACCGAAGTTAAAAACAACGATGCTTTAAACGAAGCCAGAAAGATTCTTTATAAAGCAATCATTTATCTTGAAGAAATTGTTACAAATCAGATTGATGTTTCTTTTGCTGATTTAAGCGAATACCACGACACAATCAAAAATACTTCCATTCAGCAGCGTTATACGTTAATCCGTAAGCTTGGTCTTACAATCAATATCCTTAAGGATGCTTTTGGCGATAACAGTAAATGGAAGTGGTCTTTTGTTGAGCTTGAAGGACGATTTGCAACTGTAGCAAAAAATCTTATCGATATGAAGGCGGCCAACAAAGATTATATTGATGTTCGTTCTCCAAATTACGATATTACTGTTTTGTATTTCAGACTCATCACAAAGCTTTTGAACAATTCTGCAACAAGCTACCGCGATAAATATGAACTTTCTACCCGTCGTATTGACGATATGCGTAACGGTATTAAATATCTTCTTGCTTTACGAAAGCTTTATGTGCTTATCGGTAACTCAGAACAGGCTGAAGAAGTAAAGAAAAAGGCTGTAGTCTGGAAAGATAAGATGGATGCTGACCACAAAAAAGGTATAAGCAACTAATTTACTGTGGATTCGGAAACAATGAATAAAAATCTCGTTCTTAGAATATTCGAAGGCTTTTCAATTCAACGCTGGAATGATTTGGTACGTCCTTTTGATTTAGTCGAAATGGATAAAGCTGCCGAAAAAATGGTTCTTGCGTATATAATCGGAAAGTATGAAGAAAAGAAGGGCAGTAGTGTAGACTGGTACTGGATGATTTATGCTTCTCTGTTTGATTTGCTCAAAAAAATTGCCCTGTGCGACATAAAGGCTCCTGTTCAGCAGATGCTCAAGCGTGAATATCCTGCTGAATATATGCGGCTTAACGAATGGGTTTTGAACCAGTACCGCCAGCTTATAAAAGATGATTCTTTATTTTCTAAGTTTACAATTTATATAGGACAAAAAGCCGGTTCCCTTTCTGTTCCCGAAGAGCTTAAAAAAACAATGCATATTTACAATGCCGCTCACAAGTATTCTACAATCAGGGAGCTGGAAATGCTTTCGGTTGTAAATGAAAAGGAAAGGCTTTCTAATATTGATGTAGAGCTTCGAGCGGATATTCAGCCTTATCTTGATCTGGAAGGCTTGCAGAAACTGATTACACATCAGAAGGAGTTTGATTTTGTGCTTAAGATTGAACAGCTTCGTTTCCAGACAAGATGGAATCAAACCCCTCGTGTACCGCAAACTTCTGTTTTAGGTCATTGCTTTTTTGTTGCAATAATGACCCTCCTTCTGGGCCGCGAATCCAATTCCCAAATGTGCACCCGTCGAGTTATAAACAACTTTTTCAGCGCCTTATTCCACGATTTGCCTGAATCAGTTACCCGCGACATTATTTCTCCAGTAAAGCAGGCAACCGATGACCTTCCGAACATTGTAAAAAAGATTGAAGATGAAATTGTAAACAAAGAGCTTGTTCCTCTTATGGATGAATCTTATGTGAACGAAGTGATTTATTATACTTCCGATGAGTTTTCCGACCGAATTATGCTTGAAGGCAAAATCAAAAAGGCAACCTGGGATGAATTAAACGAAAAATACAATGAACCTCAGTTTAATCCTGTTGATGGAAAGCTTGTGCGAATCTGCGACCATCTTTCGGCTCTTATGGAAGCTGATATTTCAATAAAGCATGGAATTACTTCATCACATTTGACTGGCGGAAGGGAAGGGCTCTTGAATCACTATGGCGAAGACCAGGTTATAAGCGGAATCAACGTAAAGGAACTGTTTGCAAATCTTGTATAATTACAATGCATTCACCTGCAAATCCCTTATGGATAATCACTTTTTTACGTCAATTTTTTACATTTTTCTGCCGATAATCAATGTATGAGAATCTCTGATAAAAAAACAATTATTGCCGTTTTGACAATTTCATTTATATTTCTTTTTTTCGCAGCTGCCGACAGCACCTATAAGGTAGAAAAGGGAGACACTCTTTATTCAATCAGCCGCAAGTATCAGATTACGGTAGCCGAATTGCGTGCAGCAAATAATTTATCAGAAAATGACGTAATAAAAATCGGACAGAAGCTCATTATTCCAACAGCTGATATAACAACAGCCGTTGCACTTGCCACCGACAATTCTAAAAAAAAGCAGGATACAAGTGCAACCGTTAACGACAGCTTTTATGTGGTTGAAAAAGGGGACACTCTTTACGGAATTGCACGCAAAAATAACCTTACAGTTGCCGAACTTATGAATCTGAATAACCTCAGCTCTTCAGATGTAATTAAGATTGGTCAGAAGCTGAAAATTAAGACTGTCCCTGTTATTTCGGAAGCACCAAAGAATGATAAAACCGACAGTAAGAGTAACAGTAAAAGCGACACAAAAACTACCAGCTCCGTTTCAGATACAGCCCCTGATACACGAAATTACGGTGTTACAGTTTCTGCCGATTCTTCAATTGTGTGGCCGGTTGAAAAACCAAGTATTACTACAATTAAAGGAAAAGCAGCCGGAGTTCAGCTTTCGGCACAGACAAACGAACCTGTAAAATGTATTCACGAAGGAACTGTAATGTATGTTGGTGTTTACCGCGGATACGGTCAGCTTGTGTTTGTTCAGTCAAAAACAGGAATCATCTATTCTTATGCAGGACTGGGAACCGTAAAGGTTCAAAAGGGTGATTATGTTACTTCCGGTAAAGAGCTTGCAACTGCCGGTATAGACCCGCGTACCAAGAAGCCACAGATTACGTTTATGGTTTTCCAGAACGGTCAGCCTCTTGACCCTGCAAAAGCCCCAAGAAATTAGAATAAGTTGTATAAAAAGAAAAGGACTTGTCATAAACGACAAGTCCTTTTCTTTGCATAAGTGACAGCAGTTTTGCTATTGCTTGCTATTTTGCATTATCAATAATCTTCTGAATATCAGCAGAAATACCATCGCAGAGAACTGCAGCCTGTTTTTTAGCATCTGCAAACCATTTGTCAGAACCGTCGCCGGCTGGAACCATAGAGTTGATGTAGAACTTAATCTTTGGTTCTGTTCCAGAAGGTCTTGCACTTACGATTGTACCGCTTTCAAGATAGAACTGAAGTACATTGCTCTTAGGAAGGGCCGGGTAATCCATCAAATCGCGAACCTTAACAACCTTTTCGCCGCCAAGAGTTTTTGGTGGGTTAGCACGCATATCTGCCATCATGTTTTTCATTGTCTGGCCGCCGGAAGCACCAGGGAAGTACTGTGAAATTGCTCTGTCTTCAAAGTAACCGAACTCTTTGTAAAGGTCGTCAAGATGTTCAAGAAGGCTCTTGCCCTGTGAACGCCAGTAAAGAATCATTTCTGCACACATAGCAGCAGCAGAAACACCATCCTTATCCATAACTTCTTTTTCAACCTTATAACCGTAAGACTCTTCCAGACCGAATACATAGTTCTTTGAGCCGTCTTTTTCAAAATTAGCTTCTACGGCAGCAATCCACTTAAAGCCTGTAAGACATTCAATCATCTCAACTCCATATTTTTTACAGATGTAATCACCGAATGGAGAAGTAACAATTGAACGGATAATTGCAGGATTTACAGGAAGCTTTCCAAGTTCTTTTCGTGAGCGGAGAACATAATCAATAAGAAGGGCACCCATCTGGTTACCGCTCAAGAGTACAAAGTTTCCGTCCTTGTCCGGGAAAGCTGTACCGAATCGGTCTGAATCAGGGTCGGTAGCCATAACACCGTCTGCCTTTTCTTTCTTGGCAAGCTCAACAGCAAGAGTAAGTGCCGGCTTTTCCTCTGGATTTGGTTTTTCAACTGTAGGGAAGTTTCCATCTGGTTCACGCTGTTCTGGTACAGTAATGATGTTCAAGCCTAAATCTCCAAGAACCTTTTCTACGTGCATTGCACCAGTTCCGTGGAGCGGTGTATAAACAATTCTTACGTCCTTTGCCTTTTCTTTGATGAGGGCAGGGCGGAAAAGCTGTTCCTTACACATTGCCCAGAACTTTTCATCAATTTCTTTGTCGATTATTTCAAGCTTGCCGGTTGCGATTGCTTCAACGCGGGTCATAGTCTTTACTTCTTTTACCTTGTTTACTTCTTCAATAATTCCCTTGTCGTGTGGTTCAATTACCTGAGCACCGTCATCCCAGTAAGCCTTGTAGCCGTTGTACATTCTTGGGTTGTGAGAAGCAGTTACTACAACACCAGTCTGTGCCTTGAGTGTGCGGATTGCAAAAGAAAGCTCTGGTGTAGGGCGAAGGCCTGAGAAAAGATAAGCCTTAATTCCGTTTGCTGCAAAAATAAGGGCTGTAGCTTCTGCAAATACATCTGAGTTCAGGCGGCTGTCGTAAGCGATTACTGCTTTGAGTGTTCCTGCAGCAGCTTCTTTTGGGAATGCCTTGATTACATAATTTGCAAGTCCCTGTGTAGCCATGTTGATTTCTAGTGTGTTCATGCGGTTTGTTCCGCCACCCATAATACCGCGCAAGCCACCTGTACCAAACTCAAGTGTCTGATAGAAGCGGTCTTCAAGCTCCTTGTAATCTTCTTTTGCTATAAGGTCTTCAACTTCTTTGCTGAATCTTTTATCCTGTTCTGCGGCAATGTATGCTTTTGCTCTTGCCAGTATTTCTGATTTTTCCATTAAGATCTCCTTTTGATGATGTTAGTCTTATATAATATACCTTTATTTATCAGCCTTTTCAATCATCTCTGTTTCCCACGCAAGCAATGCTTTTTCCATTTCCGGTTTGCTGCCTTTTACGTCGCACATAATTCGGAAAACAGGTTCGGTACCGCTTCCTCGCATCCAGATAAAAGCGATTGGAGCGCCGGCTTTATCCTTAAACAGGATTTTTAAGCCGCCTTTACCGCTTGTGCTGAAATCTGTTACATTACGGGTTTCTTTTGTACCATTTGTGATTACAGCTTCGTAATCTTCTATGCCGTATTTTTTGGAAAGCTCTGATTTTTTGTTTTTCCATTCAGCTTCGAAGACCTTCTGGAAAGCCTTTTTCAGTTCTGCGTGATTTGTATTCTTTACGTGAAGAACAGCACGTGGTTCCGAAACTCCGGTTGTTGTGTATTCCGGTAAAGTAGCGATTATATCTGTGAGCGTAAAGTTCGGGTTATATTTGATTCCGGCTTTATCACACCAGATTTTATACAAGCCGTTTTCGCGCATAAGAAGTAGCTTGATTAAGGCAAAAACTGTATTCAGCGGGTCTCGTACCGAAGCCGGATGAGTGATTGTACCGCCGTTCGAACCTTCGCCCAGAATCCTTACTGTA
>JAEETM010000029.1 GCA_016290335.1 Treponema sp. | reverse complement strand
GAATAACAAAGGTTCGGAGCCGACAGGCATTCAAGCCCGCTGCGGAACAATCAATTGTTATGCTCACACGCCACTGGCGTGGTTTAAAACGAAAAAATTATAGTATTTAAGATCAGTGAATATGAATGTACGTATAAGAAATAAAGAAGATGCATTTTTTATAATTGGAGCAATTTTACTACTTCCCTTGATAGACTTTTTCCAAGATTTTCGTAATGGTAAAAAAACAAAAAAGGATTTCAATTTTCTTTTAATTTTAGATTGTATTTTATCAATTTTATTTATTATTTTTCTGATTCTTTTATATGTGTTTAAACTTCCATTGTTATAATAACTTGACTATATAGAAAAATACATATTATTATATAAATAAGAGGTAATAATATGATGGTAGATACAGCACAGATAATACCAATTACTCAGTTGCAGAAAACTCTTACGCAGACTGTCAGAAAAGTTTCTGAAGACAAACAGCCTGTATTTATTATGAAAAATAACACAATGGAAGCTGTAATAATGTCTTTTGACCGCTACGAAAAACTTGCTGAATTGGAAGAACTTGAAGAACAGAAAGAAATTTATTCAATGGTACAGGAACGAATGAGTCATTATGATGCTTCAAAAAATGTCAGCTGGTCATCTTTAAGGAAAAAGTAATGGCAAAAAAATGGGAAGATAAAAAAGATGAATTTGATAAAATTCAACTTATTCCAGAAGCAGCCGAAGAGTACAATAATTTAGATGGAAGCATAAGAGTTGAAGTAGATAAAAAATTCACAAAACTTGAAAAAAATCCATTTCTTGGATTCCCTTTGGGAAACAAGGCAAATATGGATTTGACAGGCTTTTATAAATTGTATGCCTGCGGTAAAAGTGTTCGAATTGTTTATCGTCTTTTAACTCCAGAGAAAGTTGAAATTATAGAAGTTTGGGGAATCGGAAAGCGGGAAAATATGGAAGTCTACAAAGATGTAGATGACAGAAAGAATGTATAAAGCATAACAAAGGTTCGTAGCTGACAGGCAGTCAAGCCCGCTGCGGAACAACCAGTTGTTATGACGACAGGCCACTGGCCTGCTTTTTAGGAGGAAAAAATGAAAATTTGTTTTTGGATTGTTTTTTCTGTAACTGTTGTTCTTTTTGTTCTGGAAATGATTAATGTTATTCCTGTCTTAAAAAAGGGAGCATCTCAAGAAGAAAAGATAAAACGCTATCCTAAGACACTTATATTAAATTCATTGATGATTCTTTCAGCCGGTATTTTGATGGGACTAAGTTTTAAAGAAAAGGCAATTTCTGGAACTGGAATGGCATTTATCTTTATCGGTCTACTAAGTTTATTTTTTTCTATATTGAACATAGTAAAAGTAAAAAAGACAAATCAAGAAAACCAAGTTATAATAAAATAGAAAATATCAGTCTAACAAAGGTTCGTAGCCGACAGCGGATCGAGCCGGTTTGCGGTACAGCCAGTTGTTTTGCGCATACGCTATTGGCGTGGATTGTAAAAAATGAATGAAGCGAAAAAGTCATAATAAATACTAATGATGGAATTTTCAAAGAAATCAATAAGAATAATTTTTCAGATTTCATTTTACATTATTTTAATCAATACATTCTAGATTCTATATTAGAAAAATAACAGATATATCTTCTTGACAGATATATCTGTATAACATATACTTTAATCATGATAAAAACATTCGGCAATCCCGAAACTGAAAAGATTTGGAATGGTAAAAAATCACAGAAGCTTCCGCCTGAAATTCATAAAAGAGCTTTTTCAAAACTGCTCATTATAAATTCTGCGGAATGTGAAGATGATTTACGGATTCCGCCAGGAAATAAATTGGAGCATCTTCTTGGAGACTTAAAGAATTATTGTTCGATAAGAATAAATGATCAATGGCGAATACAGTTTAAGTTTATAAATAATGAAGCTTATGAAGTAAAGATTGTGGATTACCACTAATGGAGGTGTGTTATGGATGAGAAATTTGAATTACCGAAAATCGGAGATATCCTCGTAGAAGAATTTTTAGAACCGCTTGAAATTACTCCATACAGACTTGCAAAAGATTTAGGAGTTTCTACAAGTACAATTTTAGACTTAGTTCATAATAAAAGAAAAATTTCTGTTGAAATGGCTTTACGTCTTTCAAAGTATTTCGGAACAAGTTCAAAATTCTGGCTTAATATGCAGAATGAATTGGACTTGAGAGAAACAAGAGAAAAACTTGAAGATGATTTGGATAAAATTCCTAGTTGCGAAAAAATAGCATAACAAAGGTTCGTAGCCGACAGGCGCATAAGCCTACTTTTTTAGGAGGAAAAAATGAAAAAAATATTTTGTAAAAAGGGTTTTATAGTAACACTGCTTATTTTATTTACTGTATTGTCTGCATGGAGTGATGACATTGCAGAACTTCCAGATTTAGTAATCTGGGCTCCAGAAACTCAAGCTGAAACAGAAATAAAGGAAAGCCCAAACCATGCACGTGAAATCGTATTTGAAGAGCCGGTTAATTTAACAGGATATAAATATTTAAATATTGAGATGTCTGGAAAGAACCTTGGTTCAGACAATCTGGATATTTATGGCTGGAACTTTTATGGTGAAAATAATGAATATAATGAAGAGATATTTGGATTAAAGACAAAATTAAAATCAAAAACGACATTATATCAGATTCCTTTTGGAACTTACTTAGGAGAATGGGAGCATTTTACTAAAACTCCTGAAAAAGGTGTGATTAAGGAACTTAAAGCAAATAATGAAAACAGACTGACTGTTATATGCTTTTATATACAAAATAAGAAAGGACAATATACAGCAAATCACAAACTGACACTTTATGTAAAAAGCATAACAGCTACAAATAAAAAAATTGATTAATGTTTCATTACAAGGAATATTTTTGCCATAACAAAGGTTCGTAGCCGACACGCGGTCAAGTCCGCTGCGTTACAACCAGTTGTTAAAATAATCATTTATTAATTTGAAAACGGGTCTTTGCTCTGATCTACGGTCAGGAGTTCGTTGACGTGGACGCCGTGGAGTTGTTTCTGGAGGTTTTTGACTACTTCGTCGTAGTCGTAGGTGAGTTTTTCAATCATCTGGTCATCGAGAGCAGCTTTTACCATGGGAGATGGATTGTATTTTTCGGCACGGGCAAAAAGATAGTTTCGGTCAGTGGCTTTTTTTGTGACTTTGAGTTGGTCTACGATTTTAAGAACTTCGATATCGTCTTCTTTATTGCTTGTATTTCCCAGTTTTATAAATCCATTTTGAACAATTTTTTTGCTGGTATCGTAATAAAAAATATTTTCGTATGATTGCGGCTCTGAGCCTTGAGTTTCTGGCTGTGGATTTCTTGCAATAACTGTACCAAATCTTAATTTTGTAAGTCCGTCAGTTTTTGGGGAGAGCAGTTGGGCATCTTCATACAAAGTAGAATCAAAAATCACAACTGCACTTTCTGAAGAAATAGCGATATCACTTTCCGGAATCCAGAAATCGACTGAATCATAAACGGCATGAAGAAAAGTTTTATTTTCTAAAATTGTTTCCGGTTCATCTGAATTATCTGCAAGAAGAATATCTATGGTAGCGTTGTTTTTTATGCTGAGAATTGAATGCATATTTTTGTCGCGTCCCTGCAGATAAAGCTGAGTCGAAGGCGAAAGAACAATGGCAGATACAAAACGGTCAGGTTCAGAAATATGTTCCTGTTCAGATTCCAAATCAACCACAGGTTCAGTATTTTCAATGGCAATTTTATCCTTTTTCGAACAAGAAGCCAAAACTGCAGCCAACACACATACCCAAAAAACAACTCGATTTTTCATACTTTCAATTTTATAAAATAGAATGTAATAGTTCAATATTATATGTTCAAACGTATTTATGTGTTATAATTGAATATGTTTTTCACGAAGAAAACGGAATGCTTATGATGCCGGTTTCGGTGCGGCTTAATCCTGCGGTTTAAAAATTTGTTACAAGGACACCCGCATTTGGGTGCTGGTTGGAGAAAAAAGAATTTGAAAAAAGTAATAATTTTATTTTTCATTACAATACTTTTTATTTCTTGCAATAATAAAAAAAATGATGAAACAGAAAGTTGGAATGAATTTAATAAAACAATAGAAGAAATTAAAAATAAGAAATCAGGAAAAAAAGAAATCGATTATTATTCATGTAAAAATATATTAAATAACTATAAATTTGATTTTGGATTTGAACTTTGCTATAGAATTAATAATGGTAAAATTGAGAAACTAAACAACAAATTCGAATGGGAAACAGATGAAAATAGTTCATATGGAATAAATGAAAATGGATTTCTTTTATTAGATAAAACTATTTTTATGGACCATAATTTAGATAGCGTAATTGATTATGAATATCCCCATGCTTCTTACAAATTAAATGATAAAAATTTAAAATCTATTTCTTCTGATGGTTATTTTTCAGAAATCATAAATGACAAATTGATAGAATATAAAATAGAAAATCTAAAAACATCTGTAATGAATGGATTTGAAATGGGTGACAATCCTATGTATACAAATCCTGTTCCATTTGTAACAAAAAGAGGAAATTCAGGAATTGGAGAGAAAATATATATAAAATGTGTTAATCCTCAAGATTCAATTTCAATACTTCCAGGATATGTTAATACAATCAGGCAAGATTTGTTCTATAAAAATAATCGTCCAAAAGAAATAAAAATAATCGATGATGATTCTAATTATGTTATGTCCGCAACATTAGCTGATATAGCGATATTTCAAAAAATCCCATTGAAGAAGAAAATAAAGAATTTTACAATTGAAATTGTTGATGTTTATAAGGGAACAAAATATGATGATACTTGTATAAGTGGTATTTTGATTGAATAATCACATAACAAAGGTCCGTAGGTGACAGACCTCTGGTCTACTTTTTTTAGGAATTCTAAAAATGATAAAAATTGAAATTGAATACCGGCAAATATGTGTTTTTAATAGCAAACTAAAAAATCCTTATAATGGTTGGTCAGAAAAATCTGTAAATCAAGGTTTTGCTTATAGAAAAGGAAGTGTGTCTTTTGATACAGAACATGATGGATGTTTTGATTTATCTATAAATGAAAAAATAAATAATACTAATGAAATTATAAGAGAATTTGAACTTCCATTTTCTGCAAAAAATGAAATCGAAATTGGTTCAGTAATCAACACAGTAAAGATAAAAAACAATAATTACAAATCAATACATTTCAAGTTATATGAAAATAATCAAATAGAAATTATATTTCTGGAAAATAAAACAAAACCAAGGATAATAAAAACAAATAAAAACTTGGATAATTTAAAACTTTATATGAATGAAAAACCTGCAAAATAAAATTGAACTTTAGGTGTACGCAAGGCAGTGGTTGAAATAGGGCTTAAGGAAAAAAAATGAAAAGAAAAGTTGTTTTTATATCTTTAATAACTTGTTTACGATTTTTATTTGCTCACGATTATAAGTATCTTGATAATGTAAAAACTCAATATAAACTTGTAAAAATTCCAGAAAAAAATATCTATATTGGAATTACGGAAGTTACACAGAGTTTATATCAGGAAATACTTGGTGTTAATCCAAGTTGGTATTGTTATAATAATCCTAATTTAATGAAGTTAAAATATGAGTTAGAGGATTTAAAAAAACTTGTTGGAGATGATACAGGACAGCTTCCCGTCGAAAGCATTAGTTGGTATGATGCCATTTATTTTTGTAATAAGCTTAGTGAAAAATGTAATCTTACTCCAGTATATTCAATAAAAGGAGAAACAGATGTATCTAAGTGGGAATATATACCAGCAGACAAACCTCATTGGTGGGGTGAAATAGAAGATTATGAATATATTGAACAGAACCTTTATGCTGACGGATATCGTTTACCAACAAAGGAAGAATGGATGTATGCATTAAATCCTGAAGAAAATACAAAGAACAACATTCATGAATATGCATGGCAATTAGGAGTTGATGGTTATACTCATCCTGTTGGATTAAAAAAATCAAATCTTTATGGTTTATATGATATGATTGGAAATGTTGAAGAATATTGTTGGGACTCCGATCCAAACGATCTACATGGAAAACTAAGTATAGGATCATATTCGTCAACCACAGAATGTATAATTAACGAAAATTACAATGAAGCTAATGTATCTAATAGTGGTACAGGGATAAGAATAGTATGTTCATCCAATAATCCAAGTATTATTGTAAATAAAATAATGATAATAAATGAAAATCTTCGTTTAAGAAATAAAGAAGAAACTTCAAGTAAGGTTATTACAATAATGCAGGCAGGAACGAAAGTAAAGATTCTTGCGATTGGTAAAAGTGAAGAAATAGATGGTATAATAAGTAATTGGGTAAAAGTTGAAATCCAAGAAGGAGCTAAAGATAAAAATAATAAAAAAATAAAAGCAGGAACCATTGGTTGGTGTTATGGCGGATATTTAAGATAGTTAACTTATAGATTATGAAATAATATAATGAATAGTATTTCGATAGAAATTATGGTGATTATAGAAGTTGATGAGAAGAACATTTTTGATGCAGCACGGATTCATTCCATTTCGTGGCAGGAATCGCACCGCTCTTTTTGCGAAAGCGAGTTTGTCGAGCTGCATACACCAGAGCATCAGCGTGAATATCTTTTAGAAAAACTGAAAAACGGCTACAAGCTTTTTATGCTTTCAGATATTGAGCCAGTCGGGATTGTGTCCGTAAAAGAAAATCTGATAGAAGATCTTTATGTTCTTCCTGAGATGCAGAACAAGGGCTGCGGCACAAAACTTTTGGAATTTGCTTGTGCAAAGTGCGACGGAGTGCCGACTCTCTGGATTTTGGAGAACAATGTAAATGCGGCCCGGCTTTACCGTAGAATGGGTTTTGCAGAAACAGGCCGACGTCAAGCCATAACAGAAAAGCTTGATGAGATTGAGTTTGCAAAAAAGGAAGCAACACATAACAAAGGTTAGAAAAAATGGAAATAAGAAAAAGTATTGAAGAATGGATAGCATCTAAATCAGAAGCAAAATTATGTTTACACAATGGTTTTGCAGGATTTTCCTTTGGATGTCCAAGTAATCCTATTTTTCTCGATAAAGATTATGCAATAAAGATTATTGAAAAAGTCATTGAAACAGAACATAAATCATTAAAAGAACTATTGTATTTAGATACAGTCAGTATAGAAAATGTATTCTCTGTATTTCCTGAATTGGAAAAAATCGGCTATAGATATATTGGATTAAATATTGAATCAGAATGTTTATATGGCGATGCAGGGTTAGGGTAATCAGGAAATATGGAACAAATTAAGATACTTAAATTTTTAAAAGAAAATATTTCCCCGTTATCTGATGAGTTTTATGGGCCAAGATACAGGGCTTCGGTTTATTTAAAAGATGGAACTTTTCTGCCATATGTTTTATTTTCATCAGAAAAGAAAAATATAGCTTATGATAAGAACCTGGATTATTCAGATATTGAGAAAATTGAAAAATGTAAAAATGCATTTTCACTTGATATTTTGAATCAAATAAAAGGTGAAACTCTAATGAGTTGGACAGGTTTTGTTGTAAAAATGAAAGATGGAAAATGTTTTAATTTTGGAACTACTTTTTCATTTTTATTTTTTGATTTTCCTGAAGGATATTCCTCATCTGATATTGTTGAAGTTATAAACCATAGCTATATAGATGAAAATAATGAGATTAAGGAATATAGGAAACATAGCCTTGAAAAAATTGGCGACATAAAGATTTATCATCAAATAGATGATTATTATATATGTCATTTAGACAAATTATAAAAATCGTGTAACAAAGATTCGCAGCCGTCAGACCAGGCAAGCCTGATTTTTTTATATGCTTTTTTATCATTTTTGCCCATTTTCGTGAAATTTATGATATAATAAAATATGTAGGTCTTATATGTCTGATGCTCTTGAAGATGTAGAAAATAAAGTTCGCACTTTCTCTTTAGCTGAAAAAATTCATCTGCTCAATTTTGTTGCAAATAATATAAACAAACGGACTTCTATTTTAAATAATCAATATTCAGAAGAAGAATCTTTACAAAAGATGCGAGAAGCAAGTCTTGCTACCGTTTGGGAGACTGTAAAGAATGACACGTGGTGAAGAATAAGGTCTTTCAAAAATCGAAGAAGAAATCGACTACGTAACAAAAGAATAATCACATAACAAAAATAATGCCGTTTTAAAAGGGAAGGAAAAAAATGGATTTAAAAGAAATTGAAGAAAACATCAAAAATTATTCGAATGAAAAAATAATTACGGAAGGAATAATTAAGGCAGATGATTATATTCCAGAGGTAAAGGAATTATTTAATAAAGAAATTGAAGCTAGGAAAATATCACAAGAAGAAATCAATACAATAAAAGAAAAAAATGAAATAAGCAAAAATACAAAAATACAAAAACAATCAAACAAACTAAGAGGTGTTTTGCTTTTAATAAGTATAAGTTTGTTAATCGACTTTTTTATATATTTGTTAGTAGGATTCTTTGCAATAAGAAATTACATGTACATCGGCTCAATTTTATTCTTTGCAATTTCAATATTTAGTCTATTAAGCTTTATTTTAATATTGTGCAGGAAAAAAATAGCAAAAAAAATCTTTGTAATCTTTATTGGGATATGTATATTAATAAGTGTAATAGATATTATTATTTCTATAATAAACAATTCTTTTGCCCTTGAAACAATAGCTCTTGAATCAATTGCAAAAACTTTGTATGTAATATTAAAAAATAGTTTATGCATAATGTATTTTGTAAAATCTGATTATGTAAAAAACTATCTGATAAAATGAAGAATAGTGAAGTTTTAAAGCAGACAAGTAATCAAGCTGGTTTGTGGTTTAAGCAATTATTACACGGACACCCGTATTGGGGCGTTGGTTGAGAATATGAAAAAATTATTATTTATAGTCATTTTACTACTTTCACAATTTTATATATTTTCTCAGAGTATCACCATTCCTCCTGAATTGAATTGGTGGTTACAGGAAATTCAAAAAGAAGATGAAACTATAAATATAAATAATTTTATTTTTAATGAAGAAAGAATTATTGAAAAAGAAAAAAAGCCGGTTTCTTATAAAAACAAATTATATTCCATTTTAAAAAAATGGAATTATTATGGCAACACTTTTGCATATTATAGTGTTTTCTGGAATTTAAAAAAAGAAAAAAATGGAAAATATACAATCTTAGCAGATTCTGATTCACAATTTGGAATTTTTGACAAAAAAGAAAACTTACTCTTTATGGATTATTTTGGCAGTTCAAAATGGATTGATTCATTCTGCTGGTTAAATGACAATCGAATCATCGCTGTAGGTGAGTACATCTGGAATGAAAATAATGAAAAAAATGTAGATTTTATAATATATGATTATTCCATAAACAATGATAAAATAAATGTAAAAGAATATATTTGTACTGAAAAAGATTTTAATTTCGAAAAATTAAAATTAAGTTGGTTTGAACAAAGAAGTGATTGTTTTGAAGTAGAATAATCACATAACAAATTTTCAAATAATATTATTTATAGGAGTCGTATATGTTTAATCGATGTTTAAGAATTGCATTAGTGCTTCTTTCAACACTTATGTTTTTTTCTTGTGCCACATACAAAGACTTAAGAAATGGAACTGGAGATATTATTGAATATAATACATGCTCAATAAACTTACCTATGAATTGGTCATCAAAAACATTAAAAAGAAATAGGGTTGATGATATTGTTTGGATTTTTAAAAGTGAAAATAAAGAACCATGGATAGACATATGTATCGTAAAAGATAAGCCAGATAGAGATTTAAATGAGGAAGTAGTATTCTCTGGGAGAAATGGGTTATTAAGGTATTTACATAGTGGACCAAAAAAAGATTATTCAGTTGGTGGATCTGGTAGTGAGGTAAACTTGTGGAATAGAGAAGGTTCTCTTGCTAAATTTGAAGTTACCAATAATGAAGATATTAATGATAGTTTTGAATATTACTATTTTGGGTCAAGAATTAAAAATATTAATAAAGTATTGTTTATAACAGTAATAATGAGACCTGAAGACAGTGAAGAAGTAAATAGTATTTTATCATCCTTGAAAATTAATAATGAGTTGTGATTTTTTTTAATGTTACGTGGACACTCGCTCTGGGTGCTTGGAGAAAAAATGAATCTGGAAAAATTATTAAAGTTTATAGACAAACAGAAAGTAAGTTTTATATGTTCCGTTGATAAAGATAATTTTCCGAATGTGAAGGCAATGCTGAAGCCAAGAAAACATAACGGAATAAAAGAGTTTTACTTTTCAACAAATACTTCATCCATGCGTGTAAAACAATATCAGGAAAATCCAAATGCAAGTATTTATTTTTATCACAAGGGTCTTATAAAATATGAAGGTCTTATGCTTTTGGGAAAAATGGAAGTTCTAACCGATGAGGAAACAAAACGGTCAATCTGGAAAAAAGGTGATTCCATTTTTTATAAAAAAGGTGTAACAGACCCGGATTATTGTGTGCTGAAATTTACTGCCGAAAAGGGAAGATATTACTGCGATTTAAAAACAGAAAATATAGATGAAACATTTTTTCAGTAAGTCGGGCTTGCTGAATGTTATTGAATAAAGTATGAAAAGATTTTTACTGCTTATTATTGTTAGTTTTACCTCACTTGTTTTGTATGCGGATGAAAACACATTGAAAGATCATTCAAAAATAAAAGAATTATCTTCTTTTATGATAATGGGCGAAATTGATTTACGAATAGAAAAAGATTATACATCAGAAATAAAATACAGGACGCTGAATCATGAAGGCGGAATGAAGGTTAGGGTTTTGGAAATCCTTAAGGATGATGTGCAGGATAATCAGGCAGGAAAATGGCTTTATGTTTTGCTGACTTCTCCAATGTGGGTTGAAAGCGGCGAGTGGATAAAGCCGTATCAAAGATTTTTGATTTTTCTTCCTGATGATATGACTGTTTTTGATTTTGAGGAATAGCAGTCTGGTCCGATGTTCTTTCCCTTGGTATTTCCGAAGATGATTTTTTTGAAGCAGTTAAAGTTTGCACAATTTTAAGGAGTTATGAAAAATGAAAAAAGTATTTATTTTTGTTTTATTGGTAATCTTTTGTTTTCCATTAATTTCAGAAGAAAAAGATTTCATCACAAAGTATTACAACAATTCTCTGAACGAGTTGATTCCGAACAGGGCAAAAAAAATCATCCTTGGGAACATTGATTTATTATCAGAAAAGATCAGCGATTTTGATCTTGCAATTTTGAGCAATTCTGATTTACGGATTTTACGAAACATGATTTATGCAAAGCACGGAAATATTTTTTCTGCTTCCGACCTCACAAATTATTATTCAAACTTCAGCTGGTACAAGCCCACAAAAAAAGTAAAAGATTCAGATTTGACGGAAGACGAATTAAAACTGATAGATAGAATCTCTTTGTTTGAAACACGTGATGAAACCAAAAAGGCAATCCCACTGAAAAACATGGAAGGCGTCTGGCAGGATTTTTTTATGATGGCCTCCGGCTGGTCAAACCGATTTGTGTTTTATGACGATGGCACCAATAAGGTTGATTTTCTTTACAGCCAGATGCGTTACATCCCCTTAGCAAAAGAAATGCTTGGCACTTATGAAGTAAAAGGAAACGTTTTCATTTTTAAGGTAAAAGAAATAATCTACAATTCTTATACCCCCGAATATGATAAAATCAGCCCCCTCGATCTTTGGGAGCTTCCAGATAATAAAAACAGCATCACTTTTAAAAATCCATTGGTATTCAAGTTTCCAATCAACAATTTTGAATTAAACAAAACCTGGTGCGAACACAATACCGCCACAAACGAAGATGTTGAGTTTACAAAAGATTATATAGAGCTTGGATCTTTCAGTTATTACAAAATGTCCGGGAATCCACAAAGTAAGTATTAAAACACCGGGGTAGAAAAATGATGAAAGAAACAATGAAAAACTTTGAAATAAGAGAAGTAACAGTTTCCGATGCAAATGGAATTCAATTTATCAGTCAAGCAGATCTTGGATACGATTGTACGGTTTCTTTTGTAGAAGGGAAAATCAAATCATTAGATAAAAATCGCGAGCAGGTATTTGTTGCCTGTAAAGATGAAGTTGTTCTCGGATACATTCACGTAGAAAAATACGACACCCTGTATTTCGAAACCATGTGCAATGTTTTGGGCCTTGCTGTTAGAAAAGATTCCCAAAAGATGGGAATAGGCAAAGCTCTTCTGCTTGCCGGCGAAACCTGGGCAAAACAAAATGAAATAAAATACATGCGCGTGAACTCCGGCATCACACGAGTTGAAGCCCACAAGTTCTACACCCACATGGGCTATGAATCCGAAAAACAACAGCTGAGGTTTATAAAAGATTTATAAAAAACGTGATCAGTAAATGTTACTGTGTTATAATAAAAAAAATGAAAATAACCGAACTAACACAAACCAACAATCCCTCCTTCTGGCTCAATAAGATTTCCCAGTCTGATTGGGCTGCCGGCAAATATCTTTACAACTTATTATGCGACGGAACCTTTTACGAAATATACGGAAAAGATTTAAAAGTCTTTCTGCTCACTAACGAAAATGATTTAATTTCCTTCTGTACATTTTCTCAAATTGATGATATTCCAGACACTCCTCTTACACCGTGGATTGGTTTTGTTTACACGTTCCCACCTTTCCGTGGAAAAAGGCGAATCGGAAAATTGATTGAGTACATTTATTCCTACGCAAAAAAGCTTGGCCACCGCGCACTCTATGTTTCCACAGACCAGAAAGGTTTATACGAAAACTTTGGTTTTAAGTACCACACCCAGATGCAGGACCGCCGCAACGGAACTTCGCTTGTATACAAAATGGAAATCGAAACAAAAGATTATAGCAACATAATCGGCCAGACAGTAAAAGGAACAATCGACCGCCCTCTTGGAAGTTACCACCCGCGCCACAAAGAAATGTATTACCCGATAAATTACGGCTATGTAGATAACGTAATTGCCGGCGATGGGGCAGAGCAGGACGTTTATGTTTTTGGAACAGACAAACCTCTTCAAACTTACGAAGGAAAAGTTATTGCAGTTTTACACCGCCTGAACGACGTAGAAGACAAATGGATTGTTGCCCTTGATGATAAAGCCTATACCGATGAAGAAATACTCGCCGCAATTGAGTTCCAGGAACAATACTTTATGGGTGAACTTTGCAGATAAAAAAAAGCCCGGAAATTGTACGAAAAAAGATTAACCCTCACGCATAATATAATCTTTATCTTCATCAATCATTTGAACCATAATTTCTGCATATTTTGGATCAAATTGAGTTCCTTTTCCTTTTTCAATTTCGGCCCTTACTTTTTCCTGCGGCATAAAGTTTCTGTAGCTTCGGTTACTTGTCATTGCATCGTAGGCATCGGCAATTGCAATAATCTTTGCTTCTTCCGGTATGTCATTTCCGGCAAGACCATCCGGGTAACCTGAGCCGTTATATTTTTCGTGGTGCCACCTTGCACCAACAGAAAGTTTTGACCTTCCCCTTATGCTCTTCAAAATATCGTTTCCAATTACAGGATGCTTTTTAATTAGAGCAAACTCATCATCGGTCAGCTTTGAAGTTTTGTTGATTACTTCATCAGGTACGCCAATTTTTCCAACGTCATGAAGCAGTCCCATCATAAAGATTTCATCCTGCTTTGCTTCGTTATAACCGGCACGGCTGGCAATAGTTCTTGCATAAACGGCAACCCGCAGAGAATGACCGTTTGTGTATTTATCCTTTGCATCTATGGCCGTAGCAAGTGCAGTTACAACTTCGGTGTTCATCTCTTCAACCTTTTTACCGTAAGCCTGTTCATTTTTGTAGCTTAAATAATAGAAGAAAGAAATCAAACATACGATGATAAGCGAAATAAAAATATTAGTCAGAATCTGTGAATAAACATCTTCAAACAGTTCAGAGTTATCTATAACTAACAACTCATACCATTGATCCATAATCGGACAGATAAAAAGAGTGCATTTCTGGTCATCAAGAACAGCATCTATTCTTCCATTTTCTGATGAAGAAATCTGCTCAAGAAGTTCAGGTCCATAAATGTCAGAAATGTTTCTGCTTATATATTCTTCATTCTGATGGGTAACAATAGAACCGTTGTTTGTTACAATCATTCCATAACCTTTGCCGGCAATCTTTGTCTGTTCCATCAATTCTTTTATCTGGTTAATAACAATATCAAGACATACAACATTGTAAGCTCCCTGCCTTCCAACACGTTCCGAAGAAGGTGTGATATTGTTAAGCGCTTTTGCAGAAGATATTCTTTTTGTAATGGTAACAACAATAGAACCTGTATCTGCATCAACAAACGGAGAAACCATAACGGCTTTTCGTCCACCCTTTGCCGCAGCTATATACCATTCTCTTGTTGCAGGATTAAAATTGTCCTGTGGAACCCAGCCAAAGCCGTCCAGGTATTGTCCATTGATGTAAGCATAATATCCTGTAAAATCTTCACCAGTCTGTTCCTGCTGTTTGATTGTCTGGCTTTTAAGATAATAAAGAATGTTCTGAACTGGTTCACCGTTTTCTTCCATCATTTCAATTGAATCGGCCGCAACCTGCAGGGTTGATTCAGCTATAATCAGATAATTTTCAAGATGAGCAGCAGTCATTTTAACTTTATCTTCGCCGTCTTCAAAAACACCGGTAACAGCCGCATCATAATATTTTCTTGTGTTATAAACTACGGTAAACATCATAAGTATAATAGTAAAAATAATTGTAAACACAAGATTGAACCGGCTGCGGTTTATCATACTGTTCTTTTCGTGCTTTCTTTTTTTAATTGAACGGTGGAAGAAAAATAGAAGGGAAAGAATTAATAAAACAAGTACAAACGAAATTGTAAAAAGAAGGAATACAATTTTTCTTGAAGAATTGCCGCTGCTGTTAGCAAATACTAACGAGTCCTTCAGCCAGAATGCAGCAAGGTAACCGCCAATACAGAGTGTAAAAATCACGGAAGCCAGAATTGTCTGAATTGTTGCCTGGAACCGGAGCTCTGTTGCATTCTTATCAATTTTTGCAGGAAGCTTAGCCTTCTGTTCTTTACTGAAAGCATGAACAAAAAACAGCGAAGTTGTAGAAGTTAACAGTGAGCTGTAAAAGTATGGATTAAGTAAATCACTCTTCCAGTCAAAGCAGGAGAAGGTCCACATTGCATAAGATATTATTTCATAAACAAGAATCAGTACGGCAAGGTATGGAAAGTGAATGCTACTTATTTTTCTGTTAGGCAGATAAAACAGAATCTCTGCCATACACAAAACCATAACAGCTGTTGTTATGCTTACCTGCCAAAGGTTGTTAAGAACACCGCCAAACTGCAGATACAGAATGAACTGTGGAACGTTTGTAAGAACTGGCCACAGCATCAATGGATGAAAAAAACGCTTCTTACGTTCAAGCAGATAATTGCACATTGCAAGAAGAAGGAATACGTAGCTTATATTCCACCCCAGGTTTGCCATAAAACCGGAAACTTCGGGGTAAGACTTCATTACAAGAACATAAATAGTCCAATAATAATCACTCAGGAAATGAGCCAGGAAGAAAAAAACAAGGTAAAGGCAGGTACGTTTTGGAACTTCTATGTATTTAAAAAGGCAACCTAAAAGCCCTATTATCGTACAAAATAAGGTAAAAATGTTTTCAAAACTCGCGAATGTCATAGTGTTACTGTCCATAATAATTATACCATAACAAGTGCATAAGTAAAGGAAAACCTAGGTAAAATCTACTATAGTATGGTAGGAAACAATAAGTTTTACCGGTTATGCTAGTGTTAAGCCCCCGTTATTCGGTATAATAAGAGCCCCGGGGATTTTTTATTTTTGGAGAGGAAAATGAAACCAATTTTTAAAAGCGAATACAAAAATAAGCTGGTTAAGATTTTTGTCCCGATAATGCTGAGCAATTTGATTGCGCAGATCCAGATGTTCATAGACCGAATCTTTCTGGGACGAATGAATATTCTTTATATGAGTGCTGTTGGTAACGCAACGGCTCCGGTGTGGACTACAATGTCTTTTGTTTTTTCACTTTCGATGGGTGCTTCAATTTTAATAAGCCAGTCGGTTGGTGAAAAAGATATTGAAAAGGCAAAAGATTACGCTGCTTCAATGATTAAGTTCCACAATGTAATTCCAGTCCTGCTGTTTTTCTTCTGGATGTTCTTAAGTCCGCTTGTTTTCAGGCTGATGGGTGTTTCGGAAAACGTAATGGATTTCTGCGTAAAGTACACACGAATTTATTCGCCGGTATTTTTGATTGTGGGCCTGTATGCTTCATACAGTGTTGTGTTCCAGACTTCAAATTATACAAAACCGCTCGTTGCGTATGGAATTATACGAACAGTTGTAAACATCTTCCTTGATTATGTTTTAATTTTCGGTAAGCTCGGATTCCCGCGCATGGAAATTGCAGGTGCCGCTCTTGGTACTACAATTGCCGAATATCTTGGTGCGGTTTATCTTTTGTTTGTGACTATTAAAAAGAAGAAAAACTTTTTTACAAGTCCGGGATTAAAGAGAATCCTTCAGGCAAAAATCACTCCGTATTTCCGTTCCGTAAAGCTTGGTGTAAACGCTGCCCTTGAAGATTTGCTCTGGAATGCGGGCAACCTGTGCATCATAAGAATCCTGAACACAATCAACGAAGTTGCTGCCGGAATCTATTCAATGGTATTTACGGTAGAAATTATTTTTGTTGTTGTTATTGGTGCCATCGGAAGCGGAACCCTTACGCTCACGGGCGAGGCTACAGGTGCAAAAGACAACAAGCTTTACCGTGATGTTGTAAAAACTTCCATAAAGTGGTCATTCCTTGTTGCAGCGTTTGCGCTCATTTTTGTTTCAATCTTCCCGCGCTTTACTTTGAGTCTTTTTACAACAGACAAAGAAGTTATAGAAATGTCGGTGATTTTTATAATTCTTGTTGCGGCAAACCTGTTTGGTAAATCCGGCAACATTGTTATAGGTAGCGGAATCCGCGGTTACGGTGACACAAAATGGATGCTGTTCACTCAGGTGCTTGGAACCGTTGGCGTTGTTGGTCTTGCAAGCCTTTTTGTTTTTGTTTTCAAGCTTGGAATACTTGGTGTATTCATTGCCGTTCTTGTTGATGAAGCTTCACGTGCCGTAATCAATTTTATAAGATTCTCAAAGATAAAGTTTTAGTTGGGACTGAAAAATATGGAACAGAAAAACAAATCAAAGCTGTATGACATTCACTGTCACTCCTGTGGTGGTCCTGCAAAATACGAAATAAAATCTCATTACTATAAATGCCAGTATTGCGGCAGTAAGGTTGGAATTAGTGAAGCAATCCAGGCACATCAGGGCTTCCGTTCCATCCAAAAGCAGAAGATGCACGAATCGCTTTCTAAGTTTGAACTGCAGAAGGCTGTCTGTACCGGCTGTGGTGCCGAAGTTATTTTTGATAAAGGCGATGCAATTGCACATTGTGCTTTCTGCGGAAGAGAGCTTGTGCGTGAAGAGTTTGTTAAGCTTAAAAATATACCAGAGCTTATAATTCCGTTTTCAATTACTAAGGATGAAGCAAAAACACTTCTGCTCGAATGGTGCAGTAAAAATCATCTTAAAGACGAAGCAAAGGCGCTTAAGGTACAGGCGGAAAACATTACGGGCTGTTATCTTCCTTACGAGCTTGTAAAAGGTCCTGTTTACTGTTATGCAGAACGAATTGATGGCGGCAATATTTACAACTGCGAAGGCTTTGTTGATGAAATCTTTGTAAACTGTTCTAAAAATCTGGATAATCTTCTGCTGGACGGAATGGAGCCGTATAATCTGGAAGAGCTTACTGAGTTTGATTTTGCTTATGTTGCGGGGCATCAGGTTAAGACTAGTGATATTACAGGCGATGAATTGAAGTCCCGAATAAATGCTGAAGTTACGGAAAGCTACAAGCCTGTTGTGCAGAAAACCTTTGAAGCAAAAGCAGTTGATATAGGAATTGCTTCCGGCGATTTAGTCCGTATGCCTGTTCTGCTTCCTGTTTATTATATTTCGTTTGGAAACTATATGGCGGCGGTCAACGGTCAGACCGGAAAGGTTAGTGTGCGCGCAATTAAAGAATCACACTATTACATTCTTCCGTGGTGGTTCAAGGCAATTGGTTCTACCGTTATGATGACGGCACTAATCACTCTGGGAATGAAGTTTTTTGGTGCGGAAAAAGGTTTAATTACTGAAGTTGCACTGATCTTTGGAGGCTTCTTCTTAATCGTAATGCTTACCGCTTATGCAGACACAAAACAAAAATGGTTCCGTGTCCAGAGCAGGCGCAGAATCTTTACTTCAAAGGGCGGACCTTACATCAGGCAGGGTAAAAAGCTTGTGCAGTCAGAAAAAGAGCTTAAACGGCCGGAAACCAAGCCAATGTTCTTTATGAAGATTAATGGCAGGGAAGAGCATGTAGCGCTTAAGTTTACTACCTTTTTCAGGTTAATACGCATGTTTGCCATTGCAATAGCCGTTATTTTCCTGCCTGTAATTTTTGCATTGATTATAAACGGCTTTAAGTTTAAGCAAATAAACCTTGGTGGCTCGGCGGTATGGTTCTGTCTTTCGGTTCCGCTTACCCCTGTGTTTGTTGTAAAATACGGACGAATGGGTTTATATGACAATCCGTGGATATACATAATAGATGAAAACGGCAAGAAAAAGCGTTATAAAGAAAGGCATTACGAAATAAACGAGCTGTTTCAGGAATTGAAAGATGCCTATTTACCGCGTAAAGATTCAGATCGTTTTTCCTTAAAGGATATTATAACTATAATTTTCAAAATGCTGTTCACTAATAAGCCTTACTGCTTTATTTACTGGGGAATACTGTTATTCTTTGGTACTATGGTTTATCTTACCGCTTTTGGGTTTATAGATTAAAGCTTTTTGTTACTTTAACACAAAAAATCTCATCAAGAATTACTATTTCACCAAGGCCAATAACTTTATTGTTTTTTATAATTTTGACTGGTTCTATAATATTTTCATCTAATGGAATAATGCCGCCTTCTGAAAAATCGAAGTGTTCATCAGTTGTGCAGCTCCCGAAAATAACCTGGGTATTTAAGAAATTATCAGATTTCTTTTCTTTGGGGATGGGGATATCTGTTATTAACCTTATAGTCTTGCGATCAATATCCATAGTTAAGGGTTCTGATTGTGCTGCATATTTTCCGTTTTTGTAGATGGAGAAATCTTCTCCTAAAATCTTATTTGTTTCGTAAATAAAGTTTTCTTTTAAGCTTTCCCCATCATTAAGATGTAAACGGCCAATTTCTACAAGGGTATTTGGTGTTGGGTGTGCAAGTGGAACAAAACTTACTTCATTTACAATTTTATAGAACGAGGTTTTATTTAGAGAATAAAGACAATCTGCACTTAAAAATAAATTGATGTTGCCTTCAGTTTGCCCTGTCTTAATAAAAAAAGTGGCAACAACACCCATATCATCGTATTGAATTGGAGAATCATCAGAACAATAATTGCTATAGCATTTTTGATTTGAAAAAACTGGAAGAGTTTTTTCTGCCAGCTTTGAAAAATGAGAATAAAGGATTTTCGCAAATGGCTTGAAAATGTACCCCATAAATATTCTTGCTTCAAGCCCATTAAGCTTCTGTTTTTCTTCTTTAGCTTGCCCAAGTATTCCTTCAAGAAAAGTTGAAATTTTCTGATAGAGTTTTCAAATGCATTTGAAAGCCCGCTTAATTGATTGGATAAAAACTTATCAGGATGTTTAAAATCAAAGGGTTTTATTTTCATACTCATTCTTGTTAACGGCGTATCTGGTAAAGGTACCAAAGACTCATTATCGCCAGCTGCAATAGAATCTAAAAGTTGAGAAATCTCATCCTGACTTAATTTCTTACTCATAATTTTCCTCCATTATTTTCAGTCCAATAATATAGAGCGAAAAAACTAATCGTCAAAAAAATGAATGTTTTTTTTGAGAAATTATTATTTTCAGGACTTTTTGAATTTTTTGTTCCGTACCCGGTATATTCTATATGTGAAATTTATAAAAAAAATAAGGAGTGTATTATGAAATTTATTATGAACAAGAAAACTACATCAAACAGAACAGATGCCTATTCGAAACTTATGCTTTATAGCATTGTCGAAAAGTTCCTTACGCTTAACGATGTCTTCCTTCCAGAGTATAAGCGTTTTATGAAATCCACCAATCTTTCCCTTTCAAAGCTTTACCACGTAATGCGAAGTGTCACAAGAAAGCTTGCCCATAAGCTTCGCAGGACAGGTGTGCTGGTTGTTACAGATACACATTTTGCAGGTTTCCGAAATCGCATTTATACATTCCTGCCCTATAACAAAAAGTGTATGCTTCTGAGCCTTGCTATAGACCTTTATAAAATCTCAAAATTTAAAGACGTTTTTGAAGGCCCTTTCTGTAGCAAAGAGTTTGATTTTAATTTTGATTTCTCAATTCTTAATAAACGTGATATTTACGTTCGGGTAGGAGAAGTTGATATGTCCCTTATTAATTCAAATAGAACCGACACTTTTGACCAGCTCAAAAAGCAGGCAGAACAAGCCTTCAAAAAAGTTGAAACAAAACCCGAGATGCACCTCTACCTCAGCCAGTTTTTTAATCTCCAGGAAGATATCAATGACTGCTTTAATTTAGCAAAGCAGATTGCATGCTAATAAAATAATTTTAGAGAGGAGGAATAATATGATAAATTCAAATTCAATCAATTTTAGATTTTACAAAATTATTGAAAGCGAAGATTTATTGGAGCATGGCAAATACAAGGCTTTTGATACTCCTTATGATGCGCCAGAGTTTGACTGGGGTCGCTCTTTCTTTATCATAACTGATGAAGATTACATTACTCACAAAATCGAAGAAGCTGACTTACTGCATCGCATCGACCATATCGCAATCAACGGCTCAATCCAGATAATCTACTGCCCGCCAGTCAAAGAAGACCTAGAATCAATTTACATCATGACTCCAGACATCCGCATCACAGGCGTTTATTCTTCCTACGTTTTAGATGAAGGATTTTACAAAGGCCGCAAAGTTGGCTACCATTTTTTTACATCCAACAAAGAAACCCATCGTTTTTCCCAGGAAGAACTTGTTGAAAGAGTATGCAGCGGAGGTGAAGAAAAAGCCTTCAAAGAGAAAGTAAAAGACTACCCAGACATTGTTATTAATGACAAAGGTTGCGTCGTGAGATTTAAAAAATCAGATAAGGCGGATGGGATTAGAAAGTTTTTGGGGAAGGAATAAATTAATTATAAATTCAAGGCATATATAACTTTGACTCTTTTCTGTCCATCCTTCTCTACAACAGAAAATTCTTTTTCAAATTTCATTCCTAGTTTTTCCATTACATGGATACTGGCTTTGTTTTCTTTTACTGCATAAGCCCAGATTCGTTTTACCTTAAGAAAACTTTTTGCCCAATCAACTACTGCTCTGGCAGCTTCCGTAGTATATCCTTTATTATGATATTCAAAGGCGAGTGTCCAACCAATCATATAACCTTCTTGTTCTACTAAAGCGTCATCGTCGTCATTTTCAGGGACAAAATCATATAATGGGATATGACCTATATTTTCACCATTTTCTTTTATACAAATTTGAAAATCACAATATGTAAAATCAGGATTTGACCAATGGCTTTCTGCTGTTTGCAATCTTTTTGCTAAACGAGTTTCTTCATCTAGATCGGATATTTCTTCAAATTCCAAATTTCGTGGATCAAATAAATATTGCGCAGTACTTTCATAATCCATTTCTGTAAGTGGTTTTAAAATGAGGCGTGGCGTTTCAATGCAAAAAGACTTGTAATCAAATTCGTTTGGATATAGATGATAATAATTTGCATCTTTTTCTTTGTCTTGATAATCAACAGTAATTTTTGTTCTACAGTCTTTAAAAATATTTGCTTCCGCTTTTTCAAGCTCACATTCAATTTTCAGAAGATTAAGATGCATACATCTTTTAAATGCTCCTTCGCTAATTAACTTACATTGGCCTTTTGGGATTACCACATACTCAAGATTCTTGCAATCACAAAATGAACCAGCCCAGATACGTTTAATTGTTTTTGGGATAATAATTCCTTTTAATGCATTTATATTATAAAAAGCAAAAATAACAGAAACCTGACTTTCTAAATTCTGTAAATTAAGTTCAACCTTAATTCCTTCAGGTACTCCGGAAAGAAGCAAAGCAATCTGATCTAAACTACTTTTATCCGAATCATAATAAACTTGCAGTTTCTCTTCAGGTAGATTCAAGATAGCCAACTGTTCATCTGACAGCGCTTCAAATGGACCAGTTATTTCAAAAAAAGAGTCTTCTTCGATTTCAGTTATGAGGCTTATAAATTCAGAATATGTACATGTAGTTTTCTTTGTTTTATTCATTACTTTATTCTTTCCTGATTTTTATGTTGTTATAAAAGCAATATTAATTATTGTACCCAAACTTCTTATCACGAGTTAGCAATAAATCCATCCACCAATGTTCTCTTTTTATAATAGTTGCATCTAATGTTGTAGATTTGAATATCTCCAAGATTGAATATCTGAAGTTCTTTTTTATATAATCAAAGTCTAATTGCTCTAAATCTTTATTATCACCATGTCCTGTCTTTAAATAATCTTGCCATCTGCTATAAATCATATCTTTACCATATGCAGAACCAACATATCGTTTTCCGGTTAGAACATCTGTAATAAGGTAAACACCCTTTTGATTTTGTAAAGCTGTTTTCCAGGAATCTTTGTTTATTACTTGATTTAATTCTTTCCAACTTAAATTAACTTGATCATATCCAGGAAAAATATCATTATCAAAATTATCCGAAAGTATTTCTACAAGCTTAAAATTATCAATTTTATTTCCTTTTAATGTTACATATTGATTATTTTTATGAAAACTAACTCTAACCCGACCAAAATATTTTTCATATTTTTTTATTTTTTCATGTTCATAAAATGTATTTATTTTTGATTCAGATTTTCCATCCCATTTTTTATGATAGTTTTTTGTAATTGTCGAAATATCAATTAGCAACCAATCATCATCATTGATTTGAGCTAGTCCTATAACAATTTGTCCTTCATCAAACCATATTTTTCCTTTTATCTTTTTTCCATTCTCATCAATTCTATCAGCACTATTATGAAAATTTCCAATAAGTAATTTCTCTTTATTTTCATGATAATACTGGATTGCATTCCAAGAATTGTTAGAAAGATTAAGTCGTATCCTTACATTTTTTAATTCTTCTTTGTCCATTTGTAAAATATCATTTAACAAAATATCAGACATTTTTTTCCTCTTACATTAATTATATCATATAAATTTTTATATTCCATTTACTGTCTTCTTTCCCGTCTCGCTTCCACCCGCAACTTCTTTATTTTTTCTTCTCTGGCAATTCTTGCAGGCTCATCTCTCTCATACTTCACAACCAGCCTCTTAAACCTCAGCGCGGCCTGGTGCAAATCTTCGGGAGTTACGTTGAAGACTTCGTTTGACATTTCTGGAGTTTTTAATTGCGGTATAAAAGCTCTGGTATACATAAGAGATTTTAATATGAGTATGTCTGTTTCGTCAAAATTGTAGGTGGCGATTTTCTTTATGTGTTCTTTTATAAAGTCTATTGTTTTTTTAGGTCTATTTGTAGAGACTGCATCGATACTGAAATTACATGGAATGTCGTAATTTATATTAATACAATAAACTTTTCCTTTTTCACGCAGCTGAATTGAAAAATAGCGTTTGAGAAAAAGAACTAATAAATAATCTGCGTAGTAGCTGTGTCCTGTTTCTTCTGTAAACAAAAATTGAATATTGCAATAATGCTTATCTATTTCAATTACAACTCTGGATTTTCGTTTACTGCTTTTATCATGGCCATAAAGTCTTTCAAGCCACTTCTGTATTTCTTCCTCACTTTTTGTAAACCGTACATCATTTTCATTAACAGCAATCGGCTCCATAATTTTCTGTGCTGCCACACGGTTGTCACGCGCCTGCCATTCGTTAAGGCTTTCGAGCTTTTTCCTGTATTCGTCCACATCAATTTTTGCCAGGTATTCTTTTATGATTTTCTGAACAGGTTTTCTTGGCGGCAGCGGAGGGTCTTTTTTTTCTTTATGATTTTTTCTGTACCAGCAAACTGCAGAATAAGCATATTTTTCATCAAGGCAATAAGGCATCAGGGGAGACACTTCATCATTCCAGTAATCTTCAAAGTAAGAACAAATATCTTCTTTTGATTCTTCATCAAACCAGCGAGCATCACCCGGATTTTTCAGATTTTTCGGAGCCTGCTTAAAAGGAGCCTTTTCCAGAAACTCTTTTATAGTAAGAGTTTTTCGCGGAGTAATTTTGCAGGCTGAAAATCCTTTTTCTAAATCAGGAATAATTTTATCTACCAGCGAAAGAACCGTATTAAGACTCGCCGTACCGCTAAAACTAAAAAGACAGTTATCCGGCCTGTAATATTTTTTATGATACTCCCGGATTTTCTCAACCGTCAGCTCATGCAGCCTGTAATCCAATCCTCCACAAAGCGTTCCATCTGACTCATTGTTATTTTTCATTTCATTATAGACAACGCCGATAATTTCATTTTTCCTGCCATCTCCATCCGCAGAAAATCTTACACGCATACATTCCTGCAAAAAAGTTATTTCCAGAAGCTCAGGAAAAAAAACATAATCTGCCAGTATGGGAATAAACTTAAAGCTTTCTTCTTCTAAAATAGAATAATAAAAAAATCTGGTGTGACGTTCTGTTGTTTCTGCATTAAAATCTGTCCAGCAGGAAAAATCAAGCAAATCAAAAAAATGAACCTTATATTTTTGTGAGCCGCACATAACACAATGTTCCAGTACATGCGTAGTTCCCAAATACGGATCTTCTACCGGAGTTTTAAAACAAAAGGAAAATCCTGTTTCCGGTGGATCAGGAGTTTCGCTTTTATCCGGAACGCATTTATTATACGCAATTTCCAGCCCGGTTTTCTTATGACGCAGATAAGACCAGTCTCCCTTTTCATTTGTGTAAGTTTCAAGAAGCTCGTAATCTTTGTTCACAACTAAATGCTCTCCAATCTTTTGAACGGTTCAAACTGGCTTGTCTGCAGAGTGTAAACATAAAGCATTTCCATTGCGCGGGTTAGGGCAACGTAGACCATATTGTACTGCTGCGACATAAAGGTTTCTTCATCATAAACAGAACTTTCTTCCGCACCCCGTACCCTGTGATCCGCAATAAACAGAACAACAGGAAAATCAAGACCCTTGCAATTCTGCATTGTGCAAAGCCTTATACCGCCAACACTTTCAAAGTCAAAATAATCTTCTATTATGTTTGCTTCAATACCAAGCTTTTTATCAAGAATATCTTTCATGCCTTTTAGCTTGTCTTTAGTGTTTGCAATTATACAGATATTTTCTTCTGCATAGTTCAGTGCGTTCATCAAAAGTCTTACCTGTTCTACAATCTGATTTTGCAAATCCTCGTTGTTTCTGGCAACAATCTGTTCAACCGGTGGACCAGGGCGGTATGCATCCGGCATGGTTGTAGTGTCCTTATGTGTAAAGCTGCTGCGATATTTTTCTGCATATTCGTGAATCTGAGCTGTGTTGCGGAAATTAGTTTTAAGGATTTTTGTTCGCCCCTGAATGTCAATTCCGGAACGGTTCCAGTTAAAGCCCTTTGTATAAATTGACTGGTCACTGTCGCCCGCAAGGAATACAGCCCGCTTTGTTGATTTTTTAATTACAGAAAGAATTACAGGTGGCAGATCCTGAGCCTCGTCTACAAAACTGTATTCAGCCATAATCTGTTCTACATCAGGTCCGCCCGCATCCAGATGTTCTGCAATTTTCTTTGCCATATAATTTCTTGGCCAGCAGTTATGTTTTTCAAGTTTTGCTTCAACTGCTTCCAGAGCGTTCCACATTGCAACGCGCTCTGATTTTTTCAGCGGAAACTTCATTCCTTCGCGATCACAAACCTCATCAACATACTGAGCCCTTGTAATGCAATTTGCCCAGATAAAGTTTTGAGCCTCTGTAAAAATCTCCTGTCCTTTAAAATCTGCATTATCAAAAATCTCTTCAGGGAAATCGTCGTATTTGTAACCAAGCTTCTTTCTCGGGAAAAAAGCTTTAAGCAGAGAAGCCAGAAACGAATCGGCAGTAGTAATTGATTCTTCCGGTACCTGCGTATTTAAAATCTTTGTTACATACTGATTATATTTTACAAGACTCTTGGTATAAGTTAGCAGACGGAAATGGTTCTGATTTTCTTCAAAGCTGAGTTCACCGCTTAATTCCTTCATTGCTTTTTCCAGAGTTCTTATAAGCACAAACGATTTACCGGTTCCTGCCGCACCTTTTATAAGAAAGTCTTTATTCAGATTAATCTGATTCAAAACATCAGCCTGCTCGCGGCTCAAAGAAATAATAGACTGCTCGTAGTCGTGGCGGGTTTTTGTGTAAAAGGCAACCTGCTCCAGCACTTCAAGGTATTGCTTTGTCTGCTCGTAGTCTTTAATTTTTGCAAGGATTTCTTCCTTCTCCTTTCTGAACTGCATATACTGCTCGTTGGCTTTCTGACGGATAGAGTTAAGCTTTTCATCTTTTTTAGAAAGGCTTGCTTCTTTTTCTAAAAGCTCAGATCTTACGGCTTTTTCACGTGCAGAAATTGTAGCCAGCTGATTCTGCAGATTGGTAAGTTCATTCGCCTTCTGTGCAAGATTTTGATTTTCTGATTTTAACCGTGAAATCTCGGCAATGGCTTTTTTGAGCTCCGGACTCTGGTAACCGTCATGAGTCTTCCAGTCCTCTAAATCTTTTTCCAGCTGTTTTATTGAAATAAGATTGTACCATCCCTGTGCTTTGGCAAAGGCAATAAAGTGGGATATTGTCTGTTTAGCCTTATCTTCATCACCAATTGCAAATACATGTCTTACAGTGTTTGCGAAATTATGAGTTTCAGGGATTCCCTTCAATTCATTAAAAATATTTTGTTTATCTTTTGGAAAATTATAAAACGAAGCTCCCTGATATTGAGGAGTTCCATACTTTTCCTTAAAGTTATCAAGATATGCTCCAATTAACTCTCCAAAATATAAATCCGGATTATAATCATCTTTAAGTGCCCGCTCCATTAAAGAGTGAGTGGCCAGAATAAAAAAACCAAAATCTGCATCTTTAATTTTTAAAAGTCGTTTAATGTCTTCATCAGTTACGTGTGCCATGAATTAATTATAATGCAATTCAACTCCAATTCCTAGCACATGATAATAGACCATTTTTGAAAGCACTTTTTTTCCGGCAGCGCAGAGAGCCCGTTCATAACATTCAAACTGTCCTGCATAAATACCTGCAAAATGTTTGTGCTGCGGATTTATAACATCATTCTTTTTTCCCGGATACGACTTGTAATCAATAAGTACAACGCCATCTTTTGTTTCCCACACAAGGTCTATTATGCCTGTTATAATCTGACCTTCGTACTGCTGAATAAACGGCAGCTCGTGGTAAGAATTAATCCTTGCTCCAAACTTTTGTACAAGAAATTGTTCCAGATTATTCCAGGCTTCAATTATTTCTCCGGCAGCAGGAAGAGCCTTTTCCATATTGTGATTTTTAATAATCTGATTTACAAAGCCTTCGTTTTTTTTGTATTCCAGAACACAGAAAATATCATGAAGGCAGGTTCCCACAGCATTCATCTGGTTTTCAGGAGCATTCACGGTAATTCGTTTTTCTGCATCAAAAATGATTTTTGCAGTAACCGGTTTTTCAGTTTTACATTCGCTCGATTTTACATCCCGCAGCCTGTATTCCTGCTTTTCGTTATAAAGCTTTATTATAGTGTTATCTGGTGCCCTGTATTTCCAGTCGCCCACATCAGCAACATTTTCTATAATGAACTTCATACCAGTCTGGAAAATGTCGGCAGCCCCGTCCAGCGAAATCTGCTCATCTACCGGGAACCCGATTTTGCTTAAACGCTGCAATCCGTTATTGTTACCCACAGTAAGAATAAGGCATTCAATAGGACGTGTCATGGCAACATACATCAAACGCTTTTCTTCCTGAATTAACTTCGTTGTTATTTCTGAATACATCTCATTTTCTGAAGCACGTCTTTCAATTATTTCCGGTATACTTTTTTGCCCAAAAATCCATGGCAGCATTCTTATTATCATTGGAGGATCCAGATTTTCCGGGGTAGGGGAAACTTTATGGTAAGTGTGCACTCCATAATAATTACGTTTAAGCATCAGTTTTGGCTCCAGAATATCTTCACCAAGACTCAGCAGAATAACATTCTTTCTTTCCAGTCCCTTTGATTTATGGAAAGTAAACAGCTGCACGCCATCATTACTGCCTGCCGATTTTTCTTCTGTGTTTGAAAGATAATCAAGGTAGCCATAAATAGTACACGGCAAACTCATTTGAATACAATGTTCTTCATAAGCCTGTGCAATACTTATTGCCGTATGAAGATTGTTTACACAACTGTCATTATTCTGCCAGCCTTTAATTACATTGTATAAATCCATTTCAATAATAAGATTTTCAACAAGAGCTGCAATACCAAGCGATTTATATTCTTCTTTTTTAGAAAGTAATTTTTTAATAAGCGGGATATCTTCCAGGAACTCCCAGTCTTTTTTATTCTTTGAGCGTTCTTCGAATCTTGTATCCAGTATTTTTGCGGGGCCATAACCTTCCAGAGTAAGATATGCAATTGTTGAACGTGCAGCTGTATCGTCAGGGTTTGCAACAAGATTAAGAAGAGCCTTTAATAAAACAATAGAATCTTCATCTTTATATTCTTTGTCTCCAAGAAGTACCGGAATATTATATTTCTTAAGTTCAGTGGAAACAGGTTCCAGCTCGTCATTATCGTGTGCAAGAACGGCAATATCCTTAGGAAGTATTTTTTCATCCTTTATCATCCTTGCAATATTTGCTGCAACCTGCTTCGCAATTTTTTTAGGGGAAATCTTTCCTCTATCCAGGTCATCAATAGGCCAGGCTTTGAGACACGGTTTTTTATTTTCTTCATATTCCGCTTTTCGTTTTTCGCAAGGCTCCAGATGAACTTCTTCCTTTGACAGAATATCGCTGAAGGCCGGTTCAAAAACCTTATTGCAAAATTTAACAACAGGCGGCCAGGAACGATAACTGGTTCCAAGAGTTTCATTTTGTTTACCGTTTATTTTCTGAACCTTATCTGCAACCGCCTTAACTAATTCCGTATCTGAACCGCGGAAATTATAAATTGCCTGCTTGTAGTCTCCAACCCAGACAGTATGTTCAACTAAATCACTCAGCCGGTCGAATATTTTAATTTGCGTTGGTGAACAATCCTGGAACTCATCTACAAAAAGAAACTTATACGTTCTGGAAATATCTTCCTGAACCGATTTGTATTCGTCTTCAGTTATGAGTTCAAGAAAATATTTTTCCATATCAATATAGTCTATTATATGGCGCTCTTTTTTATATCTGATGTACTCACTCTGCCAGCGTTCCGCAAGTTCAAAAATGTGTTCAATAAAAGTGAGCTGAAGATTTCGAACTTCTGTGCAAACCCAAACCTTTTCTGCTTCAAGAGCAAGGTCCTGATAAGCTGCACATTCTTCTGCAACGGTTTTGTATTTTTTAAAACCGCCGTTCGATGTCATTTTATAAAGCGTAAAACCAATTTCCAAATCGGTTGAATCGGGCTCTGCAATTATTCGTTTTACCTTATCAATAAGCTCAAGACGTTTATTTCCTGTATCAGAAGGTTGTTTAGCGTTTTTATTTTTAATAACAGCTTCAACCTCACCAAGCTTTGACATTAACATATCTCTGTCATAATTCAGGCTGGCAAAACTCTGAGTTACGCTTTCAACCATTTTTATACTTGCGCTGCGACTTTCTGTAAAATCATTTATTGTAAAGCTGCCGGCTTCATTCAATATTTTTTTTAAGTCGTTTTTCCAGAAATTGTAATCAATAGTATTGGAGCGTGGTTCTTCTAATTCAAAGGTTTCTGCAAAGTTCTGAAAAAAATTGATCTGTTCTTCTGATGGAAGATTTGCAAGGCTTTCTGAAACAAAAAGCTTTTCATCCTCTTTACTGATTACATTCAGGTTTGGACTGATTCCAAGCAGATACCAGTACCTGTTAACAAACGTATTTGAAATACTGTCCACGGTTCCAATTAAAGCCTGGTTCAGTTGATTTGCTTCGTTTATTTTTCCTTCCTGATAAAACCTGGCCTTTGCTCTTTCCAGAAACTCTCCGGCTGCCGCTTTTGTAAAGGTTGTCAAAATTATCTGTTCGGGGGCTGCTTCACCATTAAGAATCACATCCTTTAATCTTTCTGTAAGTGTATAAGTTTTTCCGCTTCCTGCACTTGCACTTATATATGTAATATTCTTCATTTATGTCCCCTATTTTTTGCCTTTGAATAATTCATATTTTGAAAAATTGTTTTTCTCTTTTTTCTTAGCTTCGAATTTCAGAGGAATAAGATTTTTATTTTCAACTGCATTCTGATAAGTAATCTTATCTGGTCCCATTTTCGTTGCTTCTTCTATAAAGCCGCGTGATATTTGTTCACGTCTGTATTTGTATGAATTTTTGATTTCTGGAAGTAAGTCTTCGTTGTTGTCAACCGTTACTTTTATTGCGTTTTCCCCAATAAAGCTTTCCTTTGAAAAAATAATAACATCTGGCAGAATAATATAAGCAACAGCTTTAGCCTTTGTATTCTTTTTTAATTCTTCAAATCCTTCTATAAGAGATTTATAAAGCTCCAGCTGAATAGATTTGTTTTCTTTAATTTTCTTTTTATAATCATCCGGTTTTGAAGTCCACTTAAAGTCAAATATTACGGGAACATTATCTTCGTCTGCAAGAAGCATATCTACAAAGCCTTTTATTTTTATATCACCTTCAAATCCCATATTTTCCTTTATCAGCTCAGGTTCGCAGGCAACTACATGCAGATGATTATCTTCCAGAACCTTTACAAGTGCATTTACGCATTTGCGTACCTTAATCTTGTAATTTTCCAGATTCGAAATATTTTCCTTGAGTAAAAGAACGGCACCTTTAGCATTTACCATATCTGTAAAGGCTTTATCAAAATTATTCTTAATGTTTTCTTTTATAAACCCTGCAGTTCCGCTGCCTTCAATATCATTGTATCTGTTAAACAGCGTTTCAATTACACCATGTGCAACAGTACCATAAGAGGTTTTGCAAAGCGGTAAAGATTCATTCCCAAGACTCTTGATGTTTGCAAGATAATTAAATGCATAATCAAAAGGATTGTAAATCAGTTCTTCTAATGAAGAAGCACTTTCATGATCCGGCCATTTTATGAGTGCTCCGTTTGAAATCTCAATTCCTTCTGCTTCGGGGTCCATCCTGTTATTTATAATTGAAGCTTCCTGTAAAAGTCCTTTGTTTTCTTCATTAACATCCGGAGTGATTATAAAATCTTTTATGTTTTTAACCTTGTTTTCCAGCTGAATAAAAACAGGATGCTTTTGAACATTCTCTGTGACTTTTTTATCAATTATTACAAGAGTGATTTTTTCTGCAAGTAAGAATGGAAGCCGCTTCAGCTGATTGTTGTATTCACGTTCTGTATTTCTATTCCACAGCTTTAAACTTTTTTCAAATGCTTCTCTTTCGCCGGGAAGAAGAAAATCGTATTTCAGGTTTTCATCCGGTTCATTGTAAAAATCACACCAGATAAGGTTTTTAACAGGAGACGTAATGTTTCCCGGATTTTTGATTATTGTCCTGCTGCCGCACTGAGCTTCGTACTGAACTAAATCAACATCATCCTTAAGATTTGTTACAAAGGTCATAAGAAAAGAAAAGTCAATTTGTTTTTCAGAATAATCTTCCAGCATATTAAGAACAGTGGTACATTCATTTCTTACTATCTGCAGTTGAGTTTTCTGCATCTGATTTTGAATGAATGGCATTTCTGAACCGCACCAGGAATAAAGGTCGTTTACAAAGTTTTTAATTCGTTCAACTTCTATTTTTTCTTCTGAAAAAGAGGCTGGAGTGTTTATATCAGGAAGAAAGTGTTTTATAAGTTCACTGCGTTTTTTCTGTTCTGCTTCGTCTTTTCCGTCGCCAATAAACTTATCTATAATCTCTTTACATTCCTTGTTATAATAACCGCCTTCTCTGGTAAGCTTTTCCTTCAGTCGGCTTCTGAAATTAAGTGGAAACGGACTGAGCGGAATGTTCAGCCATTCAATAAGGTTTTTAAGATTCAGGGGAGCTGCAAAAATGCCTAAGCCTATTGGAAGTATTTGTGTAATCTGTGGCAGTCCGCCTTTTATAGTTGAACCACCTGCAGGTTTGCCCTGCAGAAAAAGCCAGTTATCAAGAGCCTTATTATCTGAATTAATCCATACATCATAAGAATCCGGCGGAAGAAGACTTAAATATCTGCAGGCTTCATCCTGTTCTTCAAAGTGCAGGATTTTAAAAGTTTCGTCCTTTGTAATTTTAACTGCTTCTTTTTCAGTTGAATCAAAAAGCTTTATAATAGAAGAAAGTGTGTTTGCGGAATGTTCAGGTATGCTTAAAGTTTTTACACAAACTCCGCGTGCAATTAAGACCTCCAGTAAATCAACTTCCAGTGGAGAAAAAAGCTTATAATCTGTTGGAGTTATAATTTCAAGATCAGCCGGCAGAAGACATCCGGCTTTTACCTCGTCAATCAGGCTGACTAAATCTTCACCCGTTGAACTGTCGGCAAAATATTCTTCCACTCCGGCAAGCACTTCCATGCGGCCCGGAACCTTTAAGGTTTTATTCCAGCCTGCAAAACAAAGTGTGTCGCGCCATTTAAGACATTCTTTTGCAACACTTAATCCGTCAATTTCAAATGAAGCTTCTAAAACGTTACCGGGATTTTTTTCCATATAACATTTCATTGCCTTGTAGTAATCAAGGGTTCGTTCAATTCCTTCTTTTTTATCTGCCTTTAATCCTGCATGAAGCCGGATAATTTCAATAAGCCCCGATGTATCAACTATTTTTTCGTTGAACTTTATTGTTTCTAAATTGCTGTAAACAAATCCTTTGTATGACGGACAATAATGCAAAATCATAAAAGACTAACTCCATCCCCAGTTTCACACACAAAAAAGCCTGCTTTGTAACCGATTGCTTTTACATAGGCGTTCTGAACGTTTTCAATAAAGGTATCGATTTTATCTTTGTGAACTAGTGCAATTGCGCAGCCGCCAAAACCGGCACCAGTCATGCGGGCACCAAGGCAGCCTTCCTGTTTCTGGGAAACTTCGGCAAGGGTGTCCAGTTCTATTCCTGTTACTTCGTAATCTTCTTTTAATGATTTGTGGCTTGCATTTAAAAGCTGTCCGAGCTTTTCAAGGTTGCCGGCTTTAAGTGTTGCAGCGGCATCAATTACGCGCTGGTTTTCTGCAATACAATGGGTGGCGCGTTTTTTCAAAACCGGGTCGGCAACAAGGCTGGCGCATTTTTCCCATTCAGCGGGAGTCAGTTCGCAAAGTGCAGAAAGCTTTGAACCGCCGGCTTTTACATCATTATCCTGAAGGATTTTTAAAGCCTGTTCGCACTGTCCGCGCCTTTCGTTATATTTTGAATCAGCCAATTTACGAACCTTGTTGGTATTCATAACAACAAATCTGTAATCGCCAAGCTCAAGCGGAACATATTCATAATCAAGTGTGTTGCAGTCTAAAAGCTCCGCATAATTTTTCTTACCGGTTGCAATTATAAACTGGTCCATAATTCCGCACTTAACGTTCATAAAATTGTGCTCACTCATCTGGCCGAGCTTTGCAATTTCAATGCGGTCCAGGCTGAAACTAAAGGTGTCAATCACTGCAAACGCAAAGCCGCATTCCAGCGCAGAAGATGATGAAATGCCGCCACCTGCAGGAATGTTGGAAGCCATAAGTATTTCAAAGCCACACTCAAACTTAAAGCCGCGGCCTTTTAACTGCTGCAATATTCCGTTCAAATAATTTGCATAATCGTTTGCCTTGTCGTAAACAAAGGTCTGGTTCACATCAAACTCGTAGCTGCCCGGAAATCTTATATCATTATAAAAAATCTTAGAGTCGTTTCGTTTGCGGATTGCAATGTAAAGATAACGGTTTATGCTTGCCGGAAAAACCTTGCCACCGTTGTAGTCTATGTGCTCACCAATAATATTGATTCTGGCCGGAGAAGAGTAGAGCCGTACTTCTGCTTCGTTTCCGCCGTACATTTTTACAAAAGCGTCTTTAAGCTCTTGTGGTGTATATTCTTTGGAAGTCAAATCGTCTGCCATTTTAATTATCCTTTTTTTCAGATTTATTTTTGATAATATCATCTTATTTTTTATATGTAAATGAAGTTTTCATTTAATTAATAGGTATGATATAATAGAAAATTAGGAACGGAAAAATGCCAGTTAGGAATATTATAGTTCAGCCTTATGATAAAACCTGGGAACAGAACTTTGCACAGATAGAATCAGAGCTCCAGTCAGCCCTTGGAAAAACAGCCCTGCGTATTGAACATGTTGGCAGCACCTCTATAAAAGGTCTTTCTGCAAAACCGATTATCGACATTGATGTTGTTGTAAAAGATGATGAGGTTTCCACTGCAATAGAAAAGCTCGCCACAATCGGCTACATTCACGAAGGCAATCTTGGCATCCCAGGCCGCGAAGCCTTTTACTACGAAGGCAAAACTCATTTAAAAGAACATCACCTGTATGTCTGCCCCGAATCTTCCCTCGAGCTTAAACGTCATCTTGCCTTCAGAGACTATCTCCGCACTCATCCTCAGGCCGTACAGGAATACAGTCACATAAAAGAAGAAGCCGCCAGACTTTACCCGCATGATATCGACGCCTACATAAATCACAAATCCCCCGTGATTGAAAAAATCTATAAAGAGTTAAGTTTATAAAAGCCTGTTATTAACCCACTTTTCTATCTTCTCAAACCTCATTATAATGGCTGCTTATGAAACCAGAAATTTTAAATACATTTAAAACTTACAATTCAAAACAATTTTTCAGCGATTTAATCGCAGGTATTATAGTAGGAATTGTTGCTTTACCGCTTGCAATTGCGTTTGCCATTGCTTCAGGGGTTAATCCTTCTGCAGGACTTTATACTGCCATAATTGCAGGCTTCTGCATCAGTGCATTTGGAGGAAGCCGCGTTCAGATTGGCGGACCAACAGGTGCTTTTGCCGTTATTGTTTATTCAGTTGTTGCCCAGTATGGTGTAAGCGGACTTGCCACTGCAACGCTCATGGCCGGAATCATTCTGATTTTCCTCGGTATTTTTAAGATGGGAGGCCTTGTTAAATTTATTCCATACACAATTGTAACAGGCTTTACCGCTGGTATCGCAGTAACAATTGCATTCGGTCAGCTTGGCGACTTCTTTGGTCTCTCTTATGATTTTTCAACACCAATGAAAATTCTTGGAGAAGAGTATTCAAAAATGCCGGGTGACTTTTTACCAAAGATGATTGTGTACATTAAGAGTGCCGCAACCGTAAACTGGTATTCGTTTATTATGGCCGCTGTTTGTCTTGCCTTTATTTTCATCTGGTCAAAGTTCATTAAGAAAATCCCGGGTTCGTTTGTTGTAATAATTCTTGCAACAGTTGTAAATCTTATTCTTGAAAAATACTGCAATCTTCATGCCGACACAATCGGAAGGTTTGCAAGCGGCGCTGAACATTTTGTTATACCAACCACGTTACCGGCTCCTCAGCTCCCGGACTTCAGTATAAAGACAATCACAAGCCTTTTCCCAACTGCCATTTCCATTGCTGTTCTTGCCGCAATTGAATCGCTTCTTAGTGCAGTTGTTGCAGATGGTATGATTGGAACAAAGCACGATTCAAACATGGAGCTGATTGCTCAGGGAATTGCAAATATTGCAAGCCCTCTTTTCCAGGGCATTCCTGCGACCGGCGCAATTGCCCGAACCGCAACCAACATTAAAAATGGCGGCCGAACTCCTGTAGCAGGAATTGTTCATGCGCTCACTCTTTTGCTCATCCTTCTTTTTGCAGGAAAATATGCTTCGTTTATTCCAATGCCGGCACTTGCTGCTGTTCTAATAAATGTTGCCTGGAACATGGCTGGCTTTTCTGCAATTAAAGCTTTATTAAAAGGACAGAAATCTGACATTTGTGTTTTCCTTGTTACCTTCTTTATTACGGTATTCGTTGATTTGACGGTAGCAATTGAAGTTGGTCTTGGTTTTGCAGCTTTCTTCTTTATCAAGAAAATGATTGATTTGAGCGAAGTTCAGAATGCACGCGAAGTTCTTACTGGTGGAATTAGAAGTGACCAGCCGGCTGAAAATCTTGATATTCCAAAAGAGTGCTTTGTTTACGAAATTGAAGGTCCTTTATTCTTTGGAACGGTAAGAAAGTTTGAGCTTGCAACAGAACGCGCTCAGGCAAACTGCAAGGTTTTAATTCTGAGGATGCGCAACACAATTTATATAGATGCCGGCGGAATCAAAGCCCTTGAGCAGGCAAAGGCTGCCTTTGACCGTAAAGGTATAAAAATCGTAATCAGCGGAATCCACACACAGCCGTATCTTCTTCTGGAAAAAACCGGCATGGCCGACAAGCTTGGACGCGAAAATATTTACGATAACATAAACTCTGCTTTGGAACGCGCAAGAAATATAATCGGCGGTGCTGAGTAAAAGCTGCTGAGGAAGGCTTTAATCTTTTTGGGGGATTTTCAAAAGCTTACGATATAATTATTTCTGTTTTATTATTGCCAACGATTTCTTTTTCTAAAATCACTTCTCCAATTTCGCTGGCAATAATTTTTCCACCAAGAGGATTTTTCACACTGTCAATTTTACCGGTAACTGTGGCTGTTACGGTTGAGCGCTCAAAAGAAAGGTTGCAGTTTTCCATTGTGCAGTTTTCAAGAACAAGATTTTTACAGTAACAGAACGGCTGTGTTCCAACAATTCGGCAGTTTATTAGCTTAAGGTTTTCTGAATACCAGCCAAGATATTCACTTTTGATTACACTGTTGCGGACCGTAACATTTTTTGTGTGCCAGAACGCATCCTTTGTATCAAGCTCAGAGTCGGTTATTTCAATATCTTCATCATACTGGAAAGAGTACTTACCTTTAAGTTTAAGTCCGTTGATTTTTGCGCCATAAACTTCAAAAAAAGGGTACTCCGACTGCTCAACCGTAACGTTATCAATTATCATATTCCGGCATTTCCAGATAAACTCCGGGGAATTAACCGTAGAATCCTTAAGCGTAATATTTTCACATTCACGCAGGGCCTTTATTCCGCCAAGCTCGCAGTTTTCAATCACAATATTTTTATCGTACCACAAAGCGGCCCTGCATTTATCGGTAAGCGTACACTTTGTAATTTTAGCATTTTCCACATGCCAGAAGGGATAGCGGAGATTCATATAGCAGGCTTCAACTTCAATATTCCGTGCTTCCTTCATTGCCGATTCCCCGTCAGCAGGTCCGTCAAAACGGCAATTCCTTACAATTGCACTGTTAATACCATAAAGCGCCCGTTCTTCATCAAGAGTCAGATTTTCAAAAACAGTCTGGTTCATCAATCCTCCGCTAATATGTTTATCCTATATTTACAAACGATTTTGTTATATAACAAATATATTCAAGAAATGTGTAGAAGTCTAATTTATTGTTTGCTATACTCCCAATATGAAACGCAATTTTCTTTTACTCAGATTTATGATAATATTCTCAACACTGATGCTTTTTATGCAGACAGGTTTTGCGCAACAGAAAAATGCACAGTCAAAAAGTACACAACAAAACAAGGCAGGTAAAACTAACATGGAAGAAAAAACTTTTCATACAAATCCGATTATCAAGAATATTTATACAGCAGATCCGGCACCAATGGTTTACGGCGACACACTTTATCTTTACACAACACACGATGAAGACCAGCTCATCAACAATTTTTATACAATGAAAGACTGGCGCTGTTTTTCTACAAAGGATATGGTGAACTGGACCGACCACGGAAAAATCTTTTCGCTTGATGACATTTCCTGGGCAGATGACAGGGCCTGGGCTCCACAGGCAATTGAGCGCAACGGCAAGTTTTATTTGTATTGCCCTGTTCACAAGAAAAATGGCGGCATGGCAATTGCAGTTGGCGTTTCTGATAATCCAGCTGGTCCGTTTAAAGATTTGGGTTACCCGCTTGTAAACGAAGGCGACTGGAACGACATTGACCCTACAGTTTATATTGATGATGACGGACAGGCTTATCTTTATTTTGGAAATCCTGAACTGCGTTATGTGCTCTTAAACGAAGATATGATTTCTTACAACAAAAAAGTTGGTGTTGTAAAAATCCCGATGACAGTTGAATCTTTTGCAAAGGGCAGCCACGATACCGGAACCTCTTACGGCGAAGGTCCATGGTTCTATAAGCGCAACGGTCTTTACTATATGGTTTATGCCGCATTTGCAGAAGGTAAAAATATTGAACATCTTGCGTATTCAACTTCAAAATCTCCAACCGGTCCGTGGGTGTACGGCGGTGTTCTTATGATAGACAAGGACGGCGTTTTTACAAATCATCCGGGCATTGCAGATTTTAAGGGCCACTCTTATCTTTTCTATCATACAGGTCAGCTTCCTGGCGGCAGCCTTTTTCACCGCAGTGTTTGTGTTGCCGAGTTTAAATATAATGATGACGGTTCAATCAACACAATTGAAAAGTGTGACGGCGTAAACGCAATACCGGGTACGGCAAAATAAATGAAGTTTTTAATTCTGCTTGCGGGAATCTTGTGGGGCTGCATGGGACTGTTCGTGCGCCCGCTCAATGAAAAAGGCCTTACCTCCTGGGATATTGTTTTTCTTCGTGCCGTGCTTACTTCTGTTATTATGGCCGTTGTTCTTTTGATAAAGGATAAAAAACTTTTCCGCATCCGTTTGCGCGATTTATGGTGTTTTGCAGGAACCGGACTTTTGAGCATTGTGTTTTTTAATCTCTGTTATTTTAAAGAGATTACGATTACCTCGCTTTCGGTGGCAGCAATTCTTCTTTATACAGCTCCCGCTTTTGTTATGCTGATTTCCGCAGTCTGTTTTAAAGAACGGCTAACCATAAAAAAAGTGATTGCGCTTGTTCTTTCTTTTACAGGGCTCATTTTTGTAACGGGCCTTTTTGGCGGAAATGGAGTAGAGCGTTTGACTTTTACAAAGCTTATGATTGGTTTAGGTGCCGGTCTTGGTTATGCGCTTTATTCAATTTTCAGCCGATACGCAATTGAGCGCGGTTACGAATCGTATACAATCAGCTTTTACACTTTTGTATTTGCAACAGTTGCAACAGTGTTTTTTGCAAAGCCGGGTAATGTTGCTGCGGCGGTTACAGAATCGGCGGGCAGTGTTTTTCTTGCAATTGCCTTTGTTTTAGTTTCCACAGTGATCCCGTACATAACTTATACTCTGGGCCTAAAATCTGTAGAAAACGGACAGGCTTCCATTATTGCTTCTGTTGAACCGGTTGTTGCAACTTTAAACGGAATAATCTGGTTTCATGAAAAAATGTCCTGGAGCGTTGTTCTTGGAATTGCACTTGTGCTCGGCGGAATTATAATCAGCAATACTTCAAAAAAAAAGGAGAAAAATCCTTCCAAAGAAAATCCTTCGTGAGCTTCCGAAGAAAATTATTTCTTAGATTTCAAATAAACCGAATAATCAACCTTTGCCGGTGTACCTTGCCGGTCTGGAAAACTTACTGTATAAAATCCATCTCCCGGGGCACCGTTTTTCATAATCACTTTATCATAGCTGATTTCGGCAGGTTCAATTCCGCTGACTTTTATTGTTCCTTCAAAATGCCCGTCCTGCGACATATTTGAATAAGTAAGAACTTCGCCGTCGTAAACCCATCCTTCTTCATCACAAAAATCAGTATACCTGAGCGTAACAACAGCCCCCATCCCCTTAATCTTCACATCATAAAAAAGCGTCCCCGAAATATTCCCATTTACAGTTTCCGTCCCCACCTTCGCAAGATTTCCCTTTTTGTGCATATAAGTTAACTTTTCCTGCGTTTTATTGAGCTTCTTAAAAAAAGTGAGCGCATAATCATCAGCCGAACCAGCGGATTTTGTGCCCTCAGCAAAAGCAATCATCGTTAATAAAAGTAAAACTGTAAAACAAATAATCTTCTTCATATAAATACTGTAAATCATAACCGAGCAACTGTAAAGATTTTAGTGAAAAAATGAAGATAGTATCTATGAAATAAGGGCAAACGCATTATAAATAATTAACCTAGAAATCGTCACTCGACCGGGAGCCATTTTTTAAATAAAAGTATTTATATCGCGTTTGCCCTGATATAGTGACCAACATTTATTTTTTCACTATAATGTTTGCCATGGCAACACAACACAAACAAATTGATCAGCAGACGCTTGAAAATCTGCTTTATTTATCTCGTTTATCTCCTTCTGCCACCGAT